>JAYSXR010000100.1:0-1732 GCA_043717145.1 Chitinophagaceae bacterium | reverse complement strand
TATGCCCCCAAGAAAATGGCCATATACAGTCAAACGGATTTGATGCACGAGAACGCAAAAAATACCGTTACTACTCGTTCTCGAATATATCATGTAATAAAACTAAATTTCACAAACTGTTGGAATTTGGTTCACAAATACCCTCCCCTAGGTTGCAGGTTGAAAAAGACCATTCGCTGCTAAACCTTAATGAAAAAAAGTGGTCGCCGCTGTCATCAGTTTAATGGAGCTGACTTATATCATGATAGGAAATACAGAATACGAAAAACTGAATGAGTCGCATGGATTAACTACTTTCCACGAGAAACATGTAAACATTGAAGGCCCCGGAATAGTCTTTTTTTTAAAGGCAAAAAGGGATTTACCATAATATTATCCTAAACCATAAAAAACTTGTCCGTAAAGTGTAACAATGCAGGAATATACCCTTCAAAGAATTGTTTCAATATTATGATGCAAACGGCCAACAAAGACCCATTGATTCAGGAATAATTAATCAATATATTAAGGAACACACCGGTGATACCTTTACAGCGAGGGATTTCAGAACATGGCCAGGGTGCGTCAATTTATTATGGGCATTTAAAAATATTGATTTTCAGGAAATCAGCATCAATGCAGGCATATTATTAACCTGGCATTAGATAAGGTAAGCAACAAAATGGGTAATACCCGTTCAGTTTGCAAAAAATAATATGTTCATCCCGAGCTGATCGGTATGTATGAGGAAAAGGAAATAGTACTTATTTGCAACGAATCGATAAAATCGAACAAAATGACAATAATGCCAGGCTTTCAAGTGAGGAGGAAGTATTAATGTCATTACTTACGCTTCTTTGATGAAGGATACCGGTGTAATAGGGTATGGCTTAAAGATTTGAAAACATGAAACCGGCACAAGTGATACCATAACTCTAAGGCTCAAACCATGAAAAGATTAACCTATTTCTGGGTTCAATCTAGATTACATACCCTATAATTACGGGAATTTTTTTCTACAATTTATGTTTCCGGAATATTGCAATTATGGTGTTAATGATGGCATGCATTTTTACCTATTAACAAAATAAAGCCACATGGAAACAAATGAATCATTGGTCGAAGTCCTAAATGATCTTATTAAGATCAATAATGACCGCATAAACGGCTACCAAAAAGCAGTTAGTGAAATAACAGCCATTGATGTTGATCTACAAGCTTTGTTTAGGAAAATGGCGAATGAAAGCCGGGAATATGTGAGTGAATTAAACAATGCAGTTGAAAAATTGGGTGGCGAACCGGTTACCGACACCACTGTATCAGGTAAGATTTATCGTACCTGGATGGAGATTAAAGCCACTTTTGCCAGCAACGAAAGGCTCTCCATACTTGAAGCCTGTGAATTTGGTGAAGATGCGGCGCAAAAAGCCTATGATGAGGCTTTAGGTTCCGATGCAGAAATCAATGCTGAGACACGTCAAATGATCATGGACCAAAAATCGTCTCTCAGAACATCACATAATATTATTAAAAAGTATCGTGACCTGCATGAAACCTTAGCATCATAATTATTTGCTACAGTAATTATTCATGTAAATATTATTCAAATAGTTCTGCAGAAATAAGTGATGAAGATGTGTGAACGCTGGATTACTTTTTGCTTGCCAAAGTAAAGAACATCCAGGACAATTCCATCAGCATCTGATGGGATGAAATACTTTCCATATTTGCAGCAACGGGGCTGGTACATTTG
>JAYSXR010000099.1:0-15563 GCA_043717145.1 Chitinophagaceae bacterium | reverse complement strand
AAAAACCCTAAACCTGAAATTAAAAGAAGACCGAAAGCGGGGAGTATTCGGCAAACTGGAAGCAGCCGGCGGCCCTGATGATAAATGGAACAACAGCCTCATGGCAAATGCCTTCAAAGGCAAAAGAAGGTTATCCTTTTATGGCATTATGAGCAGTACCGGTAAAACAGGCCTCAGTTGGGATGAATCGAGTAAATACGGAGACAATAGCCCACAAACGTTTATGATGGATGATGGCAATACGGCAATCGGCTTTAGCAGTTATGATGATTTTAGCAATACCTACGGCCAGGGTATACCTAAAAGCTGGAGTGCAGGAATTAACTATGGTAACAAGTTCAGTGAAGACAGAAAAAATCTTAACGGAAGTTATAAATACGGCAAGATCATTACTGAAGGCACGGGTACTACCGTATCGCAATCCATATTACCTGATACACTTTTCTTCAACAAGCAAAGCAGTACTTCTTATACAGATAAGTACAGGAATACACTCAGCGGAACATATGATTGGGCTTTCGACAGTTCCTTTTCTGCAAAATTAACCTTGCGTGCCTACAAAGGTAATACCCAAACCCGTTCACTCTTTACCAGTGAAGCATTGAATGCATTCGGCAACCCTGTAAATCGAAGTAACCGGGTTACCTCATCGGCTGCCGATGATCAGTCAGTGAATGCATCATTAATATTGAGAAAGAAATTTAAAAAAGCGGGGAGAACACTTTCCTTAAATATTGATCAACGTTATGTAGAAACCAATACGGGTGGTTTTCTGTATGCATTGAACAATTATTATGACAAATCTTCCACCATTTTCAGGTCTGATACTACGGATCAGGAAAAAATAAATGGCAGTCTGAATAAAGCCCTGACCAGTAAATTGGCTTATACAGATGCCCTCACTAAATCCCTCACCATCGAAGTTAGTTATGGCCTTGGTAAAACCAATACTGAATCCCGGCTATTATCCTACGATAAAAATGCATCTGGAAAATATGCCAACCTGAATAAGACCTTCAGCAATGATTATGCGTATGATGTGTTGACCAATTCAGCCGGAACCGTGCTGCGTTATAACTCAAAAAAATACAGCATTTTCGGGGGTGGTGATATTGCGCGGGCCGATATTGCACAAAAAGACCTGATCAAAGATTCAACTGTCAGGTATGCCTATAATAACTTTTTTCCAAGGGCCGGATTTACGTACAAGTTTAACAGCACCAAAAGAATTTCCATCAACTATAATGGCAACACAAGGCAGCCAAGCATACAACAATTACAACCGGTAGCAGACAACAGCAACCCATTAAATGTACAGATAGGTAACCCCAACCTGAAACAAGAATTTACGCATAATATTTATGCTAATTACAATGATTACAAGGTATTGAAAGAAAGGGGCATTAACATGAGTGCCAGTTATAGTATAACCAATAATGCCATTAGAAACAGTACTGTTACAGACAGTATAGGCAGAACCCGCTATCAATATATAAACCTGAATGGCAATTACAATTACCGCGCAAGGATTGGTTACAGCCAAAAGCTACCGAAATTGTGGGGGATCAATATTAATACAGGGTATTCATTTTATGAAAATGTAAGCAGCGGTTATTTAAATGGCTTACTAAATGAAAGTCATAGTGGCAACCATAGTATTAGCCTTGGTTTTTCTAAATACAAGGAAAATAAATTTGATATCTACATAGGTAATAGTTTCACTTATAACACTGCCTCATCCACTATACGGCACGATGTGAATAATGATTATTGGAGTATGAACACCTATATGGGGTTAAATATCCAACTGCCTGGCAAGTTCGAGATAGCGCAATCAGTATCGGCCAGTTTTCGCCAGAGAACGGAAGTATTCAAAACCAATAATAACGTAGTTACTTGGGATGCTTACCTGGCCAAGAAATTATTCAAGGATAAGAAAAGTGAGGTTCGCGTTTCAGCCTTTGATATCCTTGATCAGAACAAAGGGGTAAACAGGAATACAGGATCAACTACGGTAACAGAAACTACATTCGAAACATTACACAGGTATTTCCTCGTATCATTTATATGGAACTTTACCCGAAATGCAACTTCATCAACTAATAGCGCTACAAAATAAAATTACCAGACTAAAATAATAATTGTATGAGATTTTTTTTAATAATATTTATCATCGCAGGTTTTGTTCTGCAAATACAAGCACAACAAACATTTATTACAAAAGGAAAAATAGAATATGAAAAATTAGTCAATACCTACAAAGTATTGGAAGATAATTTTGCAGGGAGCGATAATACAACCTGGGTAGATGCATTCAAAAAAAATATAGCTAAAACAGGTAGTAGCTATTTTGACCTTTATTTCAACGATGCTAAAAGCCTGTACAAACCCGGAAGGGAAGTACAGGTTACACAAAGGCCACCCGATTGGGTAAACGGGCAGGCTAATGATAACGTGGTATATAATGATCTTGCCAATCAAACATCCATTACGCAGAAAAATGTATATGAAAACACATACCTGCTGCAGGACAGCCTGAAAAAAATAAACTGGAAGATTAGCAATGATATAAGGACCATTGCGGGCCTTGAATGCCGCAAAGCAACGGCTACCATTATGGATTCGGTTTTTGTTGTAGCCTTTTTCTCTGAACAGATATTATGTACCAGCGGGCCTGAAGGTTTTAACGGCTTACCGGGAATGATACTCGGCTTAGCTATTCCACGATTACATGCTACCTGGTATGCTACCAAGTTGGAACTTATTGAAGTAAAAGAAACAGATATGGCAGCACCCAAAAAAGGAAAAGTCATCAATAATAACCAGCTGCAACAGCAATTGAAATCATTGATGAAAGATTGGGGCCGCAATGCTAACAGGAATATCTGGCAAATAATGATTTGACCGCCGATACTTTTTTGTATAAACTGTACAGGATATTGAAATAGTTTCAACTCATTTTGAGTGCCCATTACCCCTTTGAGAGATGATATCAAATCCAGCCTAAAAGATTGGGGGAAGTATGCAGACAAGTATTTAAAAGCTGCTTTATTTAAAAAGCGGCTGTGTTACTGATGAATAAAGACGTCACCTCTAACCGATAGAAATGACGTCTTTGTTTATTTATCTTACCAAAATCACATCCACTGCCATGGGGCCTTTTTTGCCTTCGCCAACCTCAAATTGAACTTTATCGTTTTCTTTTACCTCTTCTTTTAACCCAGATGAATGAACAAAATACTCTTTGTTACTGCTGTCTTCTTTGATAAAACCAAAGCCTTTGGCTTCGTTAAAAAATTTTACGGTTCCTGTTTGCATTGTTTTGATTTTTATTTAAGTGCTTCTAATATACCCCTTTTTTGGCAAGAACAGTAAAATGGGCGCCGTTGCGCATACAGTATATGTATGTGATTGGGGCTATTAATTAAAAGATACATTTTATTCAAGCCCCTGCTTTATTTTAATGGCCCCCTCATCATACACAAACAATACACTTACTGCTGCGCAAAGCATAAAGAAGCCTGCAAGAACGATGGCATAAATTGGTTGGCCGCCATACAAGTGTTTTACGATCCATCCACCACATACACCATTGATAATCTGTGGTAAGGTGATAAAGAAATTAAAAATACCCATGTAAATACCCAATTTACCTGGGGGTATACAACCTGATAAGATCACATAAGGCATGGCAAGTATGCTTGCCCATGCCAGCCCTACCCCAATCATCGAATAAGTAAGCATAGCAGGATCCTTGATAAAATAAATGGATATCAGCCCTATCCCACCGGCAGTTAATGAAAAAGCGTGCGTTCCTTTTCTTCCCAAGAATTTAGCTACCAAGGGAAGGCATAAAGCATATACGGCTGCTACTAAATTATAGGTACCAAAAGCAGAACTAACATGGTTACCCGCTTCGTTGTACGCGACAGATTTTGCATAATCACCTGTAAGTCCATATACATGCGTGGCTACAGCATCTGTTGTAAATACCCACATGCTAAACAGTGCAAACCAAGAAAAGAACTGCACAAGTCCCAATTGCCGCATGGTGCGTGGCATCCGACCAAAGTCTTTAAATATTTCTGAAAGGCCTGCTTTTTCAGCCGCTTCATTCCTCCCATGGTATTTTTGGTATTCTGCGGGAGGGTATTCTTTTGATTTGAATATCGTTACCAGTATAGCAATAACAAATACCGCGGCACCAATATAAAAAGAGTAACGGATATTATCTGCCACCCCGCTGCTGCCCGCTTCCTGCGAAAACCCATGTTTAGCCAGGAAAGAAGGAAGCTCTGAACCCACCACCGCACCAATGCCAATCAGAAAAGTTTGCACGGCAAATCCACTGGTTCTTTGTGAATCCGGCAGGTTATCTGCCACCAATGCGCGAAAGGGCTCCATGGCTACATTAAAAGAAGCATCCATAATCATCACCATTCCTGCACCGATCCATAGAGCGGGCACCACAGACGACATAGCACCTGAATTAGGTAAAAAGATCAGTGCTGCCGATGATAAAAGTGCGCCGGCTAAAAAATAGGGTTTACGCCGCCCCAAGCGGTTCCACGTCCGGTCGCTGTAGTGTCCAATCAATGGCTGCACTATCATACCTACTAATGGCGCCACTATCCAGAACAAAGGCAACTGGTCTACATCTGCACCAAATGAACGCAGTATACGGCTGGTATTGCCATTCTGTAAAGCAAACCCAAACTGGATACCTAAGAACCCAAAACTCATAAAGAATATTTGGGCAAGGCTTAACCTTGGCTTGGGACTGGTACTCGCCGAAGCGGGCATGGGAGTTGATGAGGCCATGACAATCGTTTATAGCAATGAATATGTATTAAATACACGAACTCTAAAATACAATAAAAAACATCCCTCCCGGATGTTTTTTGAGCATCTATCTGTATGTCTTTAGTATTGGAAAAACAAATACGTTAGTGTTACAGATCAGCAGCTTGCGGCTAACAGCGTATGGCTTACTTAAATCACAAATCCATCAGGTAATACTGCTGTTTTCTTAACCACCACAATGCCATCTTTTACGCTATACAAAGCATGGTCTGTATTAGCCAAATGCGAGCCGCCATTGATGCGAACATCATTGCCAATGCGACAGTTTTTATCGATAATCGCATCTTTTATATAACAACGTTCGCCAATGCCGATCTTGGGCAAACCGTTAATTTTATTCTGCTCCATTTCTTCAATGGTTTCGTAATAATCATTACCCATGATATAAGTACTTACGATGGTAGTGCCATGACCAATCCTGGCGCGAATGCCCACCACACTTTGTTCGATCCTGCTGGCATGGATGATGGAACCTTCTGCAATAATTGTTTTTTCTAAAGTAGTGCCACTAATCTTTGCCGGCGGTAACATCCTTGCGCGGCTATACACTGTTTTATTATTATCAAATAAATTAAACGGCGGGATCTCCTGTGTAAGCGCAAGATTGGCCTCATAGAAAGAATAGATGTTTCCAATATCCGTCCAATATCCATCATATTGAAAGCCTACCACTTTATAATGTGCAATGGAATCAGGTATGATCTCTTTACCAAAATCTGTCGCTTTTGGATGCGCTGTATTTAGTAAATCATATAGTACCTGTTTGCTGAAAATATAAATACCCATAGATGCCTGGTAATGCTTACCTGCTTTTTGCATTTCTGCACCCGTGTCGCTTACCCATTCAGGTAACAGGTCTTTTTTAGGCTTCTCTATAAAAGAAGTGATAAAACTGTTCTCATCTGTTTTCAATATTCCGAATTCCGGTGCATCGCGGTCGTTTACGGGAATAGTAGCAATAGAAATATCAGCTCTTTTTGACTTGTGTGCTTCCATCATTTCACTAAAATCCATTTGATATAACTGGTCGCCGCTCAGGATAAGTATGTATTCAAATTCTAAATTGGAAATATGCCGGAGTGATTGCCTAACCGCATCTGCCGTTCCCTGAAACCAACCCGGGTTATCGGGCGTTTGCTCAGCCGCCAGGATATCTACAAACCCCGTACTGAATGCACTGAAGTGATAGGTATTTTTAATGTGCTTATTAAGCGATGCAGAGTTGAACTGCGTAAGCACAAACATTCTATTGATATTGCTATTAATGCAATTACTGATGGGAATATCTACCAGTCTGTATTTACCGGCTATAGGTACAGCAGGTTTAGAACGGCTGGAAGTTAACGGGTACAGCCGGCTTCCTGCACCACCACCCAGTATCACGGCCACTACAGCTTTTGAAATACTATTCATATTTGAGCGATTTTAATTTTTTACAATTGTTACAAACAAAAGACCCTTACTTGACTTTACTTTAAACTTGCATATACCTGCGTATATTCATCAACCGTACTTTCCCAACTATGGTCAATCTGCATCATGTGTTTACGCATTTTTTCCATGTGCTTCTGATCTGTATACACCGATACTGCCCGGCCTATGGAATAGTCTATATCATAAATACTGGCTTCATTAAAACGAATGCCGAAGCCATCGGTATCGCCCATATCTACTACTGTATCCTGCAATCCTCCCGTACTTCTTACAATGGGTACTGTTCCATATCGCATGGCGTACATTTGGTTTAAACCACAAGGTTCTACCCTGCTGGGCATCAATAAAAAATCAGCGCCGGCATACATCTTATGACTTAATGTTTCATCATACCCAATCACGGCATTGAACATACCTTGAAAAGGTGCAATCATTTGCTGAAACTGCCATTCTACCTGTGTATCA
Source organism: Chitinophagaceae bacterium (assembly GCA_043717145.1). Classification (GTDB taxonomy): domain Bacteria; phylum Bacteroidota; class Bacteroidia; order Chitinophagales; family Chitinophagaceae; genus Sediminibacterium. Next base: position 8,801 of record JAYSXR010000099.1, on the reverse strand, counting down.
CCACTTCCCAGTATCAGGAAATTTGCCTGGCCCTGTGTGTGGTGAATTGAAGACATGATGGCATCGGGTAAAATATCCGCTGCCTTCTCCCCTACTAACCTACCAATAAAAACGAACAATGGCTTTGCTGGATTTAAGCCAAACTGCGCACACAAAACCTTTTTGTTTTGTTGCTTGCCTTTGGTTACTTCCTTTACGCTAAAATGATGTGTGAGGTATTTATCCGTTTTGGGATCCCATACTTCATTGTCAATGCCATTCAAGATGCCTACGCATTTACCCTGCTCAAATTCAAATAATTTTTCCAGGCCGTTAGAATTGTAACGCAGTTCTGACATGTAACTCCAGCTCACAGTGGTTACTTTAGTAGCACATTTCACCCCGGATGCCAAGGGATTAATATTATCCGCCCAGTCCAGCATCCCTCTTTTCCAAAGATCCCAACGGGGAATGTATCGGCTTTTATCCCAGCCCATCCAGCCCTGGTATTGGCCATTGTGAATAGTAAAAACGGTTGGCACGCCTTGCAACCTGCTGAAGTCATAGCAATACTGCATCATAAATGGAATCAGTCCGGTATGATGGTCATGGCAATGTACCACATCGGGTTGGTGTTCCCAGCTGTTCATCCAGCTTAACACTGCTATCTGGAAGGCGGTAAAACGTTCAGTATCATCATCATAACCATATATCTTCTGTCTGTCCAACAACCCATTGATATCGACCAGGAAGAGATCAAAACCCAGTTTATTGGTCGCTTCTTTAATGATCGTGTATTCAAAGAACCAGTTACCTAAATTCGCACTCCCTTTGAAGTCTACTATCCACTCGTTTTCATACAAAAATTTGGTTCGGTACATGGGCATGACAACTTTGGCAATATGTCCGGCTTTGCATTGGTATTTGGGAAGGGCCCCAACTACATCGCCCAAACCGCCTGCCTTCGCAACGGGATAGCACTCGGCGCTAACATGAATGATCTCCATGAATGAAATATAGTTATTTTAATATCAGATCCAATTTCACAATGAATTTAACGAATAAGTATATAAACATTTAAAATTTTTAAAAATGTAAAATGTACTTACTTTACGATGCCATTACATTAAACCTATAACGATTACTTATGAATCAAAAAACTAACTGGTCTCAATTCGGCACGCTGATCACCGTTTTCTTCTTTTGGGGATTTGTTGCTGCTTCCAATGATATCCTAATCCCTGTATTCAAAAAGGCCTTCGATTTATCGCAGGCGCAAAGTCAATTAGTATCTGTTGCTTTTTATGTGGCCTATACAGTAGGTTCTCTCATTTACTTTTTCATTTCAAAACTCTTGGGTGGTGATGTACTTAACCGGATAGGGTATAAGAATGGGATTGCATTAGGACTTATTATCTCTGCCATTGGCACGTTGCTATTTTATCCTGCGGCTAACGACAAGTCCTTTACTTTAATGATCACAGGTTTGTTTATTGTAGGCCTCGGTTTTTCTTTACAACAAATCGCCGCCAATCCATTGGCTATTGTGATAGGTAATCCTAAAACGGGATCGCAGCGGTTAAATATGGCAGGGGGCGTTAATAATTTTGGTACTACCATCGGCCCATTGCTAGTAAGTTTTGCCATATTCGGAAGTGTAAGTAATGGCTCGACAGAAGCAAGCATTGAAAGCGTTAAAACCCCTTACCTGGTATTAGGCCTTGCCTTTTTACTGGTCGCCGTATTTTTTAAATTCTCAAGTATCCCAAATAAAATAGACCTCGATGCAGTTGCTGAAAATGAAGCAACGGTTGACAGCAAAGTATTACACAAAGCTTCGGTTTTTCAATACCCGCAATTAGTATTGGGAATGATTGGCATATTCGTATATGTAGGGGTAGAAGTAGCAACAGCGAGTAATTTACCTGAATACATGAAACAGCACCTCAACTTACCAACCAACCAGGTGGCACCTTATATTTCTCTATACTGGGCAAGTTTAATGATGGGAAGGTGGACGGGAGCCGTTGGCGCTTTTGACGTAAGTATGGGTGCCAAAAAAATACTTAATTTTTTGATGCCCTACCTCGCATTTGCAGTGTTCTTAATTGTCAATGCAATAGCCCAACATGATATAAGTTCATTTTATGTATATGGCTTTGTAATTATAGCGATGATAGCCGGTGACATTTTAAGTAAGGGAAATCCTGCAAGAATGTTATTGCTATTTTCAATGATGGGTATTACAGCATTGATAATTGGCATGCTTACTTCAGGTATAACCAGTGTGTTTGCTTTTATTAGTGTTGGGTTATTCTGTAGCACTTTATGGCCTTGTATTTTTACACTTGCCATAGCCGGGCTTGGCAAACATACCAACCAGGGAAGCAGTCTTTTAATTATGATGATTATGGGTGGAGGTATTATAAGTTATGTACAAGGACTTGTTGCAGCCGACCATATCTTAGGTATCCACTATAGCTATATAATAGGTGTTTGCTGCTTTGCCTATTTGGCTTTTTATGCAATCAGGTCTAAGTCTATTTTGAAATCGCAGGGCATTGATTATGACGCTACCACCAGTGGTGGTGGTCATTAAACCAATATTTTTGATCAGTTTCTAAACCAGCATAGCAGCATGCCTAAAGCAAAATCTAGTGTAGAACAGTTAGCCATCGGTATAGATATTGGCGGTACCGGTACCAAGTTTGGTATTGTTGACAGACTTGGTAACCTTCTTTTTTCCAGCGAAATGTCAACCCGCAAACACAAAGAGCTGGATGGTTTTATTGAGGATCTCTATAATAATGTATCTCCATTGATAGAACAGGCCGGAGGGGTTGGCAGGATGAAAGGTATTGGCCTTGGTGCCCCCAACGGAAATTACTATACCGGAACAGTTGAATATGCCCCAAACCTTCCCTGGAAGGGCATTCTGCCACTTGCCAAATTGGTGGAGGATAAATTTAAATTGCCTGTTGTACTCACCAACGATGCCAATGCAGCCGCACTGGGTGAAATGATGTATGGAGCAGCGCAGGGCATGAATGATTTTATAATGATTACCCTGGGAACAGGTGTGGGAAGCGGCATTGTAGCGAACGGCAAACTTATTTATGGCCATGATGGTTTTGCAGGTGAACTGGGCCACACCATTATTATACCCGATGGCCGTTTACATGAAGGCACAGGTAAATATGGCTCTTTGGAAAGTTATGCATCTGCAACCGGTGTGCGGTTAACGACCTTAGAACTACTCGAAAAAAGTAAAACACCCAGTCTTCTTAGAAAAATTCCTACAGAAGAGCTGGATTCCAAAAAAGTATATGATGCTGCCATGGAAGGCGATGAACTGGCCAAAGAAATTTTCGAATACACAGGTAAAATATTAGGAATGGCACTCGCAAATTTTGTAATGTTTTCAAGTCCTGAAGCCATTATTTTATTTGGCGGGCTTACCAAGGCGGGTGACCTTATTTTAAAACCTACCAGGCAATATATGGAGGCCAACCTGATACAGGTATTCCAAAACAAAGTGAAAATATTAGTCAGCCATCTAAAAGAATCCGATGCGGCGATATTAGGTGCCAGTGCATTGGTTTGGGAATTGAAATAAGCAGTTATTAGAAATGGAATTCGAAATTGCTCATGCTTAATGACTACCCGCCTTAATTATGAAGACTGCCGGAACGGCCCTCTGTCCTTCTTTATCACTCGGAGTGATGGTTTGTTTTCCGTTGATGAGCAGGCAACTGCTTCCACCACCATCTAAGTTCAATGCTTCTATACAACCTACCTCTTTCAGCATTTGTGCTTCCTGAATAAGTGTGGCACCTTCTGCTTTTCCGGGAAAGCGCCCTTCAATTACCATCAGTACCAGTTTACTATCTGCCGTATACCCCATAGCTGTTCGCGGATGTTTATCATTAATGGCTTTGCCGGTAAATTTCAATTCTTCGTTATTGGTTACATGCACCTGGCCGTCTTGCAACAATACCGGGCCGCCTCCCACTGCCGTGGTTACTTTCCATTTTTTAAAAGATCCAACTCGGAGCATTTCTTTTTTTGTATGATTGATTACTGAATCTTTAAATGAATTGATTAATTTTTGACTTGCATAAGCATTTACATCAGCCGAATCAGTATATAACCAAGCCACATCTGCTTTTCTTCTGGCTGATATACCTATTGCACTTCCAAAAGAATGGCGATAGGTAAGGGTATCTTTTCCTTTGCCGGCTATGGTATGCACTTGGTACGCCTGTAACTTACCATCTTTGATAACCATATTCTGGTTACTGTTATGTACAAACTCAAAAAAAGTGGTATTCATTACCAGCAAAGGCTTTTGTTCCTGTTCAAAATATTGGGTGGGAGTAAGTCGTTTGCCATAACCCAACTGTGTAGTAAAATCGAGTGATTTATCTTTTAAATCAGCACTTACATAATAGGCAATACTGGGCTTCCCTTCTATGAGATCATTGGTCATATACACATGTATTCCCTTCGGCAATGGTTGATAGAGCGAATCAACATTCTTCCAGGTCCATTGGGCATTTAGTGTTGTTGAACACAGTAAGAATAAAATAATTATTATTTTAAATAACTGCATGTATAAATATTACAAGGTTTCACGCAAAGTAATGTGCGGCGCAATGTAGCAAAGACAATAATAAAAAGAAACGTCAGATAAAATCTGACGCTATCGATAATTATGCTGTTACTATTTGTTTTTCTTCTTCCCACTTATGCTTACCATACCCCTCTATAACATGCTTTTCGCTATGATAAGATGAGCGCACCAACGGGCCACTTTCCACATAATCAAAACCAAGGTTATACCCTATATCGCGCAATTCTGCAAACTCATCAGGATGCACGAAACGTTGCACGGGTAAATGTTTTTTAGTGGGTTGCAAATATTGGCCTAGGGTTAACACATCTGTACCCACCGCTACTAAATCTTCCATGGTCTGTATCACTTCTTCTTTTGTTTCACCCAATCCCAGCATAACACCCGTTTTGGTGCGCATACCACCCTGTTTCAATATTTGCAGTACTTCCAGGCTACGGCGGTATTTAGCCTGCACACGAACCTGACGGGTAAGACGTTCACAGGTTTCCATATTATGACTAACCACATCAGGTGCTGCATCAATAATGCGCTGCACCTGATCGGCTTTACCCTGAAAATCAGGTATCAGCGTTTCCAAGGTTGTCTCCGGATTAAGGTTTTTTACGGCATGGATGGTATTATACCAGACAATGGAACCACCATCTTTCAATTCATCCCTGTCAACGCTGGTCAGTACAGCATGTTTTACTTTCATCAGGTGAATGGCTTCTGCCACCCGCTGAGGTTCGTCCCAATCAACTGCTTCCGGCCTGCCGGTAGCAACGGCACAAAATCCGCAGCTTCTTGTACATATATTACCGAGGATCATAAAAGTAGCCGTACCTGCCCCCCAGCATTCGCCCATATTAGGGCAATTACCGCTTTCACAGATTGTGTGCAGTTTATGCGTATCTACCAGGCCACGAACATGCTTATAGCTTTCACCAATAGGCAGTTTCACACGCAGCCAGTTAGGCTTTTTTAAAGGAATATCTGAAGCTTCTATTTTGGCTATCACGGGTAATTCTTGCATGCAGCACTTTTTCTTGAGTTAAAAGTTAGGAGTTAGATGCCAAGTGCTGGGGTAATGCTACTCCCAGCTCCTAATTTTTTACTCCAGACTTTGCAAAAATAGCTCACTTTCGTTTACCAAAAACGAGGGAGATATAGGCATTAAAAAAGAATTTCTTTTCCGGATTCAGGAGTAAAATAGGCATTGCCTTGGTATAATACTCCGCGTTTACACCTACTTCAATGGCGGAAAGTATTTCATTATAACGGCCATAATCAAACCGGATGGCTGCCCTGGCATGAACACCGGGTACAAATTTGATTTCATTAAACCCCTTACCAAGACCCGCCTTCCCCAAAATAATGGTTGGATCCAGGAAAAGGCTGTCATTGTTATTGTATTTGATCTCTTCTTTCTTACCTGTAGAAGGGTTTTGTATCTCTATATAATAAGGTTTTAATAAACCGGCAGAAATGCCACCTCCATAAATTGCTGAAACAGCTACTCCGTTCTTATTCCCTTTCCCGCCAATTAATGTTTGCTGGCCAATGCCCGCCTTCAGATAGTAGAAATTATTTTGTTTGCCATATATATAGCTGGATATGATAAGAAATCCTTGTGAAGCATTTAAAGTCGGCACTTTTTCTTCTTTTTGGTGTTTTCGCTCTCCTAACTCGGCCCACCATAAATTGGTTTTGGTAATGGTTTTGTATTTGCCATGTTCATAAAACATGCCCCATCCATCGGTATTGAATTTAAAGCCAAATGCGCCCTGCTTCTGAAAAATCAATGCGCCTTCTTCTTCCTGTTTAATGAGTTGGTTGATCCTTTCGCGTCGTTCCGCTCTTTGCTGCATTTTGGCAGAAACAGCAGGGGTTTGCACTTTCTGCTGCGCAGAAACGATGACCGAACTTAACATGAATGTTATAAAAAATAGGTTCTTCACTTCCATTTAATTTGATACTTGTAAATTTATAGCAAAATGATACAATGACTTCACAAATTATTTATAAAGGCGACCTGAGAACCACGGCTACCCACCTGCAAAGCGGAACGGTAATAGAAACCGATGCTCCCACCGATAACCAGGGCAAAGGCGATCGGTTTTCACCCACCGACCTGGTTGTTGCCGCCCTTGGCACCTGCATGGTAACCACTATGGCCATTAAAGCCCGCACCATAAACATCCAATTAGACGGCACCCGTTTGGATGTTACCAAGATCATGGCTAGCGATCCCCGCCGTATAGGCAAAATCATCGTTCATGTATTTTTCCCGCAAGGATTAGGACTTAATGATAAACAAAAAGACCTTTTGGAAAAAACAGCCCGCACATGCCCAGTTGAAAGAACTCTACACCCTGATGTTGAACTTGACATGCAATTTAATTGGTGAATGATTAGTGGTGAGTTGGGGGTCGAGAGTTGGGGGTCGAGAGTAGTGAGCAATCGAATACCAATGAAAACTTCAGCTGGGCTGCATAGACCCACTCAGTACTCAGAACTCACGATTTCCCCTTAATCCTTCTGCTAATAGACGTAAGTTTTCAATATTTTGTTGCCTATGACATAATCTAAACACCGCCTTTGGGAACAATAATAATTTGTTAATTCGATAAGTGCCTCCGAATCGAGGGCACATTTGTGAACGATACCCCGCTATTGCCATTTACCGGTTGCCTGATTATGCTATGCAGTAAGCTGGTATAATTAATGATTTGCTTTGTCTTTAAACAACTCCTCTTTACAATATGATCCATACGCAAATAAAATAGGGATTACAGTATTTATGAGAATATTTTCTGCCATTTGTTTACCCAAATGTTTGGATTTATGGGCAGCAACTTCATCGAGTTGATAATGATTATGCCAATAATTGCTGGCAGTGACCATAAAAGACTAAGGATTTTTTTTACCTCTTTAATTTCTTTAGCCTACGAAAACAAATGATCTGCATTGTTTACCAACATAGCCAATTGTACCAGGCAGATAGTAGGAAATGCTGCCGTCCGCATTCGCAAAAAAGCAGCCTGTTTGTTCGCAGGTACTAGCTGGTATTTTTTTTGAAGGAACCTGTATTCATGCTGTAACAGTAAAGCATATTTGTCGTAATATACTCCCGACAATAAGTTAGCCTGTCCCAACAGCAATGCCTGCAGTTGGTGTACCTGGTTTTTATGTTTGGAAAGAAGGGTTACAGAAATGCTTTTAGCTACCTGATCAAACAAAGCAGTACTTACTTTCATACCGAAATTGGCGGCCAGCAGCCACCAGAATACTTCTTCCCAATGATAGTTAGATTGCTTTAGCTGTAACAGCACATTGGCTGATTTACGCGATAACCTTTCTGCTACCAGCCTTTCTTTCCAGGCAGTCTATGCAAGGTTGCTAATGGCTGGTAGAAAAGAAAGGCAGGGAACGCGAACCGTTGCCTCCATCATTTCCCTGAAACGGGTTAATAATAATTTACTGATACGGTTTTGTAAAACCAATGTAGGTATCGCATTTCCATTCAGGTCTTAAACAGGTGTATCTTCTTCCCAAACTACGCGGAGGATAATATTGGCATAGTTACTGTCGACAGCATGATCATGTTTAAAACAATCCAATAACCGAAGGTGCAGTTCGATATTGCCAACCCATTTGGTACTGCAGTTACGGATGATGGCTGCTGAAAAATCGGGGCCCTGGTGATGATTCCATGTTCCGGGTTTTTCAATAACTAATATTTCTCCTTGAGATGTTGCCAGTTCCTGTTTATGATAGTATAGGAACTGCCAGATAAATTGCAGTAATCGTTCATTCACTAGTAACCGGCTTTTCGGCGGATGAAAAATTACTAAGGAACCAAACGTACAAAATACCTGGTTTTTGTTTACTTATTTATCGTGTGCAATGCCTGCATCACCCTGCTAACAGGTAGCCCCATCACATTATAAAAATCGCCATTGACAGCTTTAATACCCACTACACCGATCCATTCCTGAATAGCGTAGGCACCGGCCTTATCATAAGGCTCATATTTATCAACGTAAAATTCAATCTGCTCATCAGTTAACGGATGAAATACGACTTCTGTACTATCTGAGAAAGCAATTTCTCCGCCGGCATGAAGTATTACCACACCTGTAATCACCGTATGTTTCCTGCCTGAAAGTGACTGGAGTATTTTAATTGCATCCAGGCGGTCGTTTGG
>JAYSXR010000098.1:0-1742 GCA_043717145.1 Chitinophagaceae bacterium | reverse complement strand
CTAAAAACAAAAACAGGCCGGGAACCTTTTCCTGGTAAAAAGAAAAATCTTCAGCGCCCGTTTGAGGTAGTGTTATACTCACATTATCTTTACCTGCGGATTGCTCAATGGAAGCCAACATTTTTGTCGTTAAAGCAGGATCATTAAATGTTACCGGAAAACTGGATTCGTATGGAATGATTACCTCTACAGAAGCACCGGCGCTTTCTGCAGTTTTGGTTACAACTTGCCGCACTCTTTCAATAAGCATTTTTCTATCTTCAGCTTTCAATGCCCGAATGGTGCCTAACATTTCCACCTGCTCGGGTATAATATTACCACGGTTGCCACCATTGACAGCACCAATAGTTACAATACCCGGATTTTCGGTAATGTTTAAATTGCGGCTGACGATGGCTTGCAAATTATTGATGATTTGAGCTGAAGCTACAATAGGATCAATTGCCGACCAAGGATATGCTCCATGTGCAGACCTGCCCTTCACAATTATTTTCATATCATCTACACTCGCCATAACTCCTCCCGACCTATATTTTATTTTGCCAACTTCTGTTTGCGAATCGATATGTAAACCAAATATTACATCCACCGCAGGGTTTTGCAAAACTCCTTCCTTTATCATCATCTCAGCACCACCTTCTTCCCCGTGGGGCACTCCTTCTTCTGCGGGTTGAAAAATAAATTTCACTGTCCCTTTTAAATCTTTCCTCATTCCTGCCAGCACTTCTGCAACTCCCATTAAGATAGCCACGTGTGTATCATGGCCACAGGCATGCATAACGCCGGTTTCTTTGCCATTGTATTGCACTTTTACTTTTGATGCAAAAGCTACAGGTGTTCTTTCAATTACAGGCAAAGCATCCATATCAGCACGCAATGCCACAACAGGTCCGGGTTTACCTCCTTTTAAAACACCTACTACTCCTGTATGAGCAATGCCTGTTTTCACTTCTATTCCCAGGCTCTCTAAATGTTTGGCGATAAGTGCAGCAGTCCTCACCTCGTTATTACCAAGCTCCGGATGTTCATGAATATCTCTTCTCCATGCAATTACTTTGGGTTCAATTTTATCAGCAGCAATATTCACCTGGGTTCTTACTGTTGTGTTTTGCGATTTAGCTGGGGTTGCAATGATTGCCAAAAGAGAAACAATTATTATATTTTTCATAGCCTATTTTAGGCTTACAAGTTAAGTGAATCTGCTCAGCAAAATTATGTAGCATGTTCAATTATATTGATTTTTCGTTTAAAGATGATAGCTATTAAAGTTAAAGTGATTTCATAATATTCAGTACCACATTGAATTTCGGGAGACATTTAGAAACATAAAAAAAGCCGAAATGTGTAATAACTATTTACATCCTGTCATCGGCAGTTGAGCCATACAAACCAGCCACTTTATTACCTGTGCACCATTCGCCCCTAAAAAAAAATCTATTGGGTTGTCTTGATAAAAAGCTAACTATAACTTCTCCGTCCGAATTTTCAGCATTTCTTTGGACGAGACCTAACGGCCTTCAAAGCAGTGACCCATATTTGGTAATAGCAAACTTACAGAATGCAGATGCAGGTTTGTACACCGTAAAACTTACTACAAACTTTGGCTGTTATGCAGTGGATAGTTTTTTAGTTAATATTTTTCCTGGCACAACTATTTCAACAAATACCTTGTACAATGTTTGTGAAGGAGTTCCAGTAAATCTTTCTGCAACCGGTGATGGTACCTATGAATGGTCACCAGC
>JAYSXR010000097.1:0-1742 GCA_043717145.1 Chitinophagaceae bacterium | reverse complement strand
GGTTTTATTAAACAGGGGATCTGTTGCCAACCCCGTAATCGCATACAGTGAGTTTTTGAAAGCGGGCCTTTTTTTTACGATTGGGAAAATGGACAGCGCCTTTATAAACGGTATGAAAGCATTTTATACAAGACCAAGGGCAAAAACGTATTATCAAACCTTAATTGCAGTTCTGGCCAAACAGAAGGATACAGTTAATATTCAAAAAGCCTTTGATGAAGCTATCAAATACCGCAATGAACCATATGTATGGAATCTGTATATTTTGGGTATGCTTAATTCGCAAGGCAAAGGACGTGAACCATTATTAAAAATTGCTGATAGTGCCCTGCACCTCTTTCCCGGCAATGCAGATCTAATATTAAGAAAAAGGGAGATAACCCAATTTATGGGAGCACCTGTTATAACAAAAAAAGGGGTTGATATTGCCCAGGCACAAATATATTACGATGCCGGTGTAGTTGCTTTCAGCAAGGCGCAGGCAGCAGCAGCAAGAAAGGATGAGGCTGGTAAGATAGAAGCATATAAAACTGCTGCCGGAAGCTTTCGAAAAGCCGCTGAGTTCAGCCCTGGCAATTATGTTATTTTTGAAAATGCGGCCATCGCTTATTTCAATATGGGCGATTTTAATACATCGATTACCTATTTTAATAAAGTATTCGCTTTACAAACCGCAGTCGATGGAAAATCAGAATACTTTACAGGCGTGGCATTATACAATCTTGGTAAAAAAGATGAGGGCTGCAAGTATTTGCAGATAGCATTATCCAAAGGCTATAAAGAGGCAGCGGGTATTATTCAGAGTAATTGCAAATAAATGGCGTGGGAAGAAAACCTTTCGTATAACCTGGGAACAAAAACATAAAGCTTGACACATGCGGAATACGATTATTGTCAAGTTTTATTCAAGTCCAGATATAACCTTATTTCAAGTAAAAAACATTAAGACATTCTTTCGTACTTGGTTCGTACCATTTTCGGGCTTTCTTCGGTGTTTCTTCGCTTGTTATTAGGTACAAAGCGAACAAAAAAAAGGTAAAAGCGAAGAAATAGCGGAGCGTAGACGAAACGTAAACGTAATGGAGACGAAACGGAGACGAATAAACAGCGAAGCAGGTACGAATTAAATACGTAGGAATACTCAAGCCGGGAGCCAAATAACACAATGTTCTTTACTGAAAATACGGCGGATGATCCCTACGATACAGATTAGCGTAACAGGTGTATCTCAAAGGCCACGCACCATGCAATGATTGTTACATTAGCGATAAAAAGCCCCATTCCAAATAGAACAGGGCTTTTATATATCGTATTTCATGGACTATTGTCTATGAAAATCAAACTGCATTTTAATCTTCTATTTTCACTTTGCCTTTGCTCTTGGCAATCACTTCTTCAGCGATATTGTTTGGGGCAGGGGCATAATGACTGAATTCCATAGTTGAGGTGGCACGGCCTGATGATAATGAACGCAATTGCGTAACATAACCAAACATTTCACTTAAAGGAACTTTGGCCTTGATCACCTGTAGGTTACCACGGCTATCCATTCCTTCCAGCATTCCACGACGACGGTTAAGGTCACCGGTTACATCTCCCATGTATAGGTCTGGTGTTACTACTTCCACTCTCATGATAGGTTCTAATAAAACTGGCTTGGCTTTACGGCCTGCTTCACGGAAACCTGATTTGGCACATAATTCGAATGACATAGAATCAGAATCCACCTGGTGGTAGCTACC
>JAYSXR010000096.1:0-5134 GCA_043717145.1 Chitinophagaceae bacterium | reverse complement strand
ATGCCATGCCATATTAGAATTGATAAAATAATAGAAGACCGCCCGCAAACCGGTTTCTTTATACAAAGCTTACTTATTCCTTGGTAATCCCAGTAATTAATTACGAAAACGTTTGCATTACGCGATCGTGCTGCTTATTATTTGAAAGGGTGGTTGATTGCCAGCCAAAATAAGAATGAGCATTGTAAAAACAAATATCCTTGATTATTTTACCAACCCATTCTATATCATTAGGCAACTCTCCGTTCTCTATTTCTTCACCTAACAGGTTACATAAGATCCTTCGGAAATATTCATGTCGTGGAAAGGATAAAAAACTCCTTGAATCGGTTAACATACCCACAAACTTGCTCAGCAACCCCATATTTGATAAGGCATTGATCTGTTTTACCATCCCGTCTTTTTGATCCAGGAACCACCAGGCCGAACCCAATTGTACTTTGCCTGCAACCGACCCATCGTTGTAATTGCCAATCATTGTGGCCATCAATTCATTATCGGCCGGGTTTAGGTTATAGATAATGGTTTTAGTGAGTTTATTATCGCTGTCTAATTTATTCAGGAATACAGCCAATGAACCTGCCTGAGAAAAATCACCGATGGAATCCCACCCTGTATCCGGGCCCAGTTTCTGTAACATTCTTGTATTATTATTGCGCAATGCGCCGAGGTGAAACTGTTGCACCCAGCCCTTTTCCCAATCCCATTCTGCAAAATGTATCAGCATGGCCGATTTGAATTTACGTTGTTCTGTTTCATTCAGGTGTTTACCGGAATGTACTTTTTTAAAAATGGTATCAATTTCAGAGCACGTAAAATCATCTGTATATAATTCTTCTAATCCATGATCTGAAACTTTGCACCCGATAGAAGCAAAAAAATTGTGCCTGTTTTGTAAGGCAAAAAGGAAATCATCAAACGAAGAAACAGAAATGCCGGTAATTTTTTCCAGCTTCTTTACATATTCATTAAAATTCGCGGCATGGCTCACATTCATTGCCTGGTCTGGCCGGAATGCAGGCAGGATAGGGATTTCAAAGCCATCATTTTTCAGCTGGATATGGTATTCCAATGAATCAAGCGGGTCATCGGTGGTACAAACAAGTGCCACATTCATCTTACGCAAAAGGTTTCTGACAGAGTATTCCTTGGTTTGCAGTAATGCTGTACAGGTATCATATATTTTTATTGCGCTATCGCCATTCAAAATATCTGTTACACCAAAATAGCGTTGCAGTTCTAAATGCGTCCAATGGTATAAAGGGTTGCGTAAAGTATAGGGAACGGTTGCCGCCCATTGTTCAAATTTTTCACGGTCGGTCTTATCACCAGTGCAATAACTCTCATCTACGCCATTGGTTCGCATGGCACGCCATTTATAGTGGTCGCCAGCCAGCCAAACCTGAGAGAGATTTTGAAACTGGTGATCTTCCGCAATCATCTGCGGGGACAAATGACAATGGTAATCAATAATGGGCATGTTTTTGGCGTAACTGTGGTATAGTAATTGTGCTGTTTTGCTGTTCAGCAAAAAGTTTTCATCCAAGAATTTTTTCATTGCATCCACTTTAATATTTTAATCAACCTCGAACCACTCTCTTGTAGGCAGATACCGGTGAAAGGTGTAAGAAACAAATCAATTTATTATTGCCCATTCATCATTCATACTAAAGGCTAACTCCACGTTTCCAGGGGATAAAATCGTCCTGGTTTAACAAAACAGCCTTGGGGATGATTTCACCGCTGGCTGCCTTGATACAATAGTCTAAAATTTCTTCGCCCATTTCTTCAATGGTTTTTTCGCCGTCAATTATTGGGCCTGTATTAATGTCTATGATATCGCCCATTTTTTTTGTCAATGCAGAATTTGTGGCCACCTTTATTGTTGGACAAACAGGATTGCCTGTTGGCGTACCCAAACCTGTTGTAAACAAAATAAGCGTGGCACCACTGGCAGCTTTGCCTGTTGTGGCTTCCACATCATTACCGGGCGTACAAACCAGGCTCAAGCCGGGCTTAACCGCGGGTTCAGTATAATCCAATACATCTACAATCGGGGAACTGCCTCCTTTTTTAGCCGCGCCATTGCTTTTAATGGCATCGGTGATCAGACCGTCTTTTATATTGCCGGGAGACGGGTTCATATCAAACCCCGAACCTACATTTTCTGCAGCCTGGTTATAACTGCGCATTAGGTGAATGAATTTTTTAGCTGCTGGTTCATCAATGGTCCTGTCAATCAGCTGTTGTTCAGCTCCGCATAATTCCGGAAATTCTGCCAGTAAAACTTTACCTCCCAATGCTACGAGCAGGTCGGAGCAATAGCCTACGGCAGGGTTTGCCGAGATGCCACTGAAACCATCACTGCCGCCACATTTCACACCGATACAAAGTTTATCAAGTGTGGCTGGCTCTCTAGTAAATTTATTGATCTCAATTAATCCTGCAAAAGTTTTACGAATAGCTTCTGTGATCAGTTGTTCTTCACTTTGTGATTGCTGCTGTTCAAACACATACAGTGGTTTATCAAAAAAAGGGTTGTGTTTTTTGATATCATCCAATAAATTCTGTGTTTGCAGATTCTGGCATCCCAGACTTAAAATGGTTACACCTGCTACATTGGGATGGTCTGCATAAGCCGCGAGTAGTTTACTAAGCATAGCCGCATCCTGCCTTGTTCCGCCGCAGCCGCCCTGGTGGTTCAAAAATTTTATCCCGTCTACATTCGTAAATACACGCTGCGTTAGAATAGCCGCTTCCTTTATATCAAGGTTGGCCGTATTAACATCGCCCCCTTTTTTATATAACTCCAGCAGCAGTTGCGTTTTTTGTTTGTACTTATCTGTTACTTCATATCCCAGCTGGGTATGCAATGCTTCGCGGATAACATCCAGGTTGCGGTTTTCGCAAAAAACAGTGGGTACAAATAACCAATAATTCGCTGTTCCTACCCTGCCATCCGTTCTATGGTAACCATTAAATGTTCTGTTTTTGAATTTTGAAACATCCGGTGGTTGCCAGTGATATTGGTAAGGTCGAAAAGCATAGGGTTCTGCCGCATGGTGGGTGTTGGCAGTACTCATCCTACTGCCGGCTGCTATACTGCTTTGTGCTTTACCAACCAATACACCATACATGATAATCTCATTACCGGCCAGCATATCCTGCATAAAAAATTTATGCTTGGCAGGGATATCATCCTGCAAAACATAATTGATACCATTAAAAGAAATCGTTTCGCTTTTTAAAAGATTCACAAACGCCACTAGTACATTGTCTTTTGGATGTACCTGTACTATTTTTTTGGGATTACTCATGCCACTGATTTTTTTTGCATAACTGAACGGAGGGTATAATCTATTCCGTTTTGTGTTAAGGATGTAAGATACAAATTCACTGCATCCGTAAACCCCGGATACTGTGTAAGGTCTGTACCGAATATCGCTTTATCCGACAAAATATTCGCTACCACAGTATCCCGGTCACTGTCATGCCATTTGGCATATAGCAGGTGGGCTTTATCGTCCTGTATGCGGTAATTCACCCCGTTTTGTTCACCATATATATTATCTGTTTTTTTTACAGACTGCATAAATAAAATAAAAGCCGAAAACCCCAATGCCATTAAAGTCGGTACTTCCGTATAGGTTGCATAATTTTTTTCTACCAACGCAACAGTACGCATTGCCATTTTAGAAGTGTACTGTACAGTAATACTTAACCACAGGTGTTCGATGTACGGGTTTTTAAACCGGTCAATTACCTGCGCTGCAAAATGATTTGCCTCATCCACGCTAATATCATTTTTTGCAACCAACGGGGCGATCTCCTGCAACATCAGACAGGATACATAGTTGGCAAACGGCTCATTATCCATAGCTTCTTTTACCGTTTGGAAACCCGAAAGATAAGCCAGTCCGCAGGAAAAAGTATGTGTGCCGTTCAGCAGGCGCAACTTCAGTTCACGAAATTTATTAATATCCGGCGACAGTATAACGCCTTCATCTATTTTACTAAAAGATAAAATAGTTTTTGTTCGTTCACTGGTTGTTTCAATAGCCCATAATCGATAGGTTTCAGACATAATCATCAACTCATCCTGGTATCCCAATTGCCCTTCTACAACAGACTGATCGGCCGCCGATAATTTACCAGGCACAATTCTGTCAACCAAAGAATTACAAAAATCATTGGCATGGGTAAGCCAGTGAATAAATGCGCTGGATGCATTTTTAAGTTTAGCCAAACTGACCAGGATATTTTTTAATTGTGTGCCATTCTCCGGTATCAGTTCTGTGGGAATGATTACCATGCCTGCTTCATCAATTCCATCAAATAAGGTATAACGTGTTTCTAAAAAGTTCAGCAACCTTCCCGGAAATGAAACAGGTACTGTTGCATGAGCATCTGCCTCAACCAATACAATACCGACTTCCGTAGTGTTTGATATGATCACCTGCATGACAGGATTGGCTGCGCATTGCAATACCTTATCCCATTCCTCTCTAGCAGACAATACCCGGCTGATAGCAGCATTGATTATCACTTTTTCTACTCTCATACCATTCTCAACCCCGCGCTCCAGTAAGGTGAATAAACTATCCTGTTCTTTAAAAGCATCGGTACCACCATTATTGGTTGATTTTACCACCACTATCCTTCCGTTAAAAATGTTTTGCCTGTTAGCTTTATCAATAAAATAATCTGGTAACCCACGCAGTAATACACCGGTACCAAACTGCAATACTTTTTCGGGTAATGTTAACAGCGAATCTGCCGGTACCATTACCTGCTGTTTATTTACCTGGTCCAATATTTTTGCCGATAACTGCATGTATTCCACTTATTTATTGTGATACCCTTTTTATCCATTCCGGGTATTCCATTTTTAATAATTTTTCAGGCCAGGTGCCGTACCAGGCGTAACCTGTTCTTCTCTCCACTTCTATTTCTGCTACACTATATTTTTTATTACTATCCCTTCCACTAAAAAAAGGGCGGTTGGTGCCTATTTCATAAAATCTTGCCCAGATTGTGCTGTTGCGGACATTAGTTATTACCCGGTCTTTTCCTTTGGGTTCATTGGGCGCAGCAATATCAATATATTTATACCCATCGATCTTAACCAGTTCAA
>JAYSXR010000095.1:0-5137 GCA_043717145.1 Chitinophagaceae bacterium | reverse complement strand
TGTTGACGCTGAATTCCAACTATTAATCTTCAGATCGTTGTCCACAGTAAAAATGGAATAATCCTGTAAACTGTCTACAACCTGACTATAAAATTCAGCGGTAGGTATGTATTGGTTTTTAAGTATTTTAGGATTATTTTGCTTCTTGTTCATTTTCATTTGGTTTAGGCTGTTATAATAATTTTAAAGTTATTATTTTTCAGTATTCCAATGTACTCGAGATAAGCTTGTTGGATTTTCAGGGTATAGGATAATGAAGATTTATAAAACATATTTAAACTCTTCACTATTTCTAAAAAAATAAATACATCTTTTACTGATTATGTAAATCATTCCGCAGTTACTCCGTCATCATCTCCCTCAACACGTCAATAATCTCCTCCGCATTCGGTTTACTGAAATAATCGCCGTCACTTCCGTAACTGGCGCGATGCGACTGGCCGGTAATGGTTCTTGGGGCTATATCCAGCCATTGAAAAGCTTTCTGTTCTTCCATTACTTTACTAAACATAAAAGCAGCTGCGCCACCCGGTACATCTTCATCAACAAAAACGATACGGTTGGTTTTTTGTAAAGATGCAAGAATTTTATGGTGGATATCAAACGGCAGAAGTGTTTGTACATCTATCACTTCGCAACTAATACCCAGTTTGTCTAAACGATCGGCAGCCTCTTCAATGATACGCAAAGTGGATCCATAAGAAACAACTGTAATATCCGATCCCTCCCTCAACACTTCAGGAATACCCAACGGAACGGTGTATTCCAATAAATTTGCTGGTGTTTTTTCTTTCAACCGGTAACCGTTCAAACATTCGATTACGATTGCCGGGTCGTTGGCCTGCAACAATGTATTATACATACCTGCAGCCTGCACCATATTTCTCGGCACACAAACATAAATACCCCGCAATGCATTAATGATCATTCCCATGGGTGATCCACTGTGCCAGATACCCTCCAGCCTGTGGCCCCTGGTACGGATGATGAGCGGGCAGCTCTGCTGCCCCTTGGTGCGGAAATGTAAAGTAGCCACATCATCACTCAAAGGTTGTAACCCATATAAGAGGTAATCTAAATACTGTATTTCAGCAATCGGCCTTAATCCGCGTAGCGATAAACCAATGGCCTGCCCTACAATGGTTAACTCCCTGATGCCGGTATCCGATATCCTGTCTATGCCATGTTTATCCTGTAAACCTGCAAAACCCTGGTTTACATCGCCAATATGGCCCACATCTTCGCCAAATGCATACACTTTGGCATTATGTTCAAACAAGGCATCAAAATATTTATTTAATACTTCGTACCCGTTTACCGGTGTGGCATCAAAAGGGATCAGGGGCTTTATTTCCTCTACCAGTAACGCACTTTTAGGGCCCTGGTTATAAAGGTGGCTATTGTACATTTTCCTGTTCGTGTACAGTATATCCTGGTAAAGCGATTTCATTTCTTCAATGGAAGGGGAATTAGGCGCAGCTTCCATTGCAAGCGAAAGGGTTCTTAACACATCCCGGCGCAAAGGCTCTTTATTCGATTGCAGGTCTCCAGCCATTTTTTGCAGATGGTTGTATACTTCCATATCATTTACCATCATCCCGCGCATCATGTCCACAGCCGCATCTGCATGTTCCCTTATCGGGGCAATATATTTTTTCCAGGCCCTGTTCCTGCTTTCGCGAACATATTCTTTGGCCTCTATTTCTATCTCAGTTAATTCATCTGTATTGGCCAGTCCGTTTTCAATTAACCATTCGCGCATTTTCTTAATGCAATCCCATTCCCTCTCCCAATCAAGCCTTTCGGTACTCTTATACCGTTCATGGCTACCACTGGTAGAGTGGCCCTGTGGTTGTGTTACTTCTTCCACATGAAATAAAATCGGCACATGGTTTTCGCGTAACGTTTGAAGGGCCTCTTCAAACACTTCACACATACCGGCATAATCCCATGCCTTTACCTTATAAATACGGATACCATTTGTATCTGCTTCTTTTTCAAAACCTTTCAAGGCCGCTGAGATAGAACCTTTGGTTGTCTGTATATTTTTTGGAACAGAAATACCATATCCATCATCCCACACAAAAACCGCCAATGGCACCTGCAATACACCCGCGGCATTGATAGTTTCCCAAAAATGCCCTTCCGTTGTACTGGCATCGCCGATGGTGCAGAAGCAGATCTCGTTTCCATTATGACTTAATGATTCAAACTGTTCAGGATGTTTAGCATTACGAAAACATTTGGAAGCATATGCCAAACCCAATGCCCGCGGCATTTGTGAAGCAGTAGGTGCCATGTCGGCCGAAATGTTTTTCCGGTTGGCAAGGTCCAGCCAGTTGCCATTATCATCAACAAATTTAGTGGCAAAATGAGCATTCATTTGCCTGCCCGCGCTGAACGGATCATTTTTCACATCCGGATCGGCATATAACTGGGAGAAAAATTGTTCTACACTGGCAAGCCCGGCAGAAAACATAAAAGTTTGGTCGCGGTAATAACCACTTCTGAAATCGCCCTGTTGAAAAAATTTAGCCATGGCAATTTGCGCCACTTCTTTTCCATCCCCAAAAATGCCAAATTTGCCTTTCCCCGTCAATACTTCCCTTCGTCCCAGTAAACTCACTTCTCGGCTTAACACCACAATTCTGTAATCTTCTATTATGGTATTACGGAAGCCTTCAAACGAAAGCATATCGTCCTTGTATTCTAATGAAGGGGTTTGTTCCATAAAACAAAAATAGCATTACCGTCTGAATAGACTAACGGAAATTAGTTTACCGATAAAAAACATTCCCTAACCCGAATTCGCAGCCATTATCATCCGAAGCGGCTTAAATTGTCATTAAATCGGGATATGGCACGGATTTAGCTTCTAAGGTAATTGTTTAACAAAATAGATTCTGTAATTTTATCACTACAAATAAAAAAGATATGAAAAAAATAGTATTTCTGATGACAGTATTGCTTACCGGAACATTTGCAATGGCGCAAACCTCTTCCCTCAGCCCAGTGGCTACAGAACCGCTTGAGAAAAGAGTTGCATTTACCAATGGTGAATACAAATTGGGCAAAATACCGTTAGGCAAGCCCGTAGAGTTTACCATTGAGATGAAAAATATCGGTCACGATACCGTTACCTTACTAAATGTTCAGGCTGGTTGTGGTTGCACTGCACCGAATTTTACACCTAACGAAAAATTTGGTCCCGGACAGACCAGTAAGATTCTTATCCGTTTTAACGGTGGAACATCGGGCCCTTTTACAAAAAATAGTACTATCTATTTTGATGGCGGCCTTTCCAAGCAGGTAAGTTTTTCAGGTGAAGGCATACCGGAAACACCACAAACCCCAACTCCAGCTGCAGCAGCTGACAAATCAATTACACCTGTTGAAAAAGCCAAGGTTGGTAAAAATTAATTTTTGAAAAAACAGAACATGAAAAAAATACTGGTCATTATTTGTCTTGTTTTCAGCGCAGCTTCTTTTGCGCAAACCGGGATTACTTTTAAAGAAACCAAACATAGTTTTGGAAAGATCAAACAGAATATTCCCGCTACCTATATTTTTAATTTTACCAATAGCTCGGCTAAACCTGTTGTGATTGAAGTTGCTACTGCAGAGTGTGGTTGCACCACACCAGTATATAGCCAGGCGGCTGTTGCCAAAGGTAAATCAAGCACGATAAAAGTTACCTACAATGCGGCCAATCCGGGCACATTCAGTAAACATGTAACTGTAAAATTTGCGAACATCAATCCCCCTACTGTTCTTACAATTGAAGGAGAGGTGGAAGTAGCAAAGACAAAAACAAAATAGGTTATTTGTAAATAATAAAACAAAAAACGCAACCTTGAACAGGTTGCGTTTTTTGTTTTTGGCCACGTTTCACACCCAACTATCTTTGCAGTATGTTACATATTAGTCAACGTGGGCAGGCCATGCCTGCCTCTCCCATCCGCAAATTAGTTCCTTATGCAGAAGCTGCTAAAAAAAAAGGTATTAAAGTATACCACCTGAATATCGGCCAACCCGATATTGAGACACCGAAAATGATTTTAGATGCGGTAAGGCACAGTGATTTCAAAGTATTGGAATACAGTCATAGTGCCGGTAATGAAAGTTACCGGAGAAAATTAGTGGGCTATTATGAAAGCGTAGGCATTCATGTTAACTATAATGAGATCATTGTAACTACGGGCGGCAGTGAGGCCATACAGTTTGGTTTTATGGCCTGTCTTGATGCTGGAGATGAGGTGATCATTCCCGAACCCTTTTACGCCAACTATAATGGTTTTGCCGTGGCGGCAGGCGTAAAAGTATTACCGGTTACTTCCTTTATTGAAAACGGATTCGCCTTACCACCGATTGCGGAGATAGAGAAAAAAATCACTACACGTACCAAAGCCATTGTAATCTGCAATCCTAATAATCCCACCGGCTATTTGTATAGTTATGATGAAATGCAGCAGCTGAAAGAAATCATTTTGAAATATAATCTCTATCTTTTTTCTGATGAAGCCTACCGTGAGTTTTGCTATGAGGGCCACCAGGTAAGTGCCATGCATTTACAAGGCGTTGATGAAAACGTGATTATCATGGATACCATCAGCAAAAGATACAGCGCATGCGGCGGAAGGATAGGTGCTTTTATAACCAAGAATAAAACGGTGTTGGATGCAGTAATGAAGTTTGCCCAGGCAAGGTTAAGTCCGCCCAGTTTTGCGCAGATAGCTGGGGAGGCAGCCATTGATCTTCCAGCAGATTATTTTGATACGACAAAGGCTGAGTATAAATCGAGAAGGAACCTGATTGTAAAACGTTTGAATGCCATGAAGGGTGTTTTCTGCCCTAATCCTGGCGGGGCTTTTTATGCAATGGCCAAATTACCGATTGATGATGCCGATATATTCTGCCAATGGCTGTTAGAAAGCTTTCAATTCGAAAACCAAACAATAATGCTGGCCCCCGCAACCGGTTTTTATGGTAGTCCCGGACTTGGAAAACAGGAGGTTCGACTGGCCTACGTGCTTAATCTGGATGATATTAATAAATCCATGGATTGCCTGGAAAAGGCGTTGGAAGTATACCCAGGCAAAAAATAGACTGTAAATCAATTATTTAACTTGCATTTTTA
>JAYSXR010000094.1:0-51298 GCA_043717145.1 Chitinophagaceae bacterium | reverse complement strand
TACAGGTTGCAAAACCAATAAGTATAAAAGTAAATTGACAGTTTAAATAAATTTAAAGGCCAGTTTGCACAAATAGAAACTATTCATGCAACAAAGCCTACCGGATATGCCAACCTGCATCCAAGTGGCGCCGGAAAATGTACCGAGGTTCCAAAAAGTGATGCTTCTCGCCTGTGGGTCGCGGGCTATATAACTCATAAAACCGGTACCACTTAACCCAACTGCGTTCACAGCAATACCAATTAATAATAAGGTGGTTACATCCATCCGTTTATTTCCTTTGGCCAACATATATACGGTATAGGTTGCGAGTAACCCACCGGCAAAAGCAAACAGCGGCACCAGCAAAGGCCCGGCTAATTGTTGTATGTTTTTACCCATGCCTGCAGATAAAACAAAAACAACAGAGGCACCAAAAGCTGCACCGGCACTGGTACCTATTAATCCCGGTTCTACTATCGGGTTCCTGAACAATCCTTGCATTAACACACCCGAGACTGCTAACACCGCGCCGGTAATCATGCATAACAATACACGCGGCAACCGGATCTGCAAGAATACCCCTTCATAAATAGTTGAAGGGCGTTTACCCTGTGCCCAATGATTAACAGCCGCAAACATATCAGCCACAGTAATAGATACCGCACCAAATGCGATGGCTGTTAGAAAGGCTACCAGCAGCAGGATAATTAATACCGGGAAGAAAAATTTATTTGTTCGCAACATTTATTTCGGGATGAATAAGGTTCATCAATTTCATCACATTCTCACCTGTACGAGGGCCAAAATAAACCAGGTCATGCTCTTCAAAGCGATAGATGCTGTTATTTTTTGCGGCACTCGTTAAACCAACACCGGGCACTGTTTTAAATTTTTCAATCGTGCCGCCCATTTTATCGAACCCGAAATTAGTAGCGATAATAATATCCGGGTTAGCGGCTGCAACTGCTTCGGCACTGATTTGGCGCGCTCCTTTAGCATCGTAAACGGCCGTTTTTCCTCCGGCAGATTTGATCATTTTATCACCTGCACCGTTACGGCCACTCATGACAAAGAAATTATTATTCGCCTGCCCGTAATGGATGATCATAACAGTTGGCGTGTCTTTCAATAATTTCCGAAATGACTTTACCCTTTGCATATCATTATCCATTTTATTAATAATGGAATCTACTTTTGATTCAGTCCCAAAAAATTTACCCAGTTCCAGTAAAACCAGTTTGGCACTATCGTATGTATTCGCAGCATCAAATATTTTAATCGTTAGCCCTACTTTTTCCAATTGCGGAATCACATTAGCCGGGCCAATATCATTGCTATGAATTACAAGATCCGGTTGCATAGAAATAATTCCTTCAGCGTTCAATGCTCTGTGATAACCAACTGTAGGTAACAGTTTAGCACTATCCGGAAATGTACTGGTGAGGTCGCACGCTACGATATTGTGGCCCTTACCCAATGCAAACATCATTTCAGTGAGGTGTTTTGAAATACAAACCACACGGATATCTTTTTTTACATCTGTTTCCTTTTTTGCAAAACGTCCACACCCTGCAAAAGATAAAGCCAACACCAATAGAGTCATTGTCCTTTTCATAGTTCCTTTTTTAAAAACAAAGAGGTAGTCCTTTTTAAAACCACCTCTTTGTTCATTAGAAATTATATTTAAAATTTATACCACCGAAATAATTCATTTTATAAGGTGCCGGTAAATATGCATCTGGCAATTGGTTTACAAAAACCATATAAGCATACTGCGTGCCGGTAATGTTATTGGCACCTATGAAAATATCCAGGTCGCAATGTATCGAAAGGCTGCGCTGAAAACCGAATTTGGCATTAAGCAAACTATAACTGTTTGTTTTATTGGCCCCATCTGAAGTAATTGGCATACCATCTTTAAAGGAATAGATAAGGTTGCCGTACAGTCCGGGGTTAGTAGCCACATCCACCCCCAGGTTAGCCGTATATGGTGCTACCCCTGCAACCGCATTGCCGCTGTAATCAGCAATGACAACAGCTGTTCTTGCTGCATTTAGTGTTTGATAACCAAACCCTACATATTTAAAATCGGAATAAGTAAAGTTGGTGAATGGGTTGATTTTTTTAAAGAACCCGGTATTCGATTCATACGCTGTATACTTTACCAATAGTTCTATCCCTTTATCATCCTGCTTTCCGCCATTGGCTACATAGGTGTAAGCCGTGGTGGTGGTGGATCCGCTTAACGGCACAGCAATGGCTGTCATCTTATCAGTAAAAGTAGCTTTAAATAAAGCCAACTGGTAAGAAAGCTTATCATTTAACAAGGTGCCTTTTGTACCAATTTCAAATTGATTTCCTATTTCGGGTTTCAGGTCGGTATTTAATTTTCCGGTTGTAGGTATAAAGAAATAGGAACTTACCGGTGCTTTATATCCTTTGCTATAAGATGCATATACGGAAAACTGTTTGTTAAAGACTTTATTGATGGCAATATGTGGTGAAACCATGCCATTATATTTTGTAGCAAATTTAGTTGGATTGGTATTGGTGGCTACATAGAATTTATCATTCAATTCAATGCTCATATTACTAACACCGATACCTGCTGTAACAGACACATCATTCGGCATCGCTAATGTCCATTCGGTGAATAAAGAACTGGTTCCTGTAATGGTGGATTGGTTACTCCTCATCGCCCCGATCATCCAGTAGGCATTGGCATCTGTTGGATTGGCTACCATATTATAACCAATGATCTGTGCATTCTGTCGTTGCGACTCGATACCGGCAATTCCACTCAGGCTTAGCCCGCTATTCAATGGGAATTTTAAGTCAATGGTAGAACGAAGTCCATAATTAACCGGGGCTTTATCCGTCCATCCACCTGCAGAGCTTGCATTATTACTTACCCCTGAACCAAATACGGTAGTGGTATTTGAAAAATGGTTACTGAAATTATAGGTATGGCTTAACCCCGCCCGAAAACTAATGATTTCAGAATGGCCATTTCTTTTAATGTACTCGGGGTTTCCCGAGTACTCAAAGTTGGCATATTGGGCAACGGTTAATTCACCACCTCTTGCATCATAACTGCAGCTGTAACCAAAATATGCATTGATGGTTTGTTTATCATTGGGTTGAAAATCTGCAGCAATATTTACAAAGTCTTTACGCGACGCCGTATGGCTCATATAGCCATCCGTTTTTTGACGCCCATAATTAACCAAAAGTGATGAATGCTCTGCAGCCATTTGAAAATGGGTGGTGTACCGTTGCAGGTCGTAACTACCAATCAGCACATCCTGCCCAACAGTTGTTTTACCTTTTTCCGGCCTGATTGTTTTCAGGTTCACCACACCGGCAATGGCCAATCCATATATGGTGCCGGCCGGACCTTTGGTAACTTCTACATTTCCTACAGAACCAAAATCTATATCATCCATCAGCGTAATACCTTCTGCATCTGTTATCGGAATGCCATTGAGGTACACTTTCGAACCTTGTCCATCAAAGTTGCTGCTTATTCCATTGGTACCGCGCGTGCCATTCCCATAGCCGCGAATATTGAATTGCTGGCCTGAACCAACCGCGCGCCTTTGCATGGTTACGCCAGGAATATTACCATTCACAGCATCATCCAGGAATAAGCCGGTACTCCTTTTAAGTTCCGTTTCCGTTAATTTGGTTATAGATACCGGTTGAAATAAAATTGACTTATTCAAATTTGAAGTAGCCGTTATTTCTACATCATTTAAATTATGCTCGGAAGGAGTAAGTGCAATGCTCAGTTCATCAGTACAGTTTCTGATAGCCTGCTTTTTTGTTTCATATCCAACAAATGAAATGGTTATGTATGTTGCTTTGCTGCAATCAACCGTAAATACACCACCCTTATCTGTTACGGTTCCACCTTTACCAGCAAAGTTTATTGTTGCCCCCAAAAGCGGCATTTTAGTTTTGGCATCATATACCTCACCTTTTACAGTTCCTTGTGAAAAAACAACTGTTACCATACATACAAATACAAGTACACATGAAAATATTTTCATTACAATATTAGTTTGATGAAATAGTAAATCAACCATCCACTCCGTATAAAGAAGTTGACGCAATACAAAAAACAGAGTTTAACAGCGGGGAGGCGGGGTATTTACCTGATAGCTGATTGACAAATAGATTTTATCATCTGTCAGAAAATAGATTGTTACACCGGAATGGAGAATATATTTCTGTAAATTACCGGGAACATAAAACAAAGAAAAGAATTTAATAAAAGAAATAGAGGTTGTGGAGGAACAGTTATGTTTATTTTGATGGATTTCCGCCAGCTGTTTTTCTAGTTTGTTCTCGCGATCATCTTTTATTGAACTGATCCGGATACTATCACCTGACTGTTGTATAGCAATCACATCATACCATTCGCCTTTGTATCTAAATTCTTTATTATTTTCTTCCCAGTTAAATAGCGGGTCATCAATCCTGTTTTTCTCTATTTTAAAATTAAAATAGGAACCATATCTTAAATCGGTATGGGTGGCAAGGTATGATCGCATTTCCCGCTTTATACTAGATTGGTATAGGGCATATACAAGATGATATCCACCAATGTAAATTACCAGGCAGCACAGTATTAATATGGAAAATATTTTTTTCAAACCAGTTACAGGGCGTAATATAGTAAATGTTTCAGGCATTCATTATTGGCATGATCAAGTTTTATTTAAACATATACCTGAAACTTATCCCGCCATATAAGGTAGACTTAGGGCCAGGTGTAAAATACCTTGGTGCTACACCATTTACCGGTGTAAGGTTGATCACAACAAACTGCGCGTAGCGGGTATTGAATACATTGTTGGTTCCACCATAAATATCTATATTGAAACGGGGTGATTTATTTTCTCCGAATATTTTCCTGAATCCTGTTCTGATATTTACGAGATTATATGAATCGGAAAAGACTGTATTATCAAGGGTAATGGGCATCCTGTCGGTAAACATATCTGTCAGGTTCAGGTAAAAACCACCACCTGCTTCAATATCCAAGCCTGTATTTAAAATATTTTTGGGTAACCCGCTTACTCTTAAGTTGGTATAATCTTTTGTGGTTGTAGCATTATTATTATCGCTTTTCAGGTCAGAATTGCGGCTGCTATTCAATGTGTAAGAAAGGAATGGCCTTATCAGCTGCAGAAAACTTTTTTGTTTGGGGATATATGCGTAGTTAATAGTGACTTCCATACCTGTAAAATTAACCGAACCCGAATTCACAAATGTAGTATATGACGGCTGCGCACCTACTGCTGGAAAAGTTTGCAATATCAGTTTATCGGATACTTCCATATTGAAGAAAGCAAAATCAAAGTATAGTGCCTGCTTTAACAAACTGGCTTTGGCACCTACCTCAAATGTATTGCTCATTTCAGGCTTTACATTATCATTTACTTTTCCGTTTTGCGCAATGACAAACTGGTTGGTACCAGGCTGCGCGTAGCCCATACTGTAATTGGAATACACAGATACGTTTTTACTGATCAGGTGGTTAACTACCCAACGCGGCGTCACTACCGGTTTAAATACTTTGAAACCTGATTGATTAATGTAGCCACCACCCGTAGCGCGCAGGTCTTCATTGTCGTATGTAATAAAATTTGAGCTTGCACTAAATACCATTAATGTATTCTTAGCGAGCGTTAATTCTATCCCACCAAAAATATTCCATTGCATGGGCTTTAATTCCTGATCAGTTCTAAATGTGCTTAATGCGCCATTGGTAAGGTTGTATGTTTTCTGATAAATTATATTTTTAATTCCTTCAAAGCCCAATTTAAACCTTGCTGCCACATTACCGATTTGAGGAGTATAAATAAACGCTGTGCGCAAACCAAAATTGCTTCGGTTGGTTTTGGATAGGATGGTTGCCACTCGTTGCCCTATTTCCTGCGTACCAATAAAAAAAGTTGTCTTATTACTAAGTAGCCTTGAAAAAGTATATTCCTGTGTAAGGCCCAGCCGTATACTTTCCAGTTCGCTGCTCGAATTATTTTTAATATAACTGATATCGGCACTATCCGGATAATTAATCAATCCCAGGCTGTCTGCCTGGCCCGATAACTGGTCATTCGATTTGGTGTATTGCGCAAAAAAAGTGATAGTACTCTTTGGGATATTATAGATAGTGGTATTCAGATCCCAAAAATCCTTTTTCGAATTACTGTTCAAGCGGTAGCCATCGGTACGTTGCTGCCCATAATTGAACAATATATTGGCTTTATCATTACCTATACCAAACGAAGTCGTTGTACGAAACAAGCCGTTAGATCCTGTTAACAGTGATTGCCTGATGGTTGTTCCTTCCGGTGCTTTTTCGGATAAAAGATTTACCACACCACCAATACCTGTTCCATACACACTTGATACCGGCCCCCTGAAAACCTCTACCCTGCCAAGTGTGGCAAAATCAATATCATCGAGATTAGTGGTACCATCTGCATCGGTAAGGGGGATATCATTGTAATAAGCTTTGTAACCAATCCCGTTCACATTATTCTGGTTGCCGTAGCCGCGTAATATAATCCTTGCGCCGGTATTTATATTACGCAGTTCCATCCTGACACCTGGAAGCAGGTTAAAACTGTTTTCCAGGTAGGCTTGGCTGTTCCGTTCAAAATCTTTGGTAACTAATGTTGCAATAGAACCGGGTGTTCTCAATAAACTCTTCCCATTGTACAGTCCGCGAACCTGTATCGAATTAGTTTGATAATTTACCGGTTCAAGAAACACGTTCACGATTTTCCGTTCATTGGTAACCAGTATGGTCCGGGTAGTGTAGCCTTTGGCCGATACAACAACGCTTTCTATATTATCTCCCCGAAAATTTAATTGAAACGCGCCGCTTGCATCAGCCAATACAGAATCTTTCGCGTTCACAATCACAAGGGCACCGGGTATTGCCTGAGCCAGGTATAAATCTTTTACAGTGCACCTTACAGAAGAAGACTGACCTTGTACCCGTAAAGTACCACTACCTAATAATAATAGCCATAGTATTTTTTTCATCAAGTGATCCTGCTTTGGTGGTGAAAGAATGGAATACCGGATATTGGTTTATTTTTTACTTCAACATGCTCTTATTCTATATTGGATATTCATTATACGTGAATGTTTATCGCCGCAAGTTTCGGCCTGAGCCTTATCTTGCTTTTATTAAAAATATTTTGACCATTCTCTATACCTTTTCTGATTTCCTTCTGACGTTCTGCTGGCAGGTGAATCGTTTCCTTACATTCTGCACTGCAACAGCCTGTAAAGTTTTTTGCACATTCTGCACATTGAATAAACAACAGATGGCAACCGTTATTTTTACAGTTGGTATGCGTGTCGCAGGACTTACCGCATTGATGGCAGTTTGAAATTACATCTTCAGTAATTCTTTCGCCTAACCTGTCGTCAAATACAAAGTTCTTACCGATGAATTTACTTTCCAGTGCTGATTCCTTGGCCTGCTGTGCATAATTGATGATACCACCTTCCAGGTGAAATACATTTTTAAACCCACTGTGCAACATATAGGCACTCGCTTTCTCGCAACGGATACCTCCTGTGCAGTACATGATGATATTTTTTTCTTCGTTGCCCTTCATCATATCCACGGCCATGGGTAACTGATCACGAAAAGTATCGGATGGAACCTCCACGGCATTTACAAAATGGCCCACTTCATACTCGTAGTGGTTACGCATATCAATTACGATCGTATCAGGATCTTTCAGTAATTCATTCATCTGACCGGCATTTACGTACCTCCCCTTTTTCTCCATACTAAACCCGGGATCGGAAATGCCATCTGCAACAATCTTATCCCGAACTTTTATTTTTAATACCCAAAAACTTTTCCCCTGGCCCACCGGATCATTCAAATGTGCATCATCTTCCACGGCTTTATTTAAGCGCAGCCCGCTTAATGGTTTTATGGAAGAAAGAAATAATTGGAATGCCTCAAAATGGTGCCCGGGTACGCTTATTTGTGCATTGATACCCTCTTTCGCAATATAAATCCTTCCGAATACCTTTATACAGTGTAAGTTTTTGTATAAAAAATCGCGGAGTTCCTGTGGGTTTTGCACAGGAAAATACTGGTAAAAACTAATGGTTGTCCTCGGAAAAGATTCTTCCATGAGGTGTTTTTTAAGTTCCTCATTTGAAACACGGTTGTGTAGTACAGGCATGATTATCCATTTTAGACATCCTCTAATAAGAATGTTCCATTAATTAGGAACCACTTGCAGGGTAGCCAAAATTTCGGGACGAAGATACTGATTTGAAGGACAATGTAGTGGCGAGTCGTGAATTGAGCGTAAAGCAACATTGTATAACCGTGGTCACTCACTCCTCACAATTCACACCTTACAATGTATTATCACCAGTTTATCTCTTTACTGATTAGAAAAAGGGCAGTGATAACCGGAAACCACTAGGCCGGCCTCCACCTTTTTCAAAGCCCTGTACAAAATCTATACGGATCACTTTCAGAATATTTTCTACACCGAATAAAGTTTCATAATACTCAGTTCCGTTAGCAACATGCAACACATTTACACCAGTTACAAAAAACCAATTGAACTTTTTGATTCCTGGGATTTTATTGCTGAGCAACCCATTCAAATGATATTCTGCATGCGCGGCTATCGTAAAACTGGCGGTATTGCTGTATTTGTAATAGGGTGCCAGTTGAAAACTATTCAACTCACGCGAAGCCAAAATAGTTTGGTTACCGAGGTAATGTTGGTAATCGGGTATAAAGGTTTTAGCCGCATCAAAGAAACCACCGGCATTGATATTATAATTGAATTTTCCGGCAAGTTTTAGGTCTAGTTCATCACTTACACCTAGCCGCCATTTGGTATAATCAACATCACTTCCCAAAAATCCATTAATACCTTTGGTTATAGCAGCAGTGAAGGTTGGAAACTTTGAACCCAGTCCGATTTTTCTACCCGGAAACTCAATATAATCGGCACCGGGCCGCCAGGTAACGCCTACTGTAAAAACAGATGCCTGGTTGCGTGGCATATTTGTAATAGTAAGATCGGTTGGATAGTTAGGGGTGTATTCTTTATTATTTGGGTTCTTCCAGTTAACGGGGTCTGCCAGGTTATCCAATGGCTGCCTGTCCTGAAACTGAAAATTGGCACTGATAATCAAACCATTGCCAATGCCGGTACTATATCCCACACGAAAGAAAATAGCTTCATATATTTTCAGGTGATTTGATTTAAACCCAAGGGTACTGATTGAGTTGATACGTTCAGAAATAGATCCCGCGTTATTGAACTGGTATATCTTTCGCCCACCTGCAAGGCTAAACGACTGTAGATATTTTTTTCCGAAGTTATAGCCGATACTTACAGAAGGATTCAGGTGTTTATTGGCAAATCCATAGCGGATATCGGGATTTATGGATAAGAATTTCCTGCCGTCAATACCACTATCGAAACGCCGGCGGTAACTAGCTGAGAAATTTATCACGCCACCCTCTACGGTATTGTAATTAAGCATGCTTAACAAAGAATTAAAACTGAGGCTCTCTTTTCTTTTTCGTTTGGTGAATGACTGTCCATTGAATAATAATCCGCTAAGTTTAAATTTATTTCTTTTTTTATCAAGCGAGTCAAGATAACGGGGATCTTTTCTTACCTGTTCCAGGCTGTCTTTCTTTTTATAGTCACGCACTTCTTCTGTTAATAATGGAAGTGGCCGGATACTATCCCAATAGGCATTGGATTTTTTATTGGAACTATCGGAAAACTTAAGAATGGTATGATCGAAAAATTTTGGTTTGAATTTGGGATCCATATCAAACTTATCGTATACCTGCACAAAATTGCCAAAGAAATCAAAGCCCAGTACCTTACCCGATGGATAAATAACCTGGTTTTTAATCACCCATACATTACCGGAGGGCACATACAATTGCTGTATACGCAACGTATCGAGTAACTGCATCTGTTGGGTTTTTACCAGAACAAGGTCGAGGCTTTGTATGCGCCACTCGTTTTCAATAATGTTGATATGCCCGCTGAACAGAGGTTCATACGCGCGGCGCGGAATTACTTTTATCCGGCTCACTTCCCGCCCATTTTCATAAAAAGTACCCTCGAATTTATACCGGTAAAAATTGAGCGCGCCATTGGCAATGGGTGAGATAAAACCTCGGGGGTTCAAATTTTCACCTACTGAAATATTATTTTCATAAAAAGAAATGATTTGCGGGTCACTCAAGCCAAAAGCACCGCTACGGCCACTTACTTTGGTGGAGATCACTTCTACTTTTTCTTTTCCCGGTTCCAGCACGGAATATTTGGCTAGGGTTTCTGATAAAAAAATCATTTTCCGTTTACTCGTATCGCCGTCTTCAAAGTCTACTTTCCTGCCAAAAATTGATTTGGGAAAACTACGCAACTGCATCTGCCCTTTTATATATACTTCACACTGAAATTTTTTGATTTCTTTCAAATGCTCCACCCTTTTTTCAATGGTTTTCCTGATAATTGCATAAGCGGGATCTTCGCCACCATTGATTACCACCACTTCTTTCAAATTATATTGCTGGTTTTCCAATTCAAAATCAACCACCTGATCGGCTTTGCTCACCCTGATTTTTTTCTCGATAGATTTATAACCGATAAACTGACATACTAGTAAATACTCACCCAACTCTAATTGAATACTATAAAAACCTTTGCTGTTCGCAGAAACGCCTTTAGTGGTGCCTTTTACCAATAAGGAGGAGAAGGGTAATACAGCACCATTCTTTTCCTTAATAATACCACTGATGGTGGCCGAATATCCAGTGAAAGCGATTATTACAGTTAGCAGGACGGAAATTAGCTTGCGCATACGTTTAGGTTAACCCGAAAATAAGCTTAGAAAGCTTTGTTTTCATAGCGGCTTGCCTGGATAGACAATAGTTTAACGTATTGTTATAAAGCCATCAACGGTACATTACCTTGATCGTCTCATATAACTACCTGTTAGTGCAGCAAATCCACTTACCAATCCACCTACAATACCTGTAACCAATATTAATAAAAGATAGGAACCACCCAGGGGTAATATTTGGGCTACTTTGGCAGATAAGATATGTTCATTAGCTGTATCCTTTAATAAAGCCATCCCTGCCCACAATAAAAATAGACCCAGGAACCCCGACAAAAAAGCTTTGGCTGGCTTCTGGTGTATGGCAACAGAAACAATTAAAGAAGTAACCACAAAACCCCACCAGGGAAAAGAAGTATATAAACCGGCAACGTAAGCCAGAAATGCAGTGATCACAATAGCTGATAGGATTTTCATAAATATTTTTTAGCTGTTAGTAAAAGTCATGTGCCATTTCATCTTATCACTTTTGGCAGCGGCTTCTTTTTTAATGAAAAGGATACGGTAATATTTTCCGGTAGCCCAACTATCAACAAATGTATCATAGTATTTGCTGCCGGGGTTACCGCTTTGTCCGCCAGGATATACGCCATATGCTTCTATCTCATCTGTTAAATGAACAATCATACGCCAGCTTGGGCCATGCATATCTTTAGTGGCATTGATCATATGGGCACCACCACCAGTAGGCAGGTGCAGCCTGCTTAACGCGGGTATTTTCAGGAGATGATTTATGCGAGTATCTTTCGATTTTGCCCATTCCAGTTTACCCTCGTGTTCATAGTAATGCAAATTTACCGAAGCCTTTTTAACAGCGGCCATCACGTCATCGCGTATGCTTTCTGTTTTGTTGGCTGTATTTATATTATCTGCAAAACGATAAGCCGAATCTATCAGCAAATTTTCCAGCAGAGTTGAAGCATCTGGCCATGTCATGGGTAATTTATTTTTACTGAACTCATCCCCCCAGACTTCTGTTTCCAGGCTATCCCAGATACACTTAAATACGGTAGCCCCTTTTTCCGATGCATCACCACGCAAATTCCAGCTCTTTAATATATCTACATATTTTTTTTCCTCATCGGATAAAGCCTTTTCATCAATAAACTTTAATAATACCGGCCTCGCCATTTCTGCAAATACATTGTAGTTTTCCATTTGCAGGTGTTCCATATCTTCTGCAGTAATCGCATTCATCCCAGACAATTTCCGGTTGATGATAATCCCACGATATAGCGGAAAACTGTTGGCTGCACCTAGATAATAAGGATAAGTAGAATCGGTTGACATCTGGTTGGCACTGCTTACAAAACCCCTTACAGGGTTTTTCATCATGGGGTTTTCATCCGCTGGTATGATACCTTGCCACATGTAGCTACTGTCTGTTCCCGGCATAATGGCATCTCCCTGCCTTTTCCAACGGGCAACAAAAGCGCCCTGTTGTTTGATGGCAATATCCCCCGATTTGGAAGCAAACGCAAAATTCTGTCCGGGACATAACCAACCGGAAATCGCTTTCTGGTAATCGTCGTAATTTTTAGCGCGGTTCAATTCATAAAAAGTTTGCAGGCCATTACCCGGTGCATGTGCTGTCCATTTAACGGCTAAATATTTACCGTCGGTGCTGGCATTTTTATAGGCTTTATCATACATCACCGGGCCAAAAACCGTAATGGCAATTTTTTCCACCAGGTCGGGTTTCCCTTTTATTTTAATTGTTTCTGTACGCTGTTCTGCTTTTACCCAATCACCATTGAACCAATAATCAGATAATGTAGAATCTTTAAATTTCATATCGTAATAATCAATTACATCCCTTCCGGCATTGGTTACGCCCCAGGCAATGCTATCATTAAACCCTATAACAACTGCAGGTGCCCCAGGAAAGCTGGCACCATAGGTATTGTGTGAAGGCGTGCTGATCTGCACTTCATACCAAAGCGATGGCAGGTTCAAACCCAAATGCGGATCATTGCATAAGATGGGGCGACCGCTTTTTGTTTTGCTTCCGGAAACTGCCCAGTTATTACTGCCATTGTCTTTATCAGGCACAACAGGTGCCATTGCTGTGCTTCCCGAAATGATTTTATTTTTATTCAGATAACCAGAATCCACATTTTTGGGTGCAACAGGTATAATACCGGGATAGCCATACTCTGTTCCCTTGGGTATGATCGGATCTAATGAATCCTGCACATTGGGATACAGTTTATTAAAATCATCATATCCGAAATAATTTTTGGCATTGGTCATTTGCAGGTCCGTTGTTGCACCTCGGGCGGAGAGGTCGTATGCCATATACATCATAAACAAGTAGGTTTTTAACGGTGTCCATGCTTCAGGTTTGTAATCAAGCAGTTTATATTCGAAAGGAATCTGTTCTGGTTTTAAAGATTGTATGTAGGCATTCACACCATCAGAATAAGCCTGAACGGTCGCTTTCATTTCCGGGTTCTTTTCTATATTGGCCATTGACTGTTCTGCTCCATACACCATGCCCAGTCTTCTAAAAAAACGATCCGTGGGCAGCCTGTCTTCTCCTACTATTTCACTCAATCTTCCTGCTGCTACATGGGTTTGAAATTCCATCTGCCATAGGCGGAACTTGGCATGCAGGAAGCCCTGAACGTAATAAGCGTCTATATCCTGCTCGGCATAAATATGGGGTACAAGGCGGTTGTCCATATAAACATTCACTTTCCCTTTCAAGTCAGAAAATTTCAGATCGGCATCAAAACTAGTATTGGCAGGCTCTGCATTTTGCCAGAAACCATGTTGCGGGGAAAGGAAATAGCCCAACTTGGGGGTTTTGCCGGTGCCGGTGGTTAATTGCATATTTAGTAAGGCCACAAGGCCAACAGTACACAGGCCGGAGATCAGAAAAGGAAGAATTCTCATTAGCACGCATTTAGGTGATGAAAATACTGATTTTTATGCATCAGTGGGCAGAATGTGGCTGCCATTGTTGGTCGCCTGACCAACAATGGCAGATGTAACATTTATTGTTGGTCAGGCGACCAACAATGGCAGAGGTAAAAAAACCAAATCCTAAACTCCTAACTCATACGTATTTTTGCCGCTGATATACTACCCTATGAAGCAATTCAATGTTCCCTATATATACCGCAGCCCTTTGATAAATGCCATCAAAGAAGAACGCAGACTACAGGATAAACTAAAAAAGGATTTTACACCCACACTTCTGGATCTTGGTCCATTACAAATTTACCTCGCCCGCCATTTTGGTTTTTGCTATGGTGTAGAGAATGCTATTGAAATTGCGTTCACAACCATTGATGAAAACCCGGGCAAGCGAATTTTTTTATTGAGTGAGATGATCCATAACCCACAGGTAAATGCCGACCTGTTAGCGAGGGGCGTTCAATTCTTACAAGACACGTACGGTAAACAAATAATTCCGTTCGAAGAGATTACGCCTGATGATGTGGTAATCATTCCCGCGTTTGGCACAACAGTGGCAATAGAAAAACTCCTCAACGAAAAAGGTATTATTACCGCAAAATATAATACCACCTGCCCTTTTGTAGAAAAAGTATGGAACCGCAGTGAACAAATTGCAGAAAAAGGATACAGCATTATTGTGCACGGTAAACCCAAACATGAAGAAACAAGGGCCACTTTTTCACATGCCTCTCAACATACGCCCACAGTTGTGGTAAATGATATGGCCGAAACTATAGAACTGGCTAAATACATTACCGGTGAAAACCCTGCGCAAGCGTTTTATACTGAATTTAAAGGGCGTTATTCCGATGGATTTGATATTACCCGGCACCTGCAACAAATTGGTGTGGTAAACCAAACCACGCAATTAGCCAGCGATACTCAGGCGATTTCAGATTACTTGAAAAATGTGATTATACGTCATTATGCATTAACAGCAGAGAATATCGGCGAACGTTTTGCGGATACGAGGGATACATTGTGTTATGCTACCAACGATAACCAAACCGCCGTTACCGGCATGCTGGAAACAGAAGCTAACTTAGCCATTGTCATTGGTGGGCTTAATAGCAGTAATAGTTCCCATTTGGTAGAATTATGCGAAGCGAAACTACCTGCTTATTTTATTGATTCTGCAGATAGGCTGTTGAATCAAACAGTTATTGAAAACCGCAACTGGCAAACCAAAGAATTAACAACTATCAACAATTATTTACCCAACCAATCGCCACTAAAAATATTGATCACCAGCGGTGCCAGCTGCCCGGATGCTATGGTGGAAAAAGTTATTCGTAAGCTTGCCGGTTTTTTTGGTGCAGAAGATAGAATAGATACTCTGATAGAAAAAATTTCATAACCAGCTTTACAGGTAACCTATCCACTAACAACAAAGGAATTCGACGTGATTTAACCATTAACAATTTTCATTGTAACGGGATCCCAATCAATTGCTTTTTTCATTTCCGCACTTGTATTGCAAAGTAAGGCGGGTGCTGCTGCCCTCAACCCGAATGAAGCATCTTCTAAAACAGTTTTACCGGATCTCACTGATTCAAAGAAATTAATCATGTGGTCTAAACGTGAATCGTATCCTTTGGGTTGTTCAAATATGATTTCATCACCAATTTTAGATTTTCGGTCTTCTGCCGTGTACTTGGCATTATAATCTTTCAATAAAGATTCCTGCATCACTTTCGGAAAACTTTCCAATGAATCATAGCCGCCGATACTTGGTGCCACGGATCTTTTGAAGTGTTTAATCACAATACTGTTTGATTTTACTTCAATCACACCTTCCGTTCCTATAAAACGTGTGGCTTGTCCTCCGCCTGCACCATCTGCTAAATTTACACGCGTATAAAACTGAAATGCATTGTGCTGTTCTGTTTTAGGATATTGCATGATACCGGTTACCAGGTCATACGCATCCCTGCCATCTTTCCAATAATTTAATCCCCCTAAAGAATATATTTGCTTTGGGCCTATTGAACTGGTAACTGTGTGCAGTCCGGTAAAATTATGAACGAACAAATCACCCGCAACACCGGTTCCATAAGCTTTGTAATTGCGCCAGCGAAAAAAACGAACCGGGTCAAAAGCTACTTTTGGGGCATCGCCTAAAAACATATCCCAATCAATTGTTTTCGTACTGGCATCAGATGGAATAGTGTATTGCCAGGCTCCATTGGCAGAATTCCTGTCGTTATAAGATTCTGCATATGCCAACTCACCTACGACCCCCTGTTTAAAATATTTCTGCGCTTCTAAAAAAAGTACAGAGCTCGCGGATTGGCTTCCTACCTGCAGCGTTTTTCCACTTGCCTTCTGCGCAGCTACTACGGCCAACCCTTCATCAACATGGTGCACCATCGGTTTTTCGCAATACACATGCTTTCCGGCATTTAATGCATCAATGGTAATATGATCGTGCCAGTGGTCGCAGGTACAAACCAATACGGCATCAATATCTTTACGGGCAAGTATCTCTTTATAATTACGCGTTACAAATAATTCGTTACCCCATTTTTCTTTTGCCCTGTCTAATCTTCCCTGGTATAGGTCTGCTACGGCAACCAATTCTACACCGGGAACTTTTAAAGCTGTCTCTGTATCGTAATGCCCGATAATTCCGGAACCAATCAAACCAATCCTGACCTTATCATTAGAACTCACTTTTACTTTCGATAAAAGTGTTTGAATATTTGTATTCTTTGCCAGGGCTGGTAATCCGGCTAATAACAATGAACTTGAACCGCCCAATGTCTGGAGAAATTTGCGTCTGGTAGTGGCCATTTTTTTTGTTTTTTGAGTAAGAACAATATACAAAAAAAATCAGAGAAAAGCGAAGTGAAAAGGATTATTGTAAAATCTCTTCAAATTCTTACCTGATAATTACCACCCATCCGGAAATAGACGGTAACCCTACATTCAGATCAATCAAGTAATAATAGGTGCCTATAGGCAATGGCTTCCCGTTATATGTACCATCCCATATTTTGTCAGTCCCTTTTGTCTGGAAAATAATCATTCCACTCCTGCTATACACTTTAACAGCTGCATCGGCATAGGTATCTAACCCTCTAATCACCCAGGTATCATTAATCCCATCCCCATTAGGGGAAAATACATTGGGTACATGTACTTGTTTATGCACTTTTATAATCACATCATCTGCAGCTGTACCACACCCAAGATCTGATACACCAGTCAAAGTATAGGTGATATTATCATCAGGTTTCACAGTTGGCGTAAGGCTGTTACCATTAATCATGAAAAGAGTTGGCACCCACGCAAAACTTATAGATGTTCCCGAAAGAGTTCCCTGTAATACTACAGACTCCCCTTCAAAAATACTGAAATCCGGGCCTGCACTTACAACCGGTTTCTTCCAGAC
The DNA here is from genome assembly GCA_043717145.1 of Chitinophagaceae bacterium. Lineage (GTDB taxonomy): Bacteria > Bacteroidota > Bacteroidia > Chitinophagales > Chitinophagaceae > Sediminibacterium. The sequence goes on along the minus strand of JAYSXR010000094.1, from coordinate 34,017 downwards.
ATTAACTGTTGATAGTACAGAGTCTTTACAACCATATTGGTTTGTAACAACTATTTTATATCTGGTAGTATCAACAGGCGATACAACAGGATTTGCTGAATGGGTATCCGATAAACCGGTAGCAGGTGTCCAATCATATATTACACCACCTGATGCTGTTAAAACAACAGCCTTCCCTTCACAAATACTTACATCCGCATTTATAATGGCTTTGGCACCGGGAGATACTTTCAGGTTAAATGTATCTGTTCGTTTACAACCAAGATCGGTATTAATTATTACTTTGTATACGCCAGAATCCTTGAAAGTAACTGCCGGTAATATTACATTACCTGCGGTGGAAGAAAAACCATTGGGCCCCGACCATTGGTATGTTAGACCAGATCCCTGTATAGCATCCATCCTCAAATCAGTATTGGTACAACCCAATATATTCGTTTTTGACGGGCCACCTGGCATTGGATTAATAGTGATGATAGTTACATTGGATGCAATGCGGCATTGAACAGAAGTAAAATTAGATCGTTCAGCAATCACCACCCGGTATTGGTAACGACCCCTACCTGTGGCTTTGCGTGTATAGGTATTATTTTTTTCTCCCGCAATATCTACCCATGTCTTACCGGTATCTTTACTTAGTTGCCATTGCAAAAGAGGATCATTAAATCCGATGGAATAAGTAGCAGTGAAATGAAAATCGCTTTTATCGTTTTCACATAATTCTATATACTTACTCGAATCTGTATCTACATATGCAGTAAGTTTTGGACCACAGGGCCTGAAAGTAATATCATCCAATATGAGGTCATTACCACACCCACCTTTTGCATTATTAGTTATACGTAATACGACACTTTCTACACCGGCAGGTGTACTGAAAAAAGTACCAAACTGTTTCCATGTTTTTATCGTTTCTGCGTCAATATCACCAGAATCAAATTTCTTTAGTATTCTACCTGTTGTTGTTTCAATTTTAAATGTAAGATTAGGTTTAATGCCAAACCCGCCACATGAAGTGGGCTTTAAAATATTGGCTACCCATGCTGCAAATTCATAAACCGTATTGCCGCATAATCCAGAAACGGTATCTACATAAAAATCACTGGGCTCAAATGAAGCGTTAATAACCATAAACCGTCCTCCAACATCACCTGTATGATCTCCTGCTAATAAATACCAGGTATTGCCAAAACAACCAAACGACAAATTGATTATGCCATACTCCCCATCATTGGGGCAACCGGTGATGTATTTTAGACTCGTAACACCTGCTTTAAGCGGCCCTTTTAGTGTATTATCATTTCCGAAAGTAATATTCACTACCGGGTCGCCAAGACTGCCTGTACACAACTGAGCATGCGAACTATTGAATAAAAAAAAATATAACAAAAAAGTCGCTATGGATTTATTCATGACGTAAGCAAACTATAGATCGGTGTACACTTATCGGGTTTGATAAAAAGAGTGCACCAGATTATGTTACCTGCTACTTAAAATTACATATAAAATACATGCTTATCCTGTTAGCATAGCTTAATACTGACTGATTTTTAACATTTTCCGGTACTTTTTCACCGGAAACATTGTTGTTAGTGGTGAGTTGTCAGCAGTAAGTAGGTTTGATACCGCAGCGACCATTAACGCACTACTGACTACTCTGCACTAACAATATTATTTAATTTTAGGCAACCTGTTTTTTAATTCTGCTATCGGCATAGCAATCATTCGCCCCACAGGTTGTTTCCCTTTATAGGTAATCACTTTAAGCATAACAGCATCTTTTGGTGGAATTAACGCTTCTGAATATTTTGGATAAAAATTATCGGGAAAAGTATTGTCAAAAGAATAATAAATATCCAGGGCTTCCACCTCCTTACCCAGTTCAATTTTTAATTGGTTATCTGCTGTTGTGCTAACTTTAAAACTGGGATCGTATACACTGGGTGCATATTTAATTTCTGCCATATCCAACCGCCCAAAATGTTTTTCTACATTACTGAAAAAATGATTCCAATTCTTTTTTTCTTTTGGCGACCATAATGATTCAGCTATTGCCATTCCCCTTGGCCATGTCATATATTCTGCATGGCGCATATTGTACACCTGTTCAGTCCACAAATTAGCCTGTCCGCCTTTTATATACGATGCATCTACCCCATCAGGAACCGGTTCAAATTCATAAGATTTATTCAGCCTTAGCGATGCATATATTCGGGGTTCAATAATAGGGTCGCCCTGCATATAATCAATATAAGCGAAGGTAGTTGGGCTCATAACTACATCGTGTTTCATTTTTGCAGCTTCAATTCCTCCTTTCATTCCCCTCCAACTCATAACAGCCGCGCTGGGGGCTAAACCACCTTCCAGTATTTCATCCCAGCCCATAAATTTTTTCCCTTTCGACTCTACAATCTTTTCCAGTCTTTTTTCAAAATAACTTTGTACTTCTTCCATATTTTTTAAGCCTTCTTTTTGCATGAGTGCTTTAATGGCATCGTTCTTTTCCCAATAATTTTTTGGGCATTCGTCCCCACCTACATGTATGTATTCAAATGGGAACATTGCTGCAACCTGTGTCATTACCTTATCAAGAAACTCATATACTTTTTCATTGGCAGGGCAAAGGGTATTATCTACTAAAGCAATGGGGGGGGCACCCTTAGACCAATCCATAATTTCTTCACCTGAACGCACCCGGTACGTGTTTGCTTCCGGTGTACAGGATAATTCGGGATAAGAAACAACTGCTGCAAGACTATGTCCCGGTACATCAATTTCAGGCAGGATATTCACGAATCTTTCTTTTGCATACTGAACCAGTTCTTTGATATCTTCCTGGGTATAGAAACCGCCGTAGTTGCGTGGCTCATCAGGTTCCGGCTTAGAAAAAGTACCAAAATAACCAACCTTTTTAACGTTCCACGCACCTACTTCTGTTAATTTAGGCAGGCCTTTAATCTCTATCCTCCAACCTTCATCATCTGTTAAATGCAGATGTAACAGGTTGTATTTATAACGGACCATGTCGTTAATAAATTGTTTCACTTCGGCTTTTGTAAAAAAATGCCGCGATACGTCAAACATCAATCCTCGCCATCCAAACCTTGGCTGATCCATAATCTCAACACTGGGAGCTACCCATTTAACATTTTCTATCAGTGTGGGACTCTCTATTTCTTTGGGAAATAATTGAAGCAGTGTTTGTACGCCATAAAACAACCCCGCAGGTTGATTAGCTTTAATCACAATATTTTTTGTCGTTACAGATAGCTTATATCCTTCCTTACCAATCGCTTTGTCTTCAACGCTATTAAGTTGTAGTTTAATAGTGGCATTAGGTGAAGAATCCATTATTACAATATTGCTACCGGTTGATTTAATTATACGGTCCTTCAAAGCAGCAATCACCTGTTTAATTTCCGGTTGCGATGCGGCTTCAACGATAATATTTTTTGGTAACAGAAATTCTCCTGCACCTCTATTTACAGAGATAGGTTCAGGAATAATAGCAATCCCGTTTTGTGCATAAGAAATGATACAGCTTAAGAAGCCGGCTAAGGCAAATATTTTTTTCATACAGGAGCAATTTTATTTATTATTTTGACTAAATAAAGAAGGATATAAAGTTAGCCATTAAAAATTGAACCAAGGCTGTTTATAACATCATTTCTAAATGATCTGAGAGGAATTATCCGGTTCCGTGTAACCTATTTCCGTTATTACGTTTTAGGAAATAAATAATAAGTAATTTACTGCTTTTCATTACTATTTATTGATCAGCTAATTCATCAGCATTATGCAGGAGACTATCAATGCGATCATATTCGATTTGGATGGCGCAATCATCAATTCCAATCCTGCCATTGAAACATTCTGGAAAATCTGAGCAGACAAACAAGGTGTTACATTGACAGATCCAATGATACGTGAATGGATTTACGGGCGAAAAGTGGGCGTTACAATTAACGGTTTATTAAATCATGTTCCTGATGCACGGTAAAAGAGATAGAACAATCCGCATATGAGTTCGACAGGCATATGCAGCCCGGCGCAATTGACGGCGTAGTTGAATTCATTTCATTACTCAATACAAGACAGATCCCACTTAATGTTGTTACCAGCTCCCATCATCCACGTATGCTGACAATGCTTCATAATGTGGGTATATAGGATACATTTACCTGTTTTGTTACAGCCAATGATGTTACAAATGGCAAACCGCACCCTGACCCCTATTCGAAAATGAGCGCAAAAATGAACTTGCCCCACCATGCCTGCCTGGTTTTGAAAATGCGGTGATTGGCATAAAATCTGCTCTTGCCGCAGGTATGCATTCAATAGGGATTGGGAATGAATATTCAAAAAAGGATTTGCTCTTACATAGTGCTGCTGACGTGATTATTGATTTTACCCATATCCATATTACCGGGGAATACCTGTGCGTAAATACCAAAAGCCTTTTCAGGATATCATAATAATTACAGATACTTTTTTTGTTGCAGGTATGTAACCCATATTTTGTAACCCTCTGCTTTTAAATGCAGCCCATCAGTTGTATATTTTTTATCCAGTCGTTTATCTACATCCAGAAAAAGCGGATAAAGATTTACAAAAGTGCAACTAACCTGTACAGTCATTTTTTTAAGTAACCTGTTTACACTCGTTACATGCCCCATTTTATCATAGTGCTGCGGGAAACCTGTTTTAGTCGTATTTAAGGGTAAGATACTTTGAACATAAATTTTGGTAGCTGGGCTTTGCTGCTGAACCTTACTGATTATTTTTTTACAATTATCCACAATTACTTCATCCGGTATGTCTTTAGAAATATCATTGATGCCGATCAGCAGAAATAATTTAGAAGGTGTTCGTTTTATTACATCATCTATCCGCTTTAATAAATCGAAAGTAATATCCCCGCCAATACCACGGTTAATTACACTATTATCGCCTGTGAGTTCTGCCCATTTACCAGCTTCGGTAATACTATTTCCTAAAAAAATAATTCTCCCTTTTTCGATGGGCTCCTTTTCAAATAATAATGCCCTTTCTGTATTATGTGCAGGCATTGTTGAACCCGTATCATATAAACGCTGATGCGTAACCCGGATCTGAGAATTAGCTATCAACGGCAATACAAACAAACAGCAACTACACAACAGAGAATACCAATGCCTCATATTTTTTTATTATTTAAAAACCTTTTTAAGAACATAGTTACCTACTTTCTTACCCGCTTCTGCTCCTGCATCTACACTGTTCCGGTAATGAATACCGCCATATACACGACTAATAGAAGCTTCTGCTGCTGCGTCTTGTAAAGAGTTAAAATGTCTTTGCATTCCAATATATCGCAGGTCACTTGTATCCAGAAAAGCAAAATCATTGCCGTATAAATAAGACAATACCACTGCCGCAGATGCGGTGATGGTACTATGCCCGCTGGTATATTCCGGGAAGGGTGGTGTTTGTAAAAAAGGGACCCAGCTTTTATCCATAGTTTCATTAATCACTGTTACCGGCCTCATAACATTACTCCTGTATTTCTCATCCCAGCAGGAAATAAAAGCATCATACAACGCGATTGCGGTTAATGCATATCCTTCTGCACTTTTTACTGCATCTGCTTTAGTTTGTAGCGCGGCTATTGCAGCAATACCCATCCAATGCCCCCCCGGTGTAATCTTTTTATTACCAAACATCATGTGTCCGGAATGTTCAATCACAAAAGGGTTGTCATCCCAATATCGTGCAATGGTTTTCTGTTCATCGGTTAGGTTTTTTCCAATGGTATACACTTCTTTGGTTTCTTTAAAAAAAACACTATTGGTATCTGTGCTGTATGAGGGTGGCCTTACTGGCTCAAACTGAGAGCAGGTGTCTAAAACCAATGGCTTCATGGTATTCCAGCACCATTCGATACCATCAAGGTAATCCGGTAGTGTTGGTCGCCACTTTCCAGGATCGTTACTTCCAAGGTGCTTGGGCTTACCCCTGGATTTTGCATATCCATCTGTAAGTGCCCTCGCTAGTATCGCTTTGCCTACTGCTTCACCAAAAGCAAGAGAACGATTATAGCTTTCTTCATCCATGGTATTTTTAAAATTTGCTAATGTGTTCTCTTCATAACCTTTTAACGAATCCAATGAGAATACCACTTTATGTACAACGGTAAAAAAAGCCTTCGTAGCAGCTAGTGCATAATTATAGGTTTTACCCACATCTGGTTTTGGCATTGCTGTAAATCCACGCAATTTTTCCGCGATGGAAGGGTAACCTGGTTTGGCAAATCGGATAGCTTCATAGGAGGCCAGAGAAGAATATACATAAATACGGCTTGCTACCGGTGGTGTAAACACATCATATATAATGATTTGCGTTAACTGGTCCTGATTCTGGTGTAAAACAGTTGTGTCATCAACTGATAGCTTATTTTTCGCCTTACAGCCAAAAAGGCCTAGGCACATCACCAAAAAAAATAAAAAAAAATTACAACTTTTCATACATGCTCATTAGAAATTGAGAAATAAGGTCTAATTTAATCACTGCTATTTACTATCTTTTTTAGGTATCACATCACCTAAAAAAATAAGTTTGTGGGTCACCCTGCCTTTTGTATTTGCTTTTACCATTATACTTTTTTGCTGCATGCCTGGGTGCCAATCGGTCGTAAATACTATTGTGATAGATCCCGAATCCCCGGGAGGAAAAGGCTTTTCAGGATAATTAGCGATCGTGCAGCCGCAACTCGGTCTCACATCGTTAATGAACAGTAGTTTATTACCGGTGTTCTTAAATGCAAATTGCAGACGTACCGTATCTCCTTCTTTTACCTTACCAAAATTAAGCAATGTATCTTTCCATTTGATATGGGTATATTGATTTGTATCAAGCTGGGCAATTGTTGAAGCCTTTACACCTGCTGTTTGTGAAGATGGTTCTGATTTACAGGAGGGCAATACCATCATCCATCCGGTACAAAAAATAATACAACAGGCATAATATTTCAATAGCATACCGTCGCTTTAATTAATTAACAATTTTACGGATATTTTTTTTCTCATCAATAATCTCAACTGAAGCAACCAAAGGGCCAATATGTATTGTCCGGCTTGATTGTGACAGAAAAGAAGAACCATAATACAATTCCTGGCGCCGAACCAAACCATTCTTCAATTTAATGATAGCTGTAATATCTGAGGTGGTTACCGGGATTGATTTCTGCAACTGTTTATTTTCATATATTTTCAATGGACCCCTGTTAGTGCTGGCTGCTATTAAAGAAACGCCTTTGCCATTATTGAGTGCTGCCAATGCCTTACCATTACCCGGCAGGTAAATACCACTTTGCAAAATAGACAGTGGCATAAAATTTCCTTTGCCATCACCTTTCAGGTAAAGCCCGTTTAATGCATCATACCTGCCCACCGAAACTTCTGTACCATAATCATTGCCGTTGATAATCACATCAAGGTTCCCATCATTATCAAAATCATCTACAACCATGCCGTTTAAGACCGATACCTGCGCCTCTTTTGGTAACGGAGTAACTGTGAATTTGCCATTACCATCGTTGCGGAGGTAAACAGAAGAAAAATAATTGGCTTCAACCCTCAGTGCAGATTTTCTCTGGTCGGCTGTTAATACTTTATCCATGGTAGCCGTTGCATACGTTTTGTAATTTTGGAAAAGTGTACGCATGCTCACCATCTGTTTTACAAGGTCATCCCTTGTAGCTTCAGGGAATTCTTTTTTCTTCCCTTCCCTATCAGGAAGAAATAAAGACGGAATGGCATCTAATGTCCCATTCTTATCAAAGTCAGCAGCAGTAATGGCTACCGGGTATTGTTCTGATGCCCTAAAGTAAGAATTGAGGCCAAGGTTACCTACTATATAATCTATATCACCATCGTTATCAAAATCGCCTCCGATAATTGTGTTCCACCAACCGGATTTTTTTTCCAAACCACTCCCTTGTGTAATATTCCTGAAAATACCTTTTTCATTTTTAAAAATAGTTATAGGCATAAACTCACCGGCCAGTATCAGATCCGGCCAGCCGTCATTATCAAAGTCAGTAAACAATGCGTCGCATACCATTCCTATATTCAACAGGTCTTTGGCAACAGTTTTAGTTACATCGGTAAAATGAGGTTTGCCGTTTTTAGAATCGTTCCTGAAAATAAAACTGGATACCGGTTTTGGATAATTCCATGGATCCACCCTGCCTGAAACAAATAAATCAAGGTCACCGTCATTATCATAATCAACGGCACGTACACAAAATTTACTTGTATGATTTCCGGGGATAGCACTTGGGTCAATGGTAAAATTCCCTTTACCATCATTCACATATAGTTTATCCTGGTAGGTATCCCCATTATGTTCATTCTCATACCCACCACTGGAAATATACAGGTCCAGGTCGCCATCACCATCTGCATCAAATAATAATAAACCTTCATCTTCCCATCTTTTAGTAGCATTACCGTCTTTAAGGATTATTTTTTTCTCAATAAAACGCCCATTGGTTTGTTGCAGAAAGGCAACCGCACTATTTTCAAATGAACCACCGCAGATAATATCTTCCAGCCCATTACCATCTATATCACCTACCGCCAGGCCGGGGCCATACTCAGAGAACTTATGGGGGATTAATTTCTGGATATTAAAATCAATAAAATCCCTTTCTTTTTGCACATAGTTAATGCCTAAAGAAGCAGTTACCTCTTTAAACAATGTGCCTTCTGCCAAAATAGCTTGCTGATAGTTAACCGTATTGGTGGCAGATTTCATTTTTAGTTTTAGCACCTGGTTCACCGGTACCTTTATCAATTGCTGCATTTTTCCATTCGGCCATTGAACCAATAAAGTATCAATAACCGTTACGCTACCCAAACCAAAATGGGCAATATTCTGATCGGTAGAAAGGTAGCCCCGATAAGGGGTGTATTCCCAAACCTGTTGTTTACCATGGTCGTAATGAAGATGTACTGTAGCACCGATACCAGCTATATTGAGGCTATCCCCTTCAAATGCAATCTGTAAATAATTATTCCTTTTTTCTTTAGATGACGGATCGTTGGTCATGTTCTTCATTATCGTGGCTTCATCATTAATATTATTAACGATCAGATCAAGGTCACCATCATTATCCAAGTCGGCGTAGGCAGCACCATTTGAAAAAGCAACGGCTTTCATTCCCCATTCTTCCGAAACATTACTGAAAGTGAGGTCGCCATTATTCCTGAATGCATATTTGCGCAGTTTCACTTCCGGTATCTGTTCGAGTAACTGTTTTTTACTGGCAACGCTGTACGACATATTCCTGAACCCTACAAAATCATGGTCAGTTACATCTTTCGGAAATCCATTGGTAATAATAATATCACGGTTACCGTCATTATCAAAATCTGCTACTACGGGTGCCCAGCTCCAGTCTGTTTCTGCCATGCCTGCAAAAAAAGATATATCAGAAAATATAGGGGGGCCTATTGAATCATTCTGACCAACCCTCGGGCCACGGTTTATTTGTAAAGTATTTCGTACATATTGGTACCCAAAGCCAAAATAATCACTGTTTTGATAGGTTTGATAGCTGTTTGGATTCAGCATCATTTTTTTACGGTAATTATCTTCTGGGTCCATATCCAGGGCAATCACATCTGCTAGCCCATCATTATTAATATCAATCACATCATTGCCCATTGCATTCGCAGATGTGTGTTTGAAATACGTTGTCATCTGGTTAGAAAAAGTACCGTCATGGTTATTGATCCATAACAAATCATTAGAGAGATAATCGTTCGTTACATAAATATCTTTCCATCCATCATTATTTATATCTGCCACAGTTGCCGCATGGCCATACCCTTCAATCGTAATACCGGCTTGTTTTGACACATCCGTAAATACTGCATGATTCAGGTTTGCATTCCAGTCGTTTCGGTATAATTTATCAGTATTGGGGTGGCTGCCATCTTTCATAGCAGGCCTGAAACGATTGGGATAGTCACCTTTTATAATTTCATTGTTAACTATATATACATCCAGGTCGCCATCATTGTCATAATCAAAAAAAACAGCCTGTGTACAATGGCTGGTATCTGCCAGTCCGTATTCAGCAGCCATTTCTTTGAAATGAGGAACTCCATTCTTATCATTTCCCTGATTAATATAGAGTAGATTTTTCCGTTTATTCACATTGTGTAACAGTGTAGTGGATACATAAATATCCATCCAACCATCATTATTAATATCTACTACGGCAACACCCCTGCTCCATCTACCATCACCGCTTACTCCTGCTTCAGTGGTAATATCATCAAATTTAAAATCCCCTTTATTGAGATAGAGTTTATTGGAAACAAGGTTACCGGTAAAATAAAGGTCCTGCAATCCATCATTATTAAAATCCCCTACACCTACCCCACCGCCGTTATAAACGTTTTCAAAATCCAACACATTAACGGAATCGTTTTCCTTGATGGTATTATTGAAATGAATTCCTGAATGATCAGAAGAAACAGCAGTGAACCTGTGTGAATTTGAAGAACAGGAAAATAAACAAATCATAATAAGCAGGCAGACAGGCACTTTGAGCATACGGTAAATTTATCGCGTAATTCGTTTTGAAATGAAATAAAAGAGAAAAAAATAACACAAAAAAAAGAGGCAGGTGTTAGCCTACCTCTTTATTTAAGAAATATAAATTTGAATCAAAATTTAGTAACCTGGATTCTGTGTTAAGGTAGGTTTACCTGCTATTGAACTCTGATCAATTTGTCCCTGTGGAATTGGGAAATAATTGCTGGTTGTTTTCACCGTAACGTTTTTCAGGAATGCACGTAAAGTAGACTCATAAGCTACATACGCCTGCAATGCAGTTTGCGTATCACCCCATCTAGCTAAGTCGAAGAAACGGTGTCCTTCCATAGCGAGCTCAAGCTTCCTTTCAAATTTAACTGCTTTCCGGGCAGAAGCCTGGTCAGCAAATGCTGTATACAAACCAACTTTATAATTGGCCGCATTGGTACCATCTGCTTTCTTAACAAAACCAGCAGGATTAGAGGCCCTGGTACGGATCATGTTTACATAGATAACAGCCTGTGCCAAAGTACCTACTTCAACTTCACACTCTGCAGCCCAAAGGATCACATCTGCGAAACGGATTAAGGTATAGTTGTTGGCAGTTACACCGGAGGTCCAGAAGGATTTATCTGTTAACACGCCTTCCTGTGATTTTTTATACGTGTTTTTGATGGGTGCATAAGGGCCAGAGTAAGCCTGGTCACGAATCCACTGTTGGCCTGGGTGTGGACCCCAATCGCGGTATGGGATGCCTCTTCTACCTACCGTCCAGTCTAACCTTGGATCTAAAGAACCGGTTTCAGGTGTAAAAGGATCAACACTATTCAAACCATCATCGCTTTTCACTACCCTGATAACATTATAACCACCCGTAGGATAATTATTATCTACACTAATAGGCAATCCGGTAACTGCATCTGTTTGAAATGAGTTTACTAGGTCCTGTGTGGGTTGATAGAAACCGCAGCAACCGCCGGGTCCGCCTGTATAAGGGAAATTCAATACATCACCCCATCCACCATTGTCGCCGTTGGCACCATCATTAACAGAATACTGTACAGAGAAGACAGCTTCAGGACTGTTTTTGGTATCTGCATCAAATGAGGCGTCAAACCTTGCATTCAAAGCATATTTAACACCCAATGAATTTTTACCATTCGCAATAACAGCTGCTAAAACAGTTTTTGCTCCGGCAAAATCTTTACGGTACATCTTTACTTTTGCCAGATAAGCACCGGCAGACCATTTATTGGCCCTGCCAATTTTGTCCTGTGTTTCGGGCAGATTATCGTAAGCTGCCTGAAAATCGGCTTCAATGTTTGGCCAGATATCAGTTGTGTTTGTTGGTTTTAACGTAGCGTTTTGTTCGTCTACATAAGGTACATTATTCCACATTTTTTTTGCTTCAAAATGGTAGTGGCCCCTTAAGAAACGGGCTTCGGCAGTAATGCGCTTTGCATCAGCAGCTGAAATGCCATTAGCCTTTGCCAGGATTTTCATGGTATTATTACAACGGGCAACACCTTCATAAACAGTTCTCCATTTGTTATTGAAATAACCGTTGGTAGAAGTGGGCTTATATTGTTCCATCGGAACAATATCACCCTGGTCGCCGGCATCGGATCCTTTGTGCGCATCGCCGCCTACAACACCACCATATACCCAGTTAGAGCCGGATGCGTCCCAGTTACCGCCCGCGCCATAACCATCCAATAAAGAGTATGCACCGATTAGCAGACCTTCTACACCCGACTTGTTTGCCAATACGTTTTCATCAAGCGCACCCAGGGGCTTTTGCTCCAGGAAGCTCTTACCACAAGAAACGATGACCGTTATCCCAGTGATAATGATAAAGATTGTTATAATTCTATTTTTCATACTAAAAAATTTAAAAATTTAAAAAGCAACGTTTACACCTACCAGGAATTGTTTTTGATTTGGATAATTACCGTAATCTATACCGAATGCAGTATCACCTCCAACGAATTCCGGATCCAATCCCCTGTATTTCGTAACCGTAAACAGGTTAGCTGCCTGAACATAAATGCGTAGTTTCTCTATACCGGTTCTACCCAATGATTTTTTATTAAAGGTATAACCTAACATCAATGTTTTCAATCTCATGTAAGAACCGTTCTCGATTAATGATGAATTGAACACAGCCTGGTTACTAAAGTTAGAACTGTTTTCTACAATTGGCAATCTTCCATTATGATTTGTCGCAGTCCATGCATCGTTTAACGCTGCTTTTGATTTAGCACCCTGGAAAGAAGCATAGTAATCAGTCCACCAGCCGGTGTAATTAACTACATCTTTACCTGCTACACCATAGAAAAACGCTCCTAAGTCAAAATTCATGTACTGAAGGTTTACGTTCAAACCATAAGTAAATTTAGGGTTCGGATTACCGATAAAATCCCTGTCTTTATCATCAATCTTACCGTCGCCGTTGATATCCGCATATTTATACCTGCCCGGAGCGGCATCAGCTTGTGTTGGAGATTTTGTTACATCAGCTGCATCATTAAAGAAGCCGATTACTTTATAACCATAGAAAGCAGATACCGGGTGTCCGATTGAGTTACGGGCAAAAGCTCCCTGCCTGTAATATCCATCCTGGAAATAATCTACACCATCAGTAAGACTGGTGATTTTATTTGTATAGGTTGTAAATGTTCCGGCAAGTGTGTAGGATAATTTGCTCCTGTTGACAGTGCCTTTATAGGTTAGGCCCAGATCAACACCTTTGTTTTCCATAGAAGCAATGTTAACTGCGGGTGCACCAGCAGTACCTTGTGTTGTTGAAATCAACGGTGCAACAAACAAAAGGTCTTTTGTTTTCTTGCTATACAGGTCGAAGATCACTTCTAAACTTCCTTTAAAGAAAGTACCGTCAAAACCAAGGTTGGTTGTAGTGTTGGTTTCCCATTTACCGTTGGGGTTACCAATTCTTTGCTGCTGGAAACCTTGCAGTACTGAATTACTTGAACCACCTAAGTCATAATAAGAGGATCCCAGTCCGCCACCAAATGTAGAAAAGGCATTGTCAGGATTAATATTCTGGTTACCCAATTGTCCCCAGCTGGCCCTGATTTTCAGGTCAGAGATCCATTTGGATGATTTAAGGAAGTCTTCATTGGAAATCCTCCATCCGGCAGAAACCGCGGGGAAAATACCATAACGGTTATTTGTACCAAATACGGAAGAACCATCACGACGGATGCTCGCATCAATCAGGTATTTATCATTATAAGCATACGCAGCTTTAGCGAAAACAGAGAATAATTTACGGCGGGCATAAGGACCACCATCGTTGGTTTGTACACCAGAACCGGTATTCAATGCACGGAAATTCGGATCATCCACAAAATAACCCAAGCGTTTGGCGTGGATGTAACGGCCCCATGAATCAATCGCTTCCACACCCGCAACGGCAGCTACAGTGTGCTTATCGTTGAAAGTATTTTTATAGCTTACCTGGTTGGTCCATGTCCAGCTCCGTGATTGACTGGAGCCTTCGTTATATTCATTAGTACTATTGTTCTCTGAATTTTCATACGTTTTAAAACCGTACCAGTAATAACTGTTCAGGTATTGTTCGCCACCAAAGCTGGTACGGAACGTAAAATGCCTGAGGAAATCGGCTTCCATATAAACGTTACCGATGATTTTATAATCATTGTTACGGTTATCTCTGGCACGAATCCGATAAGCAACAGGACTTAAGGCATTACCTAAACCCGCACCTTTCTGTCCACCAAAATTACCTGCGATATCAAATACAGGCACAATGGGCTGGATACGGTAAGAAAGAGATATCTCATTACCCTCACTTTGGTTACCAATCTTAATATTGTTGCTGTAAGACATCTGGATGTTTTCACCAATCCTTACTTTGTCTTTGATAGTAAATTCAGAGTTGGCACGGATGCTGTAACGTTTATAGAAAGTAGTCATAACCGTACCTTTCTGATCAAAATAGTTCATGCCTAAGTAGAACCTGCTTTTTTCGTTACCACCAGACAACCCAATATCATGTTTCATGATTGGTGCAGCACTGAATACTTCATTATACCAATTGGTACCGCCTTTATTGGCAGGAACAATCAGGTATGAGCTATTAGGGTCGTTGAGGTTAAGAAAATATTTAGAAGGATCGGCTGCAGGATTGCCTGCTTTAATGCCACTTAAAGAACCGGCTAATATAAAATCCGGCAATATGGCTGTCGTTCCGTTACCATATTGCGGATGGCTAGGGTTTCCGTTGGTAAGTTGTCCTGAATTTCTTAAGGCAAGCCAGGTAATATCTGCGTTACCCTGTGGATCTAACAGATCAAATCCTTTACCCCTGGTTTGTGAACCATAGTAAGCATCATAGGTAACTTTCATCTGACCTGCTTTTCCTTTTTTGGTAGTGATTACCAATACCCCGTTACCAGCGCGTGAACCGTACTGAGAAGCAGCGGCGGCATCTTTCAATACCTGAATGGTTTCGATATCGTTAGAGTTAAGGTCACCTAAGTTTGTAAGAGGAACGCCATCAACAATGTATAAAGGGCTGTTTCCTGCACTTAAAGAACCGAAACCCCGAATACGTACACTGGCGCCATCACCCGGCTGACCAGAAGCAGTAACCGTAACACCTGAAGCCCTACCTTGGAGCTGCTGTTCAGCACTACCAGAGGGCACTGCTACCATGTCAGAAACTTTTATTACAGATACTGCACCAGTAATATCTTTTTTCCTTTGAGCGGAATACCCTGTAACTAATACCTCACTTAACTGGCTGGTTGCTTCAGCAAGAGATACTGATAAGTCGGTTTTGTTACCAACCGGCATTTCTACAATTTCATATCCAATAACAGACACGACCAAAGTGCTCTTATTGCTGGGCACTTTAATGTTAAACATTCCATCTGCATTAGTAATGGTTACAGTTGTAGATCCTTTTACCTGCACTGTAGCCCCCTGAATCGGTTGATTAGACTTGGTTGTTACCCGTCCGGCAACCGATTTTTGAGCAAAAACAGATAAGGAGAAAAAGGCGAGAAAAAATACAAGCAAGGAACTCCTTGCGAGCAAGTCAAATTTCTTAAGCATGGCAATTTTGATTGATAGTTAGTGAATAACTGATATAGAATTAAAATTATAACAGTTTGGTAACCAAATACAATTGTTTTTTAACAATTTCTTGTAGTATTTTATCAATTATAATATGTAAGTTATACACGAAGTATGGTCTATTTTCCTATATCCTGATCAGGCCCATCTCCCTGTAACTCAACGTAATTAAGGATTTCAGAAAAAAATGGAGTCATAATAATCTTGATTTTACGTAAATATTCCATTTTTACGAAATCGTTGGCGGAAGGGAGGTTTTGGTACTTTTTTGCAACAAGACTGAAACAACCGACCTACAGAAAACTTCAGGCAATATGATCGTATTTTTTACTTCTTTTTGAATACTCTTTTATCTTTAAAAAATCACCCGATTCTCCCTCCCAGGCTTACCATTCTAAAATCTCATTGATTATCAAGTGTATATAATAGTTCCAATCTCGCTTTAGCGATTTTCCACACGACCTGATTCAGTGTTACATGTATTAAAAAGGAAAAATGTAAAAAAAAGGACTGTTTGCAGCGAACAGCCTTTGTTTTATGTCATTTATTAGAAGTATATCCGGTTGAAAAGTCTTTAGAAACCAGTGAATGAAAATTATCTTACAAATAATTAATTTATATACTATATAAAATACTATTGTTTAGAAGAAGCATATTTTTTTATGGTAACATTTCCTAAGCATATTATTAAGCCTTTCAAGATAATGTTTTGATAAGTTGAGCGATAATATTATAATACTATTTTAATTGCTAACTAATACAATTTTTAACTAAAAATGTCGAATAGAAGGAATTTTTGACTTAAATAGTTAATTACAAAGGGAACAGAAATAAATAAAAATTGTATTAAATTGTATTCGATCTCATACTTTTAATACCCTTCTATCAACTCAAATTAAAGCCGCACAGGACAAGTATGCAGAAAAAGATTCAAATTCTTCGGGAAATTACACCTTTAACATCGGCAGATTGCTTTACAATCTTCTCCCGAACCAAGACTGAATTTGATTTCCCGATTCATTACCATGAAGAATTTGAATTGAATTTTATTAAAAATGCAAAAGGGGCAAAAAGGGTGGTCGGTGACCATGTTGAAGAAATCGGTGAATATGAACTTGTTTTATTGGGTCCAAATCTTCAGCATACCTGGTCAACAAATAAATGTACGAGTACCGACATTACAGAGGTGACCATACAGTTTCACAAGGACCTGTTCGATGAAAAATTCCTTCGCCGTAACCAGCTTAGTTTTATACGTACCATGCTGGAAAATTCATTACGGGGGATATTGTTCTCTTACGAAACAGCATCGCTGCTTGCCTACCGGATATTGCGGTTGAACAGAAAAGATGGATTCGATTCACTTTTTGAATTGATGTCTATTCTCAATGAATTATCTACTTCGAGACATACCAGGATCCTGTCTAATTCCACTTTTAATAACATCGAACATATTGCTTATAGCAGCCGGCGTATTGAACGGGTGATGGAGTATTTGAATGAACATTTTCATAAATCCATTTCTCTGGGGGAAGTGGCAAGTCTTACCAATATGGCTGAATCGGCCTTCAGCCGTTTTTTTAAAACAAGAACGGGCATGACTTTTATTGACAGCTTAACTGAAATACGTTTAGGACATGCATCAAGGATGCTGATTGCCACTACCAAATCTGTTTCGGAAATTGCTTATGAAACAGGGTTTAATAATATCTCCAATTTCAACCGCATCTTCAAAAAGAAAAAAGGTTGTACACCAAAAGAATTTAAAAAAAGTTATTCTTCGGAAGAGAGGCTTTTTTTCTAACCACAATTTTTTATATACCGTATTGAGAATTTGTGAGTAGTGAAAGGTAAAAAGTAGTCAATAAATATTACTTTTCTCAACTTAACTAACTTACCATTCATAACTTATTCCCACTCACTAATTCAATCTGCCGTTCATTTTCAAAATCATTTCAATACATTTATAAAACTGAACGGTAAACTGTTTTTATGAAAAGAACCTGCCTCTCCCTTATCTATTCATTTGTTATAATTACCGGCATTGCACAAGTAAGCCCTGAGAAAAAGTTATCGGAAAAAAACAGCAACCATTTATCCGATACTGCCTTACTAACGCTTGTTCAAAAACAAACCTTTGCCTATTTTTGGGATTTCGCCCATCCGGTTAGCGGTATGGCAAGGGAAAGGAGCAATGTAGCATACGATTACGGCAATGAAGTGGTAACTACCGGTGGTACTGGTTTTGGAATCATGGCCACAATTGTTGCCGCGGACAGAGGTTGGATATTAAGAGATACTGCAGCAAAGCGCATACTGAAAATTGCAAACTTTTTATTAAAAGCAAGTTCTTATCATGGAGTATTCCCGCATTGGCTAAATGGCGAATCGGGTAAGACCATCCCTTTCAGTAGGAAAGATGATGGTGCCGATCTTGTTGAAACATCTTACCTGTTCCAGGGTTTGCTATGTGCCCGGCAATATTTCAATGCCAACAGTCCAGTTGAAAAAGATCTACGTAACCGTATTGAATGGATGTGGAACGATATTGAATGGAACTGGTTTACTAAAGGCGGAGAAGATGTTCTGTACTGGCACTGGAGCCCAAATAATGGCTGGGCAATGAATTTTCCGGTAAGGGGTTATAATGAGTGTTTGATTATGTATGTTTTAGCTTCTGCTGGCGAACGCTATCCTGTAAGCAGTTCAGTTTATCATCGCGGATGGGCACAAAGTAATTTCTTTACAAATGGAAAAAATTTTTACGGCTATAACCTACCCTTGGGATTTGATTATGGCGGGCCCTTATTTTTTTCTCAATATTCGTTTTTAGGATTAGATCCAAGGGGATTGAAAGACCAGTATGCTGATTATTGGGAACAGAATAAAAACCATACCCTTATAAATTATTCCTATAGTGTTAGTAACCCCAAAAAATTTAAGGGCTATGGTGAAAATTGCTGGGGGCTTACTGCGAGCGATACTTACAATGGATATGATGCACATTCCCCAACCAACGATCACGGCACTATTACACCAACTGCCGCATTAGCTGCTTTTGCATATACACCCGAACAATCCATGAAAGCATTAAAACATTTTTATTATGACCTGGGCGATAAGATCTGGGGCAACTATGGATTTGTAGATGCTTTTAATGAATCGAAGAACTGGTATGCAAAATCATACCTGGCTATTGACCAAGGGCCGATTATTGTAATGATTGAAAATTACCGGTCGGGTTTATTGTGGAAATTATTTATGAGTTGCCCGGAGATTAATAATGGCTTGAAAAAACTGGGTTTTGAAAGCCCGGCGATGAAAAAATAACGGTAAAGAAGTCAAAAGCATTATTCATGATTTACTTTTTAACTTCTTTACCTCTTTTAATTTCTTTCATCCTTTCAGCTAACTAAATCTCACTCCCAACTAAAAGCATCCGCAGAAGGTATATGGGTAATTTTAATTCCCGGCATTTGCGGTTGTAACCATTTTACTATCCATTCCAGTCCGGGTTCTTCACTTGCGATATGCCCCAGGACAAGCAGGGCCGATTTTGATCCTGAAGAGCGGAGGTCGCGTACATATTCACTGGTTTCCCATTCCCTTACTTCACCACAGATAAGCAGGTCGGGTTTTTCTTTTTGGAAAATCGATATCTGTAACATGCCGCCTGCTGCCCCGGGAATTAAGGCGATACGACTACACACCTGAGATCTATCACCGATAAATTTCAGATTTGCTATTCCCAAATTCTTTTTAGCAAGATCCATGATTGATTGCAATGAAGCAGGTTCAATAGTAATTACATACGGTTTTTTAGCATCATAATATTTTTGCCAACCCATAGCCGTTAACACGCCCATCATTACACCATCCGGTTGATGCGCATGCAAATAGTCATGACATCTCCAGACAACAATATTGTGATTTTCAAGAAGTACTTTTTTAAATTTATACGTTACATCATTTTCAAGCCAGGCAGTTTCATCAAGATGATTATAGAAAGTGGGTTCATGTGCTATGATGAAGTTCGCATTAAGCGCAATTGCTTTTTTTATTACATCAATTGTTGCAAACATGGTTGTTACAATACCGGTTACGGGTTGATTGGGGTCACCGGATTTTATGGTATCTACCGTTTGTTTAAAAGGTGCACCCGCAACGCTCTTCAGGATGATATCAATTACCTGTTGAATAGTCATACCTTTTTGAGGTATACGGATATTTTCTGCAAACCCTGCAACAGGCAATAAAGCTGATGTGCCCAATGCTGTAAGTATGGTACCCACAAATTTTCTTCTTTTCCAGGCGGTTTCTTTCTCCGAAGGTGCATGCATGGTTTTTATTTTAAAATTGTTTCGATCCTGTACAGCTCATCGGCACTGAATTGATAATTTTTAATACACTGGATAGAATCCGTTACCTGTTCTGGTTTACTTACACCGATTAACACAGATGTAATGGCCGGATTTTTAAGTATCCATGCCAAAGCCATTTGTGCGAGATTTTGTCCCCTTTCTATGGCTAGTTCATTTAATAATCGTACCCGGCTGATATTGGCTTCGGTAATTTGATTTTCTTCTATTGCGCCATTACCCCTGTGACTGGCGGCCCTTGATCCTTCAGGTATTCCCTGTAAATATTTATTAGATAAGAGTCCCTGTGCCAAAGGTGAAAAAGGTATACATCCAACTTTTTCTTTTGTCAATACATCCATCAAACCATTTTCAACCCAACGTTCAAACATAGAATATTTAGGTTGATGGATGAGGCAGGGTGTGCCTAATTCCCGTAATATTTTAATCGCTTTTTCCGTTTCATCGGGCTGGTAACTGGAAATACCTACATACAATGCTTTTCCTTGGCGAACAATCAGGTCCAGTGCTGTCATCGTTTCTTCCAGGGGTGTTTGTGGATCTGGGCGATGGTGATAGTATATATCTACATAATCCAATCCCATTCGTTTAAGGCTTTGATCGAGACTGGCCACCAGGTATTTTTTTGATCCGAAATCTCCGTATGGCCCAGGCCACATACCCCACCCTGCTTTGGTAGAAATAATCAATTCATCCCTGTACTTAATAAAATCTTTTTTAAATATTTTACCGAAATTTTCTTCTGCCGAACCGGGTGGCGGGCCATAATTATTGGCCAGGTCGAAATGCGTTATCCCTTCATCAAATGCCAAACGTAATATATTCCTTGCATTTTCCAGGTTATCAATATCACCGAAATTATGCCATAAGCCCAGCGATACTGCCGGAAGCATAAGTCCGCTATTACCGCATCGGCGGTACTCCATTTTTTTGTAACGGTTTTCGTCTGCTATATATTCCATATTTTGAATTTGTATTTAATCATTTTATTTGCCAAGGTTAGCCCTGCGGATGAAGGCAATACTTTTTGTAATACTATCAAAGGGTGAGCCGGGGCATATATCCTGTTCAACAAAAAAATATTTTAATCCCGAAGTATGGGCGTGCTCAAATATTTCTTTAAAATCAATGATCCCATTCCCTACTTCAGTAAATGCATGCTGGGGGGTGCTATCCATATCTTTTACATGCCATAACGGGAACCTTCCTGGATGTTTCTTAAATAAGGCAATTGGATTCTGCTTAGCTTTTTTAACCCAATACAGATCAAGTTCGATTTTTACTAAATTTTTATCTGTGTTGTTTAATATGATATCGAAAGGATATGTCTTCTGTTGTTTCTCAAATTCAAAATCGTGGTTATGGTAGCAAAGCTGGATGCCTTGATTTTTACAGGTTTCGCCGGCTTTATTTAATTGTTCCGCAATGAATTTATAATGATCAAGGGTGCCCCTTTCTGCAGGTGATAACCATGCGCAAACCATGTATTTGGCACCTACGGCCGAGGCATCATCTACGGCTTTGTTCCAATCGTGCAACAATGTGCCTTTTACTATTTCATCTTTTTCCTTGTCTTCACCCAAGCGGTAATGGCTGCTGGGCATAATTAATCCATTGTCTTTTAACAGTTTGGCAAATGTTTTGGCATCCATTCCGTAAAATTGCTGGCTGCCGGTATACGTAGCGCCTTCAACCGAATTAAATCCGATTTGCGCAACCCTTGCCAACGTGCCCGCCGCATCTTTTTGCATAGCATCACGCACAGTGTACAGCTGGAGACCAATAATCCTTTTTTTATCCATGCTAAACAGGGATGGGCTAACCAAAGCACCTGCTGTGACCAGGGATGTATTAATGAGAAAGGTTCTTCTGGAAGTCATATGGCTATATTTTTTTGTGAGGTAAAACTTGATTTCAGTTGCCTAAATTTATTGCATTGAGATGGAACTTATCCATTTTGGGGGATTTTCTTATGATTTCATTTTGTTGCGCTTACAGATATTCCAGTTTTAGTTGTTAAAGCTGTACAGATTGATTAGTGAATCTGTGGCGAAATATTTAATTAACTAAATACTTCCCATTTACTGATAGTTAATGTTCATATTTTAGTAGATTTAATTTAAATATATGAAACGACTTGCCTTGATCAGCTTCCTTGGTTTATTTTTTTGTTCGGGCATTAAAAGCCAGGAACTGGTGGCTGCTGCCAATAAATTTATCGGCATGCTTGATGCCAATCAAAAAGTACAGGCTGTGTATCCTTTTGATGTTGAAGAGCGATATACTTTTTATTTTGTTCCAAGGGATGATAGGAAAGGTATTTCGATGAATGAACTGAATGCAACGCAGAAAAAAGCAGCGCTTGCCCTGATAAAAACCTGTTTGAGTGAGCAGAGCATACAAAAAGTTACCCAGATCATGGAACTGGAGCCCATGCTGAAAGCGATTGAGAAGAGGAAAGAAGATGATCATTACCGTGATCCGGGAAAATATTTTTTAACTGTTTTTGGTATCCCCGGCGATAAAAATATTTGGGGTTGGCGGCTGGAAGGGCACCATGTATCTTTTCATTTTTCCACGAGTGATAAAAAATTAGTTGCGGGCACACCCGGTTTTCTGGGATCAAATCCTGCCATTGTTTTGGAAGGGCCGCAAAAGGGTAAGCAGGTTTTAAAAGATGAAACGGATATGGGTTTTGCATTGCTCAATACTTTATCCAAGGCATCTTTACAAAAAGCCATCATTGATACCGCTGCACCGAAAGATGTTATTACATTTAATAACCGGATAGCAATGATTGAACATCCTGCAGGTATTTTATATGCTGAAATGACAAGTGTAGAACAGCAAAAATTACTGGAACTTATTAATCTGTATGTTCACCGTTACACCAAATTATTTGCTGATGATATGTTGAAAGAAATTCAGCAGGCGGGATTGGATAAGCTTCGTTTTGCCTGGGCAGGCTATACAGAACCTGTGCTGGGTAAAGCGTGTTATTACCGGATACAGGGGCCGACTGTTCTTATTGAATATGATAATTCGCAAAACAATGCTAACCATATCCATACAGTGATCAGGGACCTCAAACATGATTTTGGCGGAGATATATTATTGGAACATTACAGATCTTCGCATTGATAGTAAATATTATTTTCTATCGATGCTTATTTGTTTATTCACCAATCTTCCATTTGTCGTATTGCCTGTAACCGAAATATAATAACGGGCAGGTTGATCGGCCGTATAAAAATTAAGGGATACTTTTCCTTTTTCGTCTGTGACTACGTCGCCGTTCCAATAAAGAAGGGTACGCCTGTCGGGGAATTTCGAGCCTTTATTCTCTTTAGTTGAATAATCGGGTGGATCAAATACCAGTGGTACCTGGTAGCCCTGCATGGTAAATATTTTTAATTCATTAGGTAGATTGTCGCCGATATCTGTCTGTGTCGTTTTGGTATGGATCAGTATCACTCCGTTTGAACCGCGGGTGCCAAAAAAGGCAGCTTCCGGGCCTGCGAGGACTTCAATAAAATCAACGATCCTGAAATCGAAAAAACGTAAATATTGCAATAAAGGGCTACCTGGATATATATTGTCAGGAGCACCATCAGGTGTAATCGATACGCCATCCACTATCAGTAAAGGCTCAGGGCTTACTGTAGAAGCAACCTGGTGAAAAGTATTACCTCCTCGTATTACCAAATAACCATTATGCAATGTGATGCCAGGTATTCGAAATATCGCATCCGCGATATTATTGTCACCCCCATTTTGTAATTTTTTGCCACTGAGTATCTTTGAAAAGGAACTAACCCTTTTATCTCTATTATATTCAGCCGGTTTTTTAATGGTGGTTCTTACAATCACTTCTTTCAGCCAGCCTTTTCCCATGATCACGGTATCCTGTGCGGCCCTTTTTCTTTGATTGGTGTAAAACTCCTTTACTTCGTCAACTACAAATGTTTGTTTCAGGTTCAGAGGCGTTATCAAATGTGGGAAACGAAAAAGGGTATCCAGTAAGATTCTCGTTTCTTCCGGAAAACCTTTTTTATCTGTAACCTGGATATTGAACTTGGTCTGGTCATAATACGAAATAACCGGGAAACAGAATTGCCCTTTCACATCTGTTGTATCCACCAGTACCACCATATTTTGGGCGCCCGAAAACAGGGTTACAATTCTATTGACAAGTGGTTTGCCTTTCCTGTCGCTAATAGTTCCTTTAATGTAAAAAGAGCTGTCAATTTCATTCACAGTGCTTTTACTTTCCGACGCAGATGAGTTGCGTTTTATTTGTTTAAATGATTTTTTTTGTGTGAGCATGAGCAGGTCCAGTTCCGCTGAAGTGAAAGCTTGATCCATTAAAACCCATTCGTTAATATCGGATAACTGTTCTGCCTGTTGTTTTATATTTATAGAGGTATGAATTTTATCCGCCAGTACACTGTCAATAACTTTTATAAGCATTGAGGAAATAATTGGGTGGTTATCAGCATCGGCTACACTGATATTGAGTTGTACATTCTGCCTTGCGGTATAGATAGATTTGTCGGGTATTAACCCTACCTGCAGGTTATTACCCGAAATAAATAATTTTCTTTCGCTAAGCAGGTGCTGATCATCATCGAATAATAAGAAATTTGTTATACCGTAAGGGAGCTGGTATTCAGGAATGTTTACTTCATATGAACCTTTGCCCATTACTGCAAAATAAATACTATCGCCGGATTGCCCGATGATATAAGTATTCTTATCCCTTTTATAAACAGAATCTTCCAATACTACGCGTAATTTTTTCAGTCCCTTACTTTCTACTATGGCTAATTGGGCAGCAAAAGGATCTATTTTGGGCAGCGCAAATACTTGTCCTGGTTTGCCATCAGCCATTATATGTGCCGTATAATTTCTCCATTGCCATGAAAAAAAAGAAAACTTACCTAGGCCAAATTTATCTGTGTTGAAATGGGAAATAACAGAGTCGTGATCATCTTTTAATATTCCGTCAGTCTTTTGCGGGAACCCTTCATCATCCGTTATCCTGAAGGCGATCACGGTATTGGCACCGCCGATGACTGCGCCGCCTTCCGGGAAAAATTCCATCTTCAGCTGCCCGGCAGCATTTTTTGTATTAACAGTCGTCTGAAGATTATTATTATTCTTTTCTGTAGGTTTAGCTGCATTGATAATATATACAGCCTGAATGCCAATATATTCAGTATGCTTCAAGGCAAGATCTTTAGTATAAGCCCTTAACCAATAAAAACTTGTTGTCAACGTATCAGGTAAACTTAAATAGCCTTCTGTTTTAAATTGAGCAGCTGATAAGATTACTTTATCAATAACACTGTCTTGTTCGTTTACCAGGTCTACAAAAATGATACTACTTTTAGCACTTAGCTTTCCGGTATATTTATTAACCAGAAATGAACGGAACCAGATCTTTTCACCCACTGAATAAAACGACTTATCGGTTTTAATGTATACTCTTTCCTCTTTAAGGGCACGTACTGAAAGTATAACAGTTGCGGCAAGGGAATCCATTTTAGACAAATGCATATCCTGGCACCAGCTACCATATATTATCAGCTGGAAAAATAAAAATAGTATAGGTAATCTCAGCTTTTTCATTAGGGCTGCTTATTCGCTTCCTGCAACAGAAAAATTCAATTCTGTTGTATGTTCTGAATCGGTACCTACAAATGCTTTGTAAGCGCCCGGTTCAAATATGTGTTGTAAGTCTTTATTATAAAATTTCAAGTCTTCAGTTGTAATGCGGAAAGTAATTTCTTTGGTTTCTCCTTTTTTCAAAAACACTTTTTGAAATCCTTTTAGTTCTTTTACCGGCCTGGCAATACTTCCCACCAGGTCCTGGATATAGAGTTGTACGGTTTCTTCTCCATCGTAATTACCTGAGTTAGTAACAGTGGCTTTTATTTCCAGCTTTTCGTTTGACCGGATACTTGTTTTATTCAATCCCACATTACTGTATGAGAAGGAAGTATAACTGAGTCCATACCCAAAAGGATACAATGGTTCATTAGGTATGTCCAGGTAATCGGATTTGAATTTGGTACCATCGCCTATATGAAAAGGCCTACCGGTACTAAGGTGATTGTAATAAACCGGTACCTGCCCAACGCTGTAAGGAAATGATGTGGTGAGTTTACCTGATGGGTTATGGTTGCCGAACAATACATCGGCTACAGCATTACCCGCTTCTGTTCCACCAAACCATACATCCAGGATTGCCGGGATATTTTTGCTTTCCCAATTAAGTGTGATGGGCCTTCCGTTAAATAAAACCAGTACAACCGGTTTGCCTGTTTTAACTAATGCTTTCAATAAAAGCTGCTGGCTTTCGGGAATATCAATAGATGCGCGGCTGGCAGATTCGCCCGACATATCGGCTGCTTCGCCAACAACAGCCAGGACTACATCGGATTGTTCGGCAATGGCTACTGCTTCACGTATCATTTCTTCAGGGGAACGTTTTTCGGGATCTATTTCTATCCCTAAGGTATTTACCCTTTTAACAAAATCTGCTTCATCGGAGATATTGGACCCTTTTGCAAAATTGATCTTTGCAGCATTGCCCACTATATTTTTAATCCCTTCGATAACGGAAACTGATTTCTGCCAATCGCCCGATACACTCCATGTTCCCAACATATTTCTTTTACTGTCTGCCAGGGGTCCTACTACTGCAATTGTTCCAGCCTTTTTCAATGGCAGTACCTGTTTATCATTTTTAAGCAATACAAATGAATGTGCGGCAATATCACGGGCCGCTTTTCTGTTTTCAGGAGTTAATATCTCGGAGGCCCTTGCAACATCAATACCACGATAGGGATCATCAAATAACCCGAGTTTGTATTTTGCCTCCAATATCCTTCGGCAGGCATCTTCAATTTCTTTTTGGGTAATTTTTTTCTCGGCAAGTGATTTTTTCAATGTGCTTAAAAAGCCTTCACCTACCATATCCATATCCAACCCTGCATGCAATGACAGTGCTGATACTGTTTGCAAGTTGCCCAATCCGTGTGCCGTCATTTCGTTTACCGATGTATAATCTGATACCACAAATCCTTTAAAGCCCCACTGGTTGCGTAACAGGTCTGTTAATAACCACCGGTTTCCGGTTGCGGGTATCCCGTCTACCACATTAAATGAACTCATTACGCTACCCACACCTGCTTCTACAGCAGCTTTATAAGGGGGCAGGTAATCATTGTACATTTTCACTTTGCTCATATCCACTGTATTATAATCGCGGCCAGCTTCTGCGGCACCGTATAACGCAAAATGTTTAACACAGGACATAAGTGAATTCTTGTTGACGAGATCATTGCCCTGGTATCCCCTTACCATTGCTTTAGCGATTTTTGATCCCAGGAAAGGGTCTTCGCCGGAACCTTCTGCAATCCTTCCCCAGCGTGGGTCACGGGCTATATCAACCATGGGAGAGAAAGCCCAGCTTAAGCCATCGGCAGAGCCTTCGATAGCAGCGATTCTTGCACTTTTTTCTATCAATAGTGTATCCCAGCTGCATGATAATCCGAGCGGGATAGGAAAAGTAGTTTTATGGCCATGAATTACATCCGATCCAAAAATAAGGGGGATATGCAAACGGCTTTCTTTTACTGCCAATGCCTGTGCAATCCGTATTTTATCAGCCCCGATTACGCCGAATAAACCACCCACATTGCCATTTTTTATTTTAGCTTCCACATCACTGCTCACCACAGCACCTGTTGCTACGCCGCCACCAGGGGTTAACAGGTTTAACTGGCCAATTTTTTCTTCGAGTGTCATTTTTTGCATGAGGCCATTGATGAATGCATTCATCTTTTCACGTTTACCAGTTTGTGCATTCAATTGCAATGAAAGGCAGCAGATGAAAAAAAATAAAATATTCTTATACATGTAGTTGAATTTATATGATTAAGTGAAGTATTTGATTAATTATCAGGAAACACGAACAACTTTCGAAAAATCTTTAGCAACCCTTGCTTTCATGCCAGCGATAGTGTCGTGACCGGCTTGCAGCATTTTTACTTTAAATTCACATTCGTAGAACTCTTTATCAGCAAAATAAATCACCTGCTTAACTTCAAACTTTACTTTGGAGGAATCGTTATTAACAGATTGATAAAGGAACTCAGACATCGTTCTTTTGAGGCGAGATTCTACCTCTTCGGGCTTAGGTGTTGTGCCGCAGGCTAGAGCGAGCAACAATGACAAACATAGTTGTGTTTTTCTCATGACAATTTGAGTTATGGATTGACTAATTGCCTAAAAGATACAAAGCTTTCTGATATGTGTCTTCTTCTTATAATTAATTTTTGTAATTTTATAAGTCAGCGAAGCAATCTTCATTTAATAATAATTTCACCTTTACTACAATAAAAATGAATAACGCAGAAGACAGGTTACAGGAAATGGGCATTGCCATCCCTGATATGCCGGCACCACTTGCCATCTATGTTGCAGCCAAAAGAACCGGCAACCTGGTTTTCACAGCCGGGCAAATATGTTCTGTGGGAGATAAAGTTTTTAAAGGCAAACTCGGCCGGGATATTGATACAAGCCAAGGCAAAGAAGCCACAAAACTCTGTATCATTAACTGTTAGGCATCAGTAAAACAGTTATTGGGTTCACTAGAAACGGTAAAACAAGTAGTAGCTGTTCATGGATTAATTAATAGCGACCCTGAATTTACAGAACAGGGTGTGGTTATGAATGGGGCATCTGATTTACTTGTGGCGGTTTTTGGTGAAGCTGGTAAACATACCAGGACAGCGGTTTGCATTGCCAGCCCTCCTTTTAATTTTTCGGCTTCTGTATATATTATTGTTGAAGTGGCATAACATATCAGCATTCTCAACCTAAAATGCTTATTTTTTCAGTATCAAATACAGGCATCCATGTTTCGCAAATTATTGATTATCTGTTTATTTATTTTATTTGTTACCAACCCCTCAAAAGGCCAGGAACTAACCATAGATGGATATACCAACCAATTATTCCTAAATGTCCTTACTGAGCGGCCAGACAGTTCTATTACAGGTTTTTTAAAGCTGTATATTCCATCGCTGTATGATAAGAAAAAACCACCCGCCTTTTCAGCAACAGATACTTTTCATTACCATGAAGAAATTCATTCTTTTCTTTTTACCGATCATCCATACCTGAAAATGAAATTTGTAAAAGGTAAATTGGATATTCATTGTAACCGGTTTAACAATCTGGAGTTGATACAAAATATCACAAATATTAAACTATGGTTCGAATTTGATGATCAGCAAGAAGCCGAAATCGCATTTTCACGTTTGGTTGATAATTTCATCCTGCTCAGCACCGATAAAAAATTCAGTGCAATGAATGGTGCACAGAAAGCTGAGTTCCTCAATTTAAAAAATACAAAGGGATTTAACAGGGTTCAATTCCGGCTAACAATTGACAATGTAGCGCAGCACAAGTATAAGATACTTTTTGAAACGGGGAATACGATGTAGTGGGGATGGTGAATCGTGAGTGGTATGAGGTAAACGCTTAATTTATGGACCATTTCACAACTCACCATTCACAATTCACTACTCACGCCTTTTTTTCTGCCATTTTTTCTTCGGTCCATCGCAAGGCTATTGCCAGTTGTTGTTCCCGTGTCATGTTCGAGTTATCCAGGTCAATCGCATCTGCGGCTTTACGAAGCGGACTGAATTCGCGGTTACTATCAATATAATCACGCATTTCAAGGTTATTTTTTACCTCTTCAATGGTAATATTCGGGTTTTTACGAAAGAGTTCTTTAAAACGTCTTTCCACGCGTATGGTGGGATCGGCGGTTACAAATATTTTTAATTCAGCATTGGGGAACACTGTAGTGCCAATATCGCGGCCATCCATAACAATTCCTTTCTTCTCCCCCATTTTTTGCTGTTGGGCCACACCAAATTCACGCACTTCCTTAATGGCCGATACTTCACTTACATGTTCACTCACCAGCATATCCCGAATAAGTGCTTCTACATTTTCATCATTTAAAAACATATCGCTTTGCCCGGTATGGTCATTGCACTGGAAATCCAGGGTAACCTCACCTAATGCTTTATTTACTTCCCTAACATTATTCCAGTCAACATGCTGTCGGAGAAAATACAAAGTAATGGCACGATACATGGCACCACTGTCTATGAATACATAGTTCAGTTCATTGGCCAATTGCCTGGCCAGCGTACTTTTTCCGCAGGAAGAATATCCGTCGAGTGTAATGATGATCTGTTGCATACGTATTTGAGATCCTTTAGCTATAACGTTCAGGCCTTTTAGCCTCACGGTCTGCAAAAGTAAAACAAAAAGCCGGTGTTCGATGAACACCGGCTTCTTTCATGGTTACCTTTGCATTTATGAAGGCAAAACAACTGTATCTATAACGTGTATCACACCATTACTCTGGAATACATTGGCAATAGTAACCGTAGCCACACCACCTTTCTCGTCAGTTAAAATTAATTTACCACCTTTCATGCTGGCTTTTAAAATACCACCAGAAACTGTTTTCAGTTTAGCAGTTCCCTTACCATCTTTAATCAGTTTGGCAATGGCTTTAGCATCCCATTTTCCGGCTACTACATGGTAAGTAAGGATTTTAGTTAATGTTGCTTTGTTTTCTGGTTTTACCAAAGATTCTACTGTGCCTTTAGGTAATTTGGCAAATGCCTCATTAGTTGGTGCAAATACGGTAAACGGACCGGCACTTTTTAGGGTTTCTACCAGGCCTGCAGCTTTTACAGCAGCTACCAAAGTAGTATGGTCGGCAGAATTTACGGCATTGTCAACAATATCCTTAGTAGCATACATGGCAGCACCGCCAACTGTTACAGGCTTCTGCGCGATTGATGCATTCAACACGAATGCAGACATAATAATTAAAGCGATTTTTTTCATAATTCTTTTTTAAAATAGGGTTGTTTGAATTTGTTTACAGATACACATACGGCAGGAGAAGAAAAACGGATTTTAACGCTTTGATCTTTTTTTATCCGTAGAATGGATATCTAATATTAAACAAGAAATGTTGAATGTATAGGTCTTCAAATCGTACCATCATTCAACATTTCTTGTCCAATATTTTAACCGGTTTATAATTGTGCAAAAAGATCGGGGAAATCAGAAATTATGCCATCGACGCCCATTTTCTTTAATTCTTTTATTTTCTCAATATCATTCACAGTCCAGGGAATAAGGCTGCTTCCGGCATCTTTACACTGTTTAACCAGTAATGGGGTAACCAATGAAAAAGCCGGACTGTAAATAGAAGGGATAAAACCCAGGTCTCTCAATTGAAGGGCAAATGGTTTTTTATCGAAGTCTTCAATAAGCAGGGCAGTTTTCAGCTTGGGGTAATGTTCGTGCAGGTACTGTAATGTGCGGGGATCGAACGACTGGATAATAGCCCTCTCTTCTATTTTCTTCTCTTTGATTACTGCTACCAGTAATTCTACAAATTCAGCAGGTTTGGGATGGTACAGGTCATCTGTGGCTGGCTTGCTCTTGGTTTCGATGTTGTAAAAAGGCAGTTTTTTGTGATGGTTGTTACAGTATTGTTCTACCGAATCTATCATATCTGACAGTAAAGGTTTAACAACCGCTAATTTTTGTTGCCTCGGAAAACGTGGATGTGGGCGAAGCCCCACATCGAACTTTTCTACTTCCGCAAAATCCATCTGATAAATATTCAGGCTTTTCTCTTCTGATTCAACAACCGGCAAACCATCGGCCTTGGTGGTAATCTCATGATTGAAGAAAGGTTCGTGGCTCAGGATTACTTTTTTATCTTTTGTTATGATGGCATCTGTTTCTAATGTGGTTACCCCCAACTCAATGGCCTTTATCATGGCAGGGATGGTGTTCTCTGGCATTAACCCACGGCAGCCGCGGTGTCCCTGTTTATCAAAATTCTTTACTTCCAATGTATTATTTTGCCTAGCACTGAAACAGCCTATTATAATGATACAGCAAAAAAAGGTGTTTATTTTTTTCATACAGGGAAAAATTGGTCTTTTCTTATACGCATTTCTCCGGCTACTGCTTTCGATTCGTAATCACCGCCTTCCAGTTTTTCGAGGATATTTTCAAAACTTTGCTTATCTCTATTCTGGCTCAATTTAAAAACATGATCTATTTCGGTAACTTTTATTTCAAAAGCCACAATCGCTTTTGTTAGTCGCATCAAATATTCTTCCGGCAATTCCTTGTAAAGCGATGGCGAAGAAGGGTCATTTTCATAGAAATTTGTCAGCTCGTCCAGCATTTTAAGCAATTCATTATCCTCCAGAAAAGAAAGTTTGCCTTTGGCATGAACAGCCATATAGTTCCAAGTAGAAGCCTGTTGTTTGTTTACATACCAGCTGGCACTTACATATGTATGCGGCCCTGTAAAAACTGCCAGTACCTGCTGGTTATCCATAAAAGCTTTGTGGTGGTCGTTACCCTTCATAATATGTCCGCGCAGGTGTAAATGGCCCTCTTTCTCAACAAATAAAAAGGGTATCTGCGTAGCAACGGGGCTCTGTTGTGCATCAACACCGATGAGCATGGCGAATGGGTGCTCTTTTATAAACGCAAGCACTTTATCGCCGTCCTTTTCTTTATAGTATGGTAAGTTATACATGACCCAAAGGTAATATAAGAAAAAACGCTAACCTCACTGCACAATGATGATTAAATTTTTATTAATGCAGGCTATTGGTCTCTACCAGCAAATAAACAGGTTTCATTATTGCCAGTTACTGCGGAAGTATTACCAATATTGACGCCATTTTTTAAACATTAGGGAAATAAATATCAAATGTTGCACCCATATTCAATTCACCAGTGGCGATGATAATGCCATTGTGGTTCTCAACTATTTTTTTAACAATGGCAAGGCCGATACCTGTTCCGGCATATATTTCTTTACCATGGAGTTTTTGAAACACTTCAAATATACGTTCGCTGAAATAAGGTTCAAACCCAATACCATTGTCTTTGATGCTGATATGGCAATAGGTTTTGCCAGGCGACAGGCCTTCTATCTTCAGCTCATTTCCCTTTACAATACTGGTTTGTATGATTATATGTGATGGCACATCGGCACGAGAAAATTTGAGTGCATTACTTATCAGGTTATACAAGAGCTGCCGAAACTGAAAAGCGATTACGTTAGCCGAATGAGATCCGATAATTTCAATGGTTCCGTGTTTGTCCTCAATGGTGTCCTTTAGTTCAGCCACTATTTCTTCGATAATAAAACCAAGTTTCGTTTTTTCAAATTTATGATCGGTGGTATTAATCCTGGAAAAAGCAAGCAGATCATCTATCAGTTGTTGCATACGCCCGGCAGCCAATTGCATTCGCTGAAAATTATACTTACCGTTATCTGACAGATTTTTCTCTTCACTTTCGAGTATGAGCGAGACGAAAGTTTGTATTTTCAGCAGCGGTTCATGCAAATCGTGGCTGGAAATATAAGTGAACGCCAGCAGTTCCTTGTTAGCAATACTAAGCTCTACCGCCCGCTTTTCCTTTTCTTCATTTTGAAAAGCCAGCTCTTTATTGGCAATAATTAATTCGGCTGCCCGCTTCTCTTTCTCTTCATTTTGAAAAGCAAGTTCTGTATTAGCAATGATTAATTCTGCTGCGCGTTTTTCCTTTTCCGTATTTTGAAAGGCGAGTTCTTTATTAGCAATAATTAACTCGGCAGCCCGTTTTTCCTTCTCATCATTTTGAAATACCAATTCTGTATTTGCAATGCCAAACTCTGCGGCCCGTTTCTCTTTCTCCGTATTTTGAAAGGCGAGTTCCTTATTGGCAACAATCAATTCGGCAGCCCGTTTTTCCTTCTCATCATTTTGAAATACCAATTCTGTATTTGCAATGCCTA
>JAYSXR010000093.1:0-5236 GCA_043717145.1 Chitinophagaceae bacterium | reverse complement strand
TTGAAGTGGGCCGTGCAGAAAGTATCCGGGTGTTAGGATTTACTTATAAGCGGATGGAAGAAATGGGTGTACGAATGCCTGTGGTTCAGATGGAAGCCCGTTTTCTGCGACCGGCACATTATGATGACCTGATCACCATCAAGACTAAATTGAAAGAATTACCCCTGAAACACCAGATAGAATTTCATCATGAGGTATATAATGAAAGAAAAAAACTACTTACCACAGGAAAAGTAGTTTTATTCTTTATTGATATTAAAACAGGAAAATGGATAGGGATGCCAGATGACCTGAAACAAACCCTGTCTCCATTCTTTACCGGCAATCAGGCCCTGTAATGATCGGCCCGCCAGTGTTGGATAGCTTCTTTGATGGTGCCGCTTTTTAAATTTTCAGTCACTGCACGTATTGTTAATGCCGGCAGTTCAGCATCAGAAGCAAAACGCAACGCTACAATCTGTCCCATCTGGAGGCCCTCAGGAAAAGGCTTTCCGGTTAATATAAAATGACGGAAATTTTCTTCCGCTCGTATGGCCCTGTCCTGTGCACGTAATGCAAAAGAACGCATATACCAAAATACCAGGCACAATATGCCGGCTATCAAACAAATCAGGGAAGCAGAATACAGGTTATCTTTCGACGATGTGAACAGGTTAAAGAAAGATCCGATGAGTAAGGCCATGATGGCTAATAAAGTAATGCCGTGGTATCCGGGCACATAACGCGTATGGTTTTTAAAATTTTGTTCTTTCATAAGTGGCAGTTTGGTTGTGCTAAAGTTAGGAACTGGGGTATTAGTAATGATTTTTATTGTTCCTTATGTATTTATGAGAATTGTTTTTTTCATAGGGCAGCTGCACACAGATTTTAGGAATTGCTTATTTCAACTCATCCAGCACTAGGTACATTTTCTTTACGATTTCCCCGGCCGGTCCATCATAATTATTAATGATAAACGCAACCGTATACGCCGTCCCATCTTTAGCGGTATGGTACCCGGCAAAACTTTTTGCACCACCAATGGTCCCGCTTTTTAGTTTCATTTGATTGAATACCGGCAAGGCATCATAAAAATAGCTGAACCAGGGCCTGCTTTTTGCGTATTGCAATACTTTTACCAATGCATCGGCTGTAACACGGTTTTGAGGTGAGAGTCCGCTGCCATCAATGATATGTAAGGCAGATGGTTCAATACCCTTTTCTTTCCAGAACAATTTTACCAGTCCCAGTCCTCTATCTGTTGAGCCAAATTCGTATGTTTTATAAGCGATGGCCTTTAATAGCGCTTCCCCATACAAATTGATGCTTTTTTTCATGAACCAGTAATTGATGCTGTCCAGTGAGGGAGAATACACGATACCTATTTTTTGATACGCCGGAATTTCATATTGATCAGATACCGAAAAGCTTTTCGGCTTCCTATCAGCTGAATCCAGTTTCTCAACAAAAGTTGCCAACAGCTGTAGCGCGGGATCAGGAAAAGAACCCGATATCACAAATGCTTTTTCATCCTTGGGAATAGTACCTGTTACAAAACCATTCGATGCGAAGGGTGACAGGTATATGTAAGCGTTGTCGCCGCTGCCTTTCCTGCCGGAAAGCACGCGGCTCTCCAAGTTTACTTTGTATAGCTTGGGGTTTGTTTCCACAATAGATACTTTATCGCCTTCATTACTTCCCGATCGTAATACCAGGTTGTATTGGTTCTCGTGCCAGTTAAGTGCGGAAATACCCGCGCCATAATAGTTACCCATATCATCCCATATCCATCCGCCGGGAATAGTCTGCTGTTCCCATTTGCCTGTATACCCTGTCAATCCGCCGGCTACTTTTTTGATCCCGTTTTCTTTTATCAGACCGATCAATTGATCAAGTTCTCTGTCGCCTTTGGTTGACTCAAAACGCCAGCTTCCAAAGGTAGGATCGCCACCTCCAATCAGTAACAGGTTTCCTTTTAAGCTACCCTGGTTGATGGATCCCTCATACCCTAAAATAGTTTGATACCGGTATTGGGGTCCCAGCAATTCCATGGCAGCCGCACTAGTGATGGTTTTCTGACAACTTGCTGGTGCTAAACCAGTTTGGGCATTTACTTCGAATATTTTTTCGTCCGTTAGGCTATTGCGAACAGATAAACCAAGTATAGCATGCTTCATCTGGCTATCAGCCTGTAATTTCTCTACAGCTTTGCCTAAACGTTCATGCAAGGATTGACTAAAAATTGCAGAGGAATAAACCATTAAACAAATAAACCAATACAGTGTTTTCATAATTGACCTTTACCTTGCACTAAAATTAAGCGGAAGCGGACTATGGAAAAAGTTTTTGCATCAATCATTACCATTGGAGATGAATTATTGATCGGACAGGTAATAGATACCAACAGTGCCTGGATAGCACAAGAGTTGAATAAAATAGGCATTCTGGTTAAACACCGGGTAGCAGTGGGGGATGTTTGGGATGATATATGGCTGGCATTGAATGAAGAAAGCAAACAGGCTTCTATCATCATTATAACAGGTGGCCTGGGGCCTACGGCTGATGATATTACCAAGCCGCTATTATGTAAATATTTCGGTGGCAAAATGATCGTTCACCAGCCCACCCTGGATCATGTGACAAATATTTTTGAAAATATTTTAAAAAGGCCCATGATCGAGCGCAATGCCAAACAGGCCGAAGTACCCGATGTGTGCACCGTTTTGAAAAATGAAAAGGGCACGGCACCCGGAATGTTATTTAAAAAAGAAAATAAAATATTTATTTCTCTTCCCGGTGTGCCACATGAAATGAAATGGATCATGACCAACCAGGTTATCCCGTTGATTCCCGACGTGTTCCCAACAGGTTTTATTGAACACAGGACCTTACTAACTGCGGGTATCGGTGAATCGTTCCTGGCAGAAATGATTCAGGATTTTGAAGAAGCATTGCCACAGCATATCAAGCTTGCCTATTTGCCAAATTATGGTATGGTAAGGTTGCGCTTGACTGCATTTGGTTTTGATAAAAGTATTTTACAGCGTGAGATCAGCACCTGCTTTCAATCACTCAAAGAAAAAGTGAAAGATTTTTTAGTGGTAGATGAAGATATTCCAATGGAACTGGTTATTGGCAGGCTATTAAGAGAAAAAGGCAAAACCGTGGCAACGGCCGAAAGTTGCACCGGCGGTTATATAGCCCATTTGATCACGGCCCATCCGGGCTCCTCTGCCTATTTCATAGGCAGCGTAGTTAGTTACTCAAATACCATCAAAGAACGCTTATTGAATGTGAGTGATGAAATGCTGCATACAGTAGGTGCTGTTAGTGAAGCTACCGTTCAGCAAATGGCAAAATCGGTTCTAACGCTCATGCAAACAGATTATGCAATCGCGGTTAGCGGTATAATGGGTCCCGATGGGGCCACTGCCGAAAAACCGGTGGGCATGGTTTGGGTGGCGGTAGCTAACAAGGATAAAGTAATCACCAAACAGTTCAATTTCCGTTTCGACAGGCGAAGAAACATTGAATTGACATCTACTAATGCACTGAACCTTTTACGTATATTTATAATTGAAAACCACTAACAAGTGTTCGTATTTGCGGGGCAACCGATACATTTGCAAATCAGATAGCTTTTAAGGGATGTCAAGTGTTATCAGGTAAGCTGTGCGCCGAACGAAACTATTTACTGATGAAAGTGAAACAAAAAAAATCTATCCCAATTAAAACAGTACGATAGTATGGCAATTGCTGATCTAGTGATGCCCAAACTGGGCGAAAGTATAATGGAAGCCACGATATTAAAGTGGCATAAGAAAGTAGGCGATCCTGTGAAACAGGACGAGACTGTTTTGGATATAGCTACAGATAAAGTAGACAGTGAAGTTCCCGCTACATCCGAAGGCATTGTTACCGAAATATTATTTAATGTCAATGATGTAGTTCCTATTGGCACAGTCATTGCTCGTATCAGCAGTCATATAAATGGAACCATTGAAATTATTCCGGTTCTGCAACCAGCACCGGAAGTAGAAACCAAAATACCAGCCCCCGCAGAAACCGCACCAGATGTTGCAGCAATAGAAGTGGCTGAAGAAATAGCACCTGTAATAGAACCTGAGCAATCCA
Organism: Chitinophagaceae bacterium; assembly: GCA_043717145.1. Taxonomy (GTDB): domain Bacteria; phylum Bacteroidota; class Bacteroidia; order Chitinophagales; family Chitinophagaceae; genus Sediminibacterium. The sequence continues at coordinate 1,123 of JAYSXR010000093.1, read as the reverse complement.
ACATTGTTGAAATTGCACAGGAATACCAACAGGCAGAGGAAATAGTACCTTATATACCTGCGCCAACAGAATTATTGGCTAAAGCTGCTGTAAACCGTTTCTATTCGCCTTTGGTTTTGAATATTGCCAACAGCGAAAGCATCCCTTTAAGCGAATTGGAAAGGATACCTGGAACAGGCAGTGATGGACGCGTTTCTAAAAAAGATATTTTACAGTATATAGCCGATAAGAAAACTGGTAACCCTCCTGCCTACTATCCGCCACCACCTACTTTTGAAAAAACAGTGAGTATTCCTGCACTTCAGCAAACATCATCATCATCCCCAATTAATACGGGCAGTTATGCGCCCCCTGTTTATTCAGGCAAATCAGCAGATCCGTCTACAGTAGTCTTGACAGGTATTACAGAGATAGTTGAAATGGACAGGATGCGTAAGTTGATTGCCAAACACATGGTGGCGAGTGTGCAAACGAGCCCCCATGTAACCAGTTTTGCTGAAGCTGATGTGACCAATATGGTTTTGTGGCGTAAGGCAGTGAAAGATGAATTTGAAAAAAGAGAAGGTACTAAACTAACTTTCACCCCCATGTTCATTGACTGTTTGGTAACAGTGATGAAGCGTTTTCCGCTGATCAATTGTTCTTTGGATGGAGATAATATCATTATTAAAAAAGATATCAATATCGGTATGGCTACTGCCCTGCCAACCGGTAACCTGATTGTACCTGTTATTAAAGGCGCCGACCAGTTGAATATTGTAGGATTGAGCAAAGCAGTCAATAACCTAGCCGATGCCGCCCGCAATAATAAATTGAAACCCGAAGACACCCAAGGCGGTACTTTTACCCTTACCAATGTAGGCACTTTCGGAAGCCTGATGGGCACCCCTATTATTAACCAGCCACAGGTGGCTATTATGGCTGTTGGTGCTATTAAAAAACGAGCTGTGATTATTGAAACCCCGGAAGGCGATACAATCGGTATCCGGCACATGATGTACCTCTCGCTGAGCTATGACCATCGTATTGTAGACGGCAGTATTGGTGCCGGTTTCTTATCGGAAGTAGCCAAAGAATTTGAGAACTGGGATGTGAATAAACAGTGGTTCCATTATCTGTAATC
>JAYSXR010000092.1:0-15949 GCA_043717145.1 Chitinophagaceae bacterium | reverse complement strand
AGGAAATTTAATTATCAAACACCTAATCAAGTGCTACAAGGAAAAATTGCACTTATTACTTGAACTTACAATCTATTATCCTATTAAATCAGTATAGGCCAATATATCGGTAAGGGCATTGTATAAAATAGTAAGGTCCTTCTGTGTATTGAACACCTGTATAGAATAACGTATAAAAACCTGTGCATCCTGTTTCATTACCGGTACTTCAATCTTATACTTTTCAAACAATAACTGCTTTAGCTTTTCCGGCTGTGATGTTTTTACCGGGATGCTGCACATCTGCCCTAAAAACTCATCGGTAACCGGGCATAATGGTTTTGAACTTAGCAGGTCGCAAAAACTGATATAATTATTGTGGGCGAGTTCCCTGCATTCTGCTGCGCGGTCAGGCCAATTATATTGTGTAAGGAATTCTATCGTTTTGGGTATGGTTAAGAATGCGGAAAAATCCCTGGTGCCCTGTGTTTGGTGATAATCCAGGAATTGCGAATGGGAAGGATAAGCACTTTCATAACCCCAACTTACCACCAAAGGATCAAATAAATGTTGATGAACTTTGTTCACATATAAGAATGAACAACCTTTAGGCGTACACATCCATTTATGACAGGCTCCGGTATATACATCGGCTTTTAGTTCTGAAAGATTTAATGGGATATGGCCCGGAACATGCGCCCCGTCTACAATTGTGAACAAACCTTTTTCTTTGGCTATGTCACAAATTTCTTTCACAGGAAAAATCAATCCCGTGGCACTGGATATCTGGTTGATGAAAATTGCTTTTGTTTTATCCGTCAAGCCTTTAAAAAAATCTTCAATAAATTTTTCTTTGGAAACAAGGGGAAGGGTGATGGGTTGCCGTATATATTTGGCGCCTGCTTTTTTACAGTAATAATTCCAGGTACGGTCCAGTGCACCATATTCGAGGTTGGTGCTGAGTATTTCATCACCGGCTTGTAAGGGGAAACTCTTTGCTACGATATTTATTGCATAAGAAGGATTAGTTGTAAAAACCACATCATCGGCATGGCAATGGATATAGGCTCCCAAAGCTTCGCGTGATATTTTTAAATAGGATAGGCCTGTGGCGGTAATAAACTGAACAGGTTCTGATTCCAGTTCGAGTTGAAATTTTTGGTATGCTTCAAAAATGGTTTTTGGGCAGGCACCGAAAGATCCAAAGTTTAAAAAAGTAATATCGGGCCGGAGCAGGAACTGTGAATGTAAAGGGGTGTTTTCCATGCGTTAAAAATAAGTTTTTTATTTCTCTCAAGTCTCTTGAATATTTTTCTGCCGGTCAGAAATCATCTTGTAAACCTGATATACTTTTCCGTATTTACCCTGTTTATTCCTGTATTTGCTACTTTCTCTTCACCACTCTGGATGAGGGTATCATTTTTTAGGGTGATGGTAAAACTAAAATCATTCCCCTCCCAGTTACGGGCACTGCAATATTCAAGGTGTTCTGTGTACTGACTGTCGCTAAATGAATAGGTACCGCCTCCCGAAACGAAAACGGCAGTGGAATCTTTTCCATTTTTTAGGTCATGTTGCAGAAATGCAAAATGGGTATCATTTATAATCTTAATGAAAGAAATATTTTTGGTGTAATCTGTAACCACCGTATTCCCCTTTTCAACTACGGTTCCAGTAATAAGCTTCCAGGTGCCTGTTATGGCAAATGGGGCTGATTTTGACTCATCACTACCTTTTTTTGCCGTGCAGGATAGTAAGCTGGTGATAATGAATAGTAGTAAGATACTTATTTTCATGTATTTGGTTAAAAGTGATGGATGTTGTGATGCCGCCTTGATGCCCATACTATCTGCTTCTTTTTCCAATCCCGTATCTTCATTGATGGGCGAGTTAGCATTCATTTGTACGGTAGGGTGCACCCTGCCTTGTTTCTGTTGTACAACATGCCAGGCTTCATGCGGCAGGTATTTTTCCTGGCCCGATGCTATATGAATTTCGGCACCCTGCGCGAATGCCTGTGCCTGAAGTTGCGCCGGGTTAGCTGAATGGTGGTGTACCCTTACATTATCCTTTAAAAGGCTGGAAAGGTTTTCGATACCCGACTCTAATTGATCAGGTATGCCGGTTTTATTTTCTTTTTTGATGGACATGTTTTGGAGGTACAAAATTATGTGGTAAGCTTAACCCAAACACTTACAGTAAGCTATTGCCAAATTAAGAAAAAGTTGATAATCACGTACCGTTAAATGCGATTTTTGGGTAGAGACTATTATCTACTTTAAAATACACAGAAGGTATACCCAAAATCCGCAAACATCAAATTGCCGTCTTCTTAAAAAATAAAACCTTAATCATATCCGCAGTAACTACATACAATACGAGTATCCCCACAATAATACCCAACAATAGAAATGGAGGTACCACAAAACCTAAGCTTTTGGCGAACGGCATAAACGGCAGGGCAACCGTTATACACAAAGCGGCAATGCTTAGGGCAATTAATAATTTACCAGGTGCACTTTTTAATAATGATTTATGTGTGCGTACCACAAACAGGATCAGTAATTCGGTACAGATAGATTCGATGAACCAGGCGGTATGAAAGATGTCGGCACCGGCTTTAAATAGTTTGTACAATAAAAAGAAAGTGAGGTAATCAAATACCGAACTGTGTAGGCCGAATACGATCATGAAATTCTTTAGCTGTTTCAGGTTCCATTTCTGCGGCACTTTTAACTCGTCTTCATCTACATTATCAGCTGCTACCGCCATATAAGGGAAATCCGTTAAGAAATTCGTCATCAATATCTGTTGCGGCAGCATGGGTAAAAATGGTAATACCAACGATGCACCGGCCATACTGAACATATTGCCAAAAGTGGCGCTGGTATTGGTGTAAATGTATTTGAGTGTATTTAAAAAAGTTCTTCTGCCTTCGAGTATGCCGGCGTTTAAAACGGCCAGGTCTTTTTCTAATAATACCACATCGGCTGCTTCTTTGGCTACGTCTACCGCGTTATTGGTGCTGATGCCTACATCGGCGGCGTTAATAGCGGCCACATCATTAATGCCATCACCCATGTAGGCTACCGTATTACCCGCCTTTCGAAAAGCTTTAATGATATTTTCTTTCTGCTGTGGTTCTATCTCGGCAAAAACATTGGCTTTTTGTACGTTAAGTACCAGGGCTTCCGGGCTCATCTTACTGATCTCTTCTCCCGATATAATCACACAGTTTTTTAATCCCATTTTATCGGCAATAAAAGCGGCCACTAATTTATTATCACCTGTAATAATTTTCAGTACCACACCATTTTTCCTTAATTCTTCAATCACTTCTACCACTCCTACTTTTGGCGGATCGAATAATAAAACAAAACCCGCAAAGATCATTTGCTGTTCATCTATCTTGCCCAGTACCAGTTGCTTCTCCGTAACCTTGTAACAAACTCCAATAGTTCGGAAGCCCTGGTTACTATATTGTTTGTATAAGTCGTCTATTTTTTGTTTTTCATTTTCAATAGCGGTAACAGATCCATCCGGTTGTAATACTTTATCGCATTTGGCCACAATATTGGTCAAAGCCCCTTTTGTTATGATCTTGAATTCCGCATCTTTTTTTACTGATACACTCAGGCATTTGCGGATAAAATCATACGGTATCTCATCTGTTTTTGTATAACCATCGGTTGAAACATCGGGCATATTGCGCAAGGCTTCATCCATTGGATTAGCGAAGCCACTTTCGAAACTGGCATTCAAAAAAGCCATTTCTTTTACTGCCGCATTTTCTTTTCCATCAATACCTACAATTGACGAAACTTTTAAGACCCCTTCTGTAAGCGTTCCGGTTTTATCGGAACAAAAAAGATTAATCTCTCCCAGGTTCTGGATAGACGATAATTTTTTAACAATTACTTTCTGTGCGGCCATCCGTTTAGCCCCGGCACTCATAGCAATCGTCATTATTGCCGGCAAGAGTTCGGGTGCCATTCCAACAGCCAATGCTAAGCCAAACAACAACGAATCAATCAGGGGCCTGCCGAAATAAATATTTACGGCTAAAATAATCACGGCCAATACGATGGTTATCTGCATTAACAGAAACCCGAATTTTCTGATGCCCGTTTCAAAAGCCGTTTCCTCCGCTGGTTTTGAAAGGCTGGCCGAGATATTGCCAAATACGGTATCCTTTCCGGTTAGCACAGCAATGGCTTTACCCGACCCACTTACAATACTGGTACCTTTAAACAAAGTATTGGTTCGCTTAGAAATACCGGTGGCCGAGGGTAACACCCCTATAGCTTTTTCTGCAGGATAGGTTTCGCCGGTAAGTGTGGCTTCGTTTACGTGCAGGTCATGCTCCTCAAACAATAAACAATCTGCAGCAATGATATCGCCGGCTGAAAAATTCAATATATCGCCCTGTGCTATCTCTTCGGTAAAGACTTCGGTTTCTTTACCATCCCTCAATACTTTCACTTTGGTGCGGATGATAGACCGAAGCTTTTCAACCGCTTTGCCTGCATGTCGTTCCTGTATAAAACTCATTATGCCTGTTGCGAGCAGGATAAATAAAATAATAAATACATCTGATGTTTCGCCAAGAATAGCAGAAAGTATCACGGCGGCTACCAATAATAATGTGAGCGGGCTTTTAAACTGGGAGATGAACAGAAGCAGGTCCTGTATAATGGGATTCTTTACTTTTTTACTGTCGGCACTGGCCTGTGCTCTTCTAATAGCTTCTGCTGTTGAAAGGCCTGTTTCACTTGTTAAAAGCGAGCTCATCACTTCCTTCGTATCATATTGCCAAAATGCCTGTAAGTCCATAAGGTTACATTTTTATAACAAGTTAGAACTTTAACAGACCCAATACATTGAAAAGAATACCGATATGTGTAAAAGCTTTCCTAAAACTCGTACTGTTTACAATTTTATTCACACCCACACTGTTCTTTTGCAGAAGCATCTAATTTTAGCTTCACCTAAATTTATATGAGATGTTCAATCTCCTGCAGATAGATACTTTACAAAAAGCAGTGAATGCCTTACCTGCTGCCCCTGAAAAAATTTCTTTGTGGTCGCTGCTTGAAAAAGGTGGCTGGATCATGTACCCGCTGTACATCTTACTGGTGGCGGCTATTTTTGTTTTTATAGAACGGTTATTGGCCATCCGTAAAGCATCGCAGATCGATGATAATTTTATGAATATCATACGCGACCACATAGTAACGGGGAATGTTACGGCCGCACGCAGCCTTGCCAAAAATACCGATAACCCTGTTGCCCGGATGATTGATAAAGGCCTCCAACGAATAGGTAAACCCATTGATGCCATCGAAAAAAGTATGGAAAATGTGGGTAAGCTGGAAATGTATAAGATGGAAAAAAACTTATCCATCCTTTCTCTCATTGCGGGCATTGCACCCATGTTTGGTTTCCTGGGAACCATTGTTGGTATGATCCAGTTATTCTATGGTATTGCCAGTTCGGGCCAATTCACTTTAAATGATATTGCAGGCGGTATTTATGTTAAGATGATCACATCGGGTACTGGTTTGATTATTGGGCTGCTGGCGTATATAGGCCACAATGCACTTACTACCCAGATTGATAAGACAGCCAATAAAATGGAAGCAGCCAGTGCAGAGTTTATTGATGTGCTTCAGGAACCAACGAGGTAAGGGGCAATTAAAAATTAATAAGTAAGAATTTAAATTGGGCCGGATGTTATAACCTGGTTACGTTGTTCTTTTATTATTGATTTCTGATTTTTAATTATTAATCTTTCTTTCACCATGAACATCCGCAAACGATTAAAATCTCACCCCGAAGTTCATACCGGCGCTTTGAACGATATATTGTTCATTCTGTTGTTATTTTTTCTGATTGTTTCTACACTGGCCAATCCCAATGTGATAAAAGTTTCTAATCCCAAAGCCAAAAGCGATACCAAATCGAAGCAAACCGTTGTGGTAACGGTTGATAAAGACCAAAATCTTTTCCTGGCCCAAAAGAAAATAACGATAGACCAGTTAGAAGTAGAACTGAAAGCCTATTTAGCCAAAGAAACCGATAAGCCCTCTGTAGTTATTAATGGCGATAGTACCGCGCATCTTGGTACAGCCATTCGTGTAATGCAGGTAATTAAGAAATTAGGGGCAACACCGGTAATGGCAGTGAATAATCAGTAAAATTTGAAAATGTTGCCATTTGAAAATTTGAAAATAAAAGTCGTTTTTACATGTAATTAAATATTTTCCAATTTGCGCATTTTCAAATTTTCAAATTGGCTTTCACCATCCTATTCTTCCCCTGTAAATCGTTTTTCAATACCACTTCATACCCATTACTCTCAAAGAGTTCAACGACTTCTTTTCCGAGGGCTTCATTGATCTCTAAAAAAATAAATCCCTGTTTTACAAGATGGCTTTTCCCAAACAATGCGATTTTGTTATAAAATAATAATGCATCATCGTCAGGTACAAATAAAGCGATGGGCGGTTCAAAATCAGCCACATTCTTAGCCATACGTGTATGTTCCGATTGCTTTATGTAGGGTGGGTTGCTTACAATAATATCTGCAACCGGCAATCGGTCCCAATTAGCCTCTTTTAAAAAATCCATATGTAATAATGCAATGTCTGCCTTTAATGTATCTGCATTTTGTTGAGCAACTTGCAATGCTTCTTTACTCACATCAACCGATATAACAGAAAGCCTAGGCAGCTTCTTTTTTAAGGCAACAGATATGCAGCCAGTCCCCGTTCCAATATCAATCATTTTTTGATTCTTAACTTTTAACTTTTGACTTGCTTCTAATACCCAGTCCACCAGTTCTTCGGTCTCGGGCCTAGGTATCAGCGTATGTTTATTTACATAAAATTTCATCCCTGCAAACCAGGCTTCACCTAAAACATATTGTATGGGTTTGTGAGTTGCTAACTCCAGTAAAATGCTATCCAGCTTCGTAATCAGTGCGTTTGGTAGCAACTGCTGTTTATCCAGCAGGCGGGCTACTTTTTTCTTACCAGTAATATGTTCCATCACCCAATCGGTAATATTGGCAGCCTGCCGCTCATCATACAAGATTTTCAGTTGTAAAAGGCTATGTTGCTGTGCCGATTGGATTGTCATGCTGCAATGTTAGCACCATTTGGTTATTTTTGCCCATTCCTTATGATGAAAACCGATCAGTCATATATGCACAGATGCATTGAACTGGCCCTGCAGGGTTCCGGTTCTGTAGCAACTAACCCGATGGTTGGTGCAGTTTTGGTGCATGAAGAGCGGATTATAGGGGAGGGATACCACAAGCAATACGGCCAGCCCCATGCAGAGGTTAATTGTATAACCAGCGTGACCGTTATGGATCATAAACTTATTCCGGCAGCTACCTTATATGTTTCACTGGAACCTTGTGCACATTTTGGTAAAACACCGCCTTGCAGCGATCTCATTATACAAAAGGAAATTAAAAAAGTAGTCATCGGTTGCCGGGATCCATTTAGTGAAGTAAATGGAAAAGGCATTGACAAATTGGAGAAAGCAGGTATTAACGTGGTTACTGGCGTATTGGAAGACGAATGCAAAACACTCAATAAACGTTTCTTTACTTTTCATACAAAACAAAGGCCCTACATTATTTTAAAATGGGCGCAAACGGGCAACGGTAAAATTGGCTCTGATTTGCTGGAGCGCTTATTGATCAGCAATGAACATACCAATCGTCTTGTACATCAATGGAGAAGTGAGGAAGCTGGCATACTGATTGGAACGAATACCGCTTTACTGGATGATCCCTCCCTGGATAACCGCTTGTGGAGCGGGAAGAGTCCGGTAAGGATGGTGCTTGACCTGCCACTGCGTTTACCCACATCTCTAAAATTATTTAACCGCGAGCAGCCTACGATTATTTTTAACCTGCTTAAAAATGAAGAAGATGGTAATATTGTATATCACCAGATACAGGATCAAACCAATGTTATTCGGGAAATACTTAAAGCCTGCTTTACACTCGGGCTCCAAAGCATTATTGTAGAAGGTGGTGCAAAATTGTTACAGACTTTTATTGATGCCGGCCTTTGGGATGAAGCAAGAATTATTACTAATGAACAACTAAATATCAGTAAAGGCCTGCACGCACCCGTATTACAAAATCACCAGCAGGTTACAACAGAAAAAATATTTTCAGACACCATCACCTGTTATATCCCAAAACAAATAAACCCGTAAGCCTTAATGTTGTATCTCATCGGCAGTATTGTATTAACTAGTTACCTCACACTTGCCTTTAAAGTATGTGAAAGATATAAAGTAAATATATTCCAGGCCATCGTATTTAATTATATCACCTGCGTTATTACAGGCTCATTTGTAAACGGATCATTTCCTGTAAATGCAACAGTAATGGCTACACCCTGGTTTAAATGGGCCTGTGTAATGGGGGTTTTGTTCGTCACTATTTTTAATGTTATCGGGTTTACTGCGCAAAAGATAAGTATAGCGGTGGCCTCTGTCGCCAATAAGCTTTCCCTGATCATACCGGTTATCTTATCGGTATACCTTTATAATGAAACCGTAGCGGGTTGGAAATTGGCTGGGGTTATTCTTGCTTTAGCCGCTGTGGTACTTACCTGTTACCAAACCAAACAACAGGAAGCACAAAAAGAAGCAGGCATAAAAAAATGGGAATATATTTTACCTTTTGCTTTATTTATAGGTAGCGGTTTGCTGGATGCACTCATCAACCATGTACAGAAACAATATGTAACCGAAGAAAATAAAAATGCTTATCTCATCAGCGGGTTTTTATCAGCGGCTGTTATTGGCTCTTTACTGCTGCTAATCCAATATAGCAGGAGAAGACAGAAATTTGAAGTAAAGCACCTGCTGGCAGGAATTATTATTGGCATACCCAATTATTTTTCGATCTGGTGCCTTGTCCGTTTTTTGAAACAAAGCCCCTGGCAGAGCAGTTCAAGTATCCCTGTAAATAATATGGGTATTGTTTTGTTCAGTTCGGTGGTAGCCTGGTTATTGTTTAAAGAAAGATTGTCAAAGATTAATTGGGCGGGTATTGCCTTATCATTGATCGCTATTTACCTCATTGCTTTTGGTGACAGGATATGAGTAACCGTGACTATTACCAAACCATTGCACAACCCTCTATTGCCGAATTTAAAGACAGGGGCAGCAAATTTATCGCCCATGCTTACCCGGTTCAAACCGTGGAGGAATGCAAGGTTTTATTACAGCAATTAAAAAAGGAACATCCCAAAGCAGTGCATCATTGCTTTGCTTATCGCCTCGGATGGGATGGCAGCCTGTTCAGGGTAAGTGATGATGGAGAGCCAGCCGGAACTGCAGGAAGGCCGATACTCGGTCAGATAGACAGCAAACAACTTACCAATATAGCAGTAATGGTTGTGCGTTATTTCGGCGGTACTTTACTGGGTGTGCCGGGTTTGATACAAGCCTATAAATCTTCTACTGCCATGGCTTTGCAGTTAATGCCCATTGTGCAGAAGCCAATAGAGATTATGTATGAACTCCAGTTTGATTATACGCAGATGAATGAAGTGATGAACATCATAAAACAATCAGGCTGCAGTGTAGTGGGAAAGAAAATGCAGTTGTTCTGTTTACTTAAAATAGGCATCTCTAAAGCAAAGCTGGAAGAGGTATTGTGCCGTCTGATGGAGTTCCATACCATTGAGGTAAAAGCCATTCCAAATGTATGATTATGCCTTCCCGGTTAACTTATATACATACAAACCCACTACTTCTTTTATAAAATAACTCCACTCATTCAATAATGAAATATTTGGAATGAAGTAATTTTCGGCGTCAAACTTTCTTGGTATTACCTTATAATCGCAGGGAGATGGAATAAAATCATACCCCGTTTTTTTAAAAACACTTACTGATCTCCGCATATGCAATGCGGAAGTAATTAAAATGAAGGGCGGCTGTAAGTGTAAAGAGTCAATTATATTTTTTGAGAATACGCCATTTTCGAAAGTATTCCTTGACCTTGTTTCCATAATAATATCACAATCGTTTACATTGTTGGCCAGAAATTCTTTTCTTAAAAAAACTGATTCGGCAGGTTCATTTTGGGCCAGGCTGCCCGTACCGCCACTGATAATAATCCTTTTAATAATCCCACGGTGGTATAAATTAGCCGCCTGAATAAATCTATCTGCGTTATTGCCAAAATATCCCCGGTCATTTTTATCGTATCCAGCCATGCCACCTAATAAAATTCCTGCTTCGTACGTTTTGGTAACTGGTAAATCAACAGGCGATGGCTGCCATAAGCTAACCATCGAACGATATATAAATGGATTGGTCAATAGAACACCAATCGTGATAATGGCTATAAACAGCCGCTTCTTTATTTTTGGCGACTTGCTGAACCTCATAAAGACATACAGAATCATTATCCACCAAAAAGGAATGATTAGGAAATATAATATTTTGGATAGTATAAAAAACATAAGCAATAATTAATAAAATAATTGCAAATCAATAACCTGGATTTATTTTGTAAACCGCTCACTCACCATCAATTCTTTGCTTCCGGGTGTATATTGATAAAAACCTTCCCCGGCCTTCATGCCTAATTTTCCTGCGGTCACCATATTTACCAATAAAGGGCAGGGGGCATATTTTGTATTGCCAAAGCCATCGTATAAAACATGCAAAATGCTTAAACAAACATCCAATCCAATAAAGTCGGCCAGTTGCAAGGGTCCCATTGGATGCGCCATGCCCAGTTTCATAACGGTATCAATGGCTTTTACATCGGCTACGCCTTCATGTAAACTGTAAATGGCTTCATTAATCATGGGCATTAATATCCTGTTGGCAATAAAACCCGGGTAATCATTTACTACACAGGGAACTTTGCCCAATTGTTTACTTAGTGCAACAATTGTTTCAGTAACTTCTTCGGTTGTGGCATAGCCGTTTATGATCTCTACCAATGTCATAACCGGTACCGGGTTCATAAAATGCATACCTATCACAGAGCCCGGCCTTTTGGTAACCGCTGCTATTTTGGTAATGGAAATAGAAGAAGTATTACTCGCTAATATGGCATCGGCGAGGGCCAACTCATCCAACTGCCTGAATATTTTCAGCTTTAGCTCAATATTTTCTGTGGCGGCTTCAACGATAAGCCCTGCTTTTGCAGTGCCGGCAACAATATCCGTTTGGGTACTAAGATTTGATAAGGTTATTTTTTTTTGTTCTTCGGTAAGCATGCCCTTGCTAACCTGCCTGTCTAAATTTTTGCCGATTGTCTGTATCGCTTTTTCTAACTGAGCGGCGTTAACATCCACAAGTATTACGTTAAACCCATTTTGCGCAAATACATGGGCAATGCCGTTACCCATGGTACCGGCACCAATAACAGTTATATTTTGTAAAACCATGATCAGAATTGATTTTTGATTGATCGCTAAAATGCTTCCGGCAAATGTAAAATCTTAGTCTTCTATTCAGTGTATTTATTTAAAAAGATTTTTAATGGTACACAGACTATATTGATAAATATTTATTTAATCAACGAATATCGGGTTCATTCGCATTATCCGTATGGCTTTTATTAATGCATTAGATCAAATCTATTTCTTCGACTTAAAATCACCCCGTTTCCATGCCTGTATAAAGTCGGCCCACGCTGCGGGGTTTAGAATGTTCATAGGAGGTAACTGGCCGGCATAATAAGCCTTGCTTGCCTGTTGGCGAAGTTGGAAGTTAACGGCTTCCCTGCCGTCAGCAGGCATAGTGGCAATTAACAGGCGCCGGGTTTGTTCGTCTGTATTTTTACGGGCAATTTCATATAGGTCATCAGAAACCTTATTATTTACAAAATCCCTTTCAAACTGTTCCCTGGTAGGCCTGGGTTTGAGGATAGTAGCCGGAAGGTAAGCCGTATCACTTACCAATAACTGGATGACGCTGTATTGGTTTTCTGTAAGGGTCAGGGGTATTTGAATGGTACGGTTTTTAAAACCAACGCTGGAAAACGTAATCCTGTCGCCTTTAACCACCACTATAGAGAATACCCCGTCATAACTGGTAATGGTGCCACGCCCTTTTCCATCCACAATTACACTGCAGGATGGAACGCCTTGCAGACTGTCGGCCGTCATTACAACGCCGTATAACTGTACAATTGAATCGCGGTAGGGGTTCGATTGGTTAGCCTGTACCTGCGACCAGCCCTTTTGTAAGCTGACAATCATAACCAACAGTAAAATGTATCGTAGCAATTTCTTCATTCAAGTCAAAAATACAAAGCCTATTTACACAAAGTTAATCAGATCTCGTTTCTTGGAGGCCTATTTCCAACAAAGTAAGGCAGCCAGCGGTTAACTTTGCAGCCTGAATTCTTTTTTAACAAAAACTTTCGTGATGACAGAAACCGATATACTCAAGGCATTAAGCAATGTGCAGGAGCCTGATCTGGGCAAAGACCTTGTAACACTCAACATGGTGAAAGATATATCCATAAACGGTAATGAAGTCAGTTTTACCATTATCCTTACTACTCCGGCCTGCCCCATGAAGGACATGATGCGCACTGCCAGTGAAAATGCCGTTAAAATCCTTGTTAATAAAGATGCCGTGGTAAAGGTGAACTTCACAGCCAATACATCCAGCACACGGAAAGATAACCAGCAGGTATTAGCTGGTGTAAAAAATATTATTGCAGTGGTTAGTGGTAAGGGCGGCGTAGGTAAAAGTACTATAGCCGCTAACCTGGCCTTGGCTTTGGCCGAAGGGGGCGCTTCCGTAGGATTAATGGATGCAGATATTTATGGTCCCAGCGTACCTATGATGTTTGGAGTGAGGGGCGAGCGGCCGCAAATGAAAGATATAAATGGGAAAGGCATGATTATGCCTCTGAAAAAATATGGCATCAGCCTCATCAGTATTGGCTTAATGGTAGATGAAAAGAATGCAGTTGTTTGGCGTGGCCCTATGGCCAGCAGTGCCATCCGCCAGTTTATTACCGATGTGGATTGGGGCGAACTCGATTACCTCATCATCGATATGCCACCCGGCACCGGCGATATTCATCTAACGCTTATGCAAACAGTGCCTGTAACTGGTGTTGTCATCGTTACCACCCCGCAAAACGTTGCGTTGGCCGATGCGAAAAAAGCGATTGCTATGTTTGGCCAGGCACAGATAAATGTGCCCATTATAGGGTTGGTAGAAAATATGGCCTGGTTTACTCCTGCAGAATTGCCCGAGAATAAATATTACCTGTTTGGCAAAGAAGGTGGTAAAAAACTGGCAGAAGAATATGATTTGTCGTTTCTAGGCCAAATACCCCTTGTGCAAAGCATCCGCGAAGGGGGTGATAACGGCATACCGGCAATGGTTGGCGATGATGAAATCAGTAAAAAAGCCTTCAGGATATTTGTATCTGCCGCTGTAAGAAATATCGCCATGCGAAATGCAAATGTTCCTGTAACCCAATTAATCGAGGCAACTAAGTAGATGAATTTGCTAGATATTGAATGCCACATCCATCTTACCCTTCCATACAAAGTCACGAAATAAGTTAAATCAGTGATTTATGTAATCATTTCGAAAAAGTGTGTAAGGAATATATACTGTAAGATGTGCTACTTTGATATTCGAAAGCTAGCATTGTAAGCAATTACAAACCCATTTTGTCGAAACTAACTGTTTATTACCAGATATGTTTTGAGGGTATGATAAGGGTTGAAGTTAGGTTTCTGATGCGAGTGATTATTAATCTTCCCAAATGCTTACAATGAGTGCAAAACAAGTTAACATTCTGCTTGCAGATGACGATACAGACGACCGTTCTTTTTTTGAAAAAGCCTTACAGGAAATACCTTTTGACACGCATTTTAATACTGTGAATAATGGGGAGCAACTCATGGTATACCTTGCTGAAAACGCAGACAACCTTCCTGATGTTATTTTTCTTGATCTGAGTATGCCTCGTAAAACCGGCTTCGAATGTTTAATGGAGATAAAAGAAGATGAGAAACTGAAAGATATTTCTGTGGTGATGTTTTCAACCTCTTTTACAAAGGGAATAGAGTTAGAGATGACCTTAATGAACACACTATCCACGATGGGAGCACTCGATTATATTCGTAAGCCGAGTGGGTTTGAACAACTGAAAAAGGTTATTCACGAATCATTGATTAAAGTGATAGAAAAAAATCCACATTACGATAATAGGAGTGCGTTATAATGCAAAAAATATAAAAAAATAATTCAACCATAAACTTATTTTATGGATTCAAAAAAACTGAACATTCTGCACGCAGATGACGATATTGACGACTGCGATTTTTTTAAAAAAGCATTGGAGGCATTACCTATGCCAACTGAACTTACCACCGTTCATGATGGAGTAGAATTGATGAATTTTCTTTCTGAAAATGTAGAACACCTTCCCCATGTTCTTTTTCTGGATATCAATATGCCACGTAAAAACGGGTATGAATGTCTATCAGAGATTAAAAAAAATGATAAACTGAAAAGCCTTCCCGTCGTAATGTTTTCAACGTCGAACTTGCAGGATAAAGTAGGAATACTTTTCAAAAAAGGTGCAGATATATATATTCACAAGCCTTGTAATTTTGCACAACTGGTACAACTCATTCACCATGCCATCCCTGTGGCCCGAGAAAATATATTTTCAAATGGTACATTAAAATATATCCTTAATGCATGAACGTAAAGCCTCTAAATATTCTGCTTGCGGATGATGATATTGATGACTGCTTTTTTTTTAAGGAAGCAATAAGTAAATGGCGGATACCAACACAGCTTACAGCGGTGCATGATGGGGAACAGCTCATGCAACTTCTTAAAAATGAAACAGACAACCTCCCACATGCGCTCTTTCTCGATCTGAATATGCCCCGTAAAAATGGGTTTGAATGCTTGGCTGAAATAAAACTTTGTGATGGATTAAAACAACTTCCTGTTATCATCTTCTCTACTTCCTTTGAGCAAGAGGTTGTGAACCTGCTTTATAAAAACGGGGCACAATATTTTATTCGCAAGCCTTCTATTTTTTTACAATTTAAGCAAATAATCCAGCAGACACTTACTGTTATTTCGGAGGAAAATCTGGAACAACCCGTTAGGGAAAAATTCGTACTCACCATACAAACTAATTTAAGTGCTTAATGAGCTATAAAAAATGGTGAGCAGAAATAGCTTCAGCGGGTTTAATCAGTGTTATTTATCAATTTCGAAGAAAAAATTAATACATGAGATTATGGCAAAGAGAAATGATTCGAGTGAGATAGAGTTAATCATCGCCCACAAAGAACTGGCCTTTCAAAAGGAGGAAAAAAAGAAATGGGCAGCGGAATTAGGTATTGCGAATAAGGAGCTCATTTTTCAAAATGAAGAGAAAGAGAAACGTGCGGCTGAGTTAGGTATTGCCAATAAAGAATTGGTATTTCAAAACGAAGAGAAAGAGAAGCGTGCGGCTGAGTTAGATGTTGCTAATAAAGAATTGGTATTTCAAAACGATGAGAAAGAGAAACGTGCGGCTGAATTAGGTATTGCCAATAAGGAATTGGTATTTCAAAACGATGAGAAAGAGAAACGGGCCGCAGAATTAGGTATAGCCAATAAAGAATTGGTGTTCCAAAATGATGAAAAGGAAAAACGAGCTGCAGAGTTGATTGTTGCTAATAAAGAACTTGCTTTTCAAAATACGGAAAAGGAGAAACGTGCAGCAGAGTTAGAAATTGCAAATACAGAATTGGTGTTCCAAAATGATGAGAAGGAAAAACGGGCTGCCGAATTGATTGTTGTTAATGAGGAACTCGCTTTTCAAAATACGGAAAAGGAGAAACGGGCCGCAGAGTTAGGCATTGCGAATACAGAATTGGTATTTCAAAATGATGAGAAGGAAAAACGGGCTGCCGAATTGATTGTTGCC
>JAYSXR010000091.1:0-51799 GCA_043717145.1 Chitinophagaceae bacterium | reverse complement strand
AAACAAATGAATACCACATAAGAGCCTACTAACTACATAGTAAATTAATCAATCACCCTAACTGGCGTCGGTCAACAAACAATAACCGAAAGCCCCCGATAAACTAAATTTATCGGGGGCTTTTTGCAGGGGGCTTGCGGCTATTGTTCTTAATGTTGGGCGCTGTTTAGTCGACAGCCTTTTGCATATCTTCCAACCATTGAAGATATGCCGATAATCCAAGATTTTTTGTTTGCCTGTTAATACCGTTTATCATTCCATTTATATTGCCGCAAACCCAAAGTGTAAAACTTTCAATTAGGGTCATTCCTTCCGGCACTGGTTCGTTTAAAGCATTTTTCCAAATTGTCATTATCTCTTCAATTTCTTTATAATCTTTTTTCTCAATTGCATATGAAATTTTGTGAGAGAATTTGTTTCT
Organism: Chitinophagaceae bacterium; assembly: GCA_043717145.1. GTDB lineage: Bacteria > Bacteroidota > Bacteroidia > Chitinophagales > Chitinophagaceae > Sediminibacterium. The sequence continues at coordinate 51,378 of JAYSXR010000091.1, read as the reverse complement.
AATTGAGTTTAAACATTTAATAGCCTGGTAGTACACTCCAATTGGTGTCTTATTATTATTTATGAGCTACAATTTTTGACTGAAAGAAAGTTTAGATGCCTGCCAGTTCAAAATTGTCGGATGAGCAGTCTTCAAATAATTATCAATGTAATATTCAATAATGAGATGACATTTTAAAACAGACCCAAGTTCATCTGTTTTTCTATTTAATAGTTTTAGGACTTCGTCATTAAACTCAACTCTCTCCCTGTCAAGTTCTTTGAAGTTTTCAAGAAGGTAATTGAAGTATTTTGATTTTTTAAAATCGTCTACCATGATACTGTTTTTGAAATAGCGCCCAACGTTCCCGCATTGGCGTTGTGGCGGAATTCCGCGATTCGTCAGCCGGGAACTGTTGCTGATTAAAGATACAAAAGCCGATGATTTATTCTGTTGCTAAATTTATAACCTCCAGTCGGAGCCAAAGCTGATTTCTTGCTGTCGCTGGGCACCTGCCTTCCGTCAGCCGCCATAACGCCAATGCAATGTTATGGGCAGGTTTTTTGCTTAAACTGTCCATAACAAAGTTGGCTAAATTGTCGCAATAAATGTTATTCTGCGGTTGTCGGGTCAATAATTGTCACAACCTCACTTACAGCATTTGCAGGGAACCCTCCTTGCTTTGCATGTTCACGAACCATTTCTTCATTTGGCGCTATGTAAACGCAATAGATTTTGTCGCTTGTCACATAGCTTTGAAGCCATTGAATTTGAGGTCCCATATTACTTAGCACTCCACAAGATGTTTGTGAAATACCTTTTAATTGTTCTGCAGTCAACTTACCTGCACCAGGAATTTCACGTTCAATTACATACTTAGGCATAACTTATAATTTTAATTTTCCTACTCGTAAGGCTTTTTGGTGTCGCCCCGTTTTTTAAGTGGTGTCTGGTCTCCACTTTTATATGCTCCTATTGGTTGTATAAATTGTCAACAGAATTTAAATAAAATTTTTCAATCAGTTCGTTTTGCGTGTTACAATCGGGTCGTTTAAACTTGCCCATAACGTTCCCGCATTGGCGTTGTGGCGGAATTCCGCGATCCGTCAGCCGGGAACTGTTGCTGATTAAAGATACAAAAGCCGATGATTTATTCTGTTGCTAAATTTATAATGTCCAGTTGGAGCCATAGCTGAGTTCTTTCTGCCGCTGGGCACCTGCGTTCCGTCCGCCGCCATAACGCCAATGCAAATGTTAGGCGCATGTGCTATTAATAACTCTGGATTAATACGTCGGTAGGAATGTTAAGCGTGTCATGTAAATTTCTGATCATTTCAAGAGTCAGTTTTCTTTTTTTGCTTAATATTTCACTGGCTCTGCTTTTGAGTCCGACAACATTGGCAAGGTCAGATTGATTGTAGCCTAACTGTTCCATGCGGAATTTAATAGCTTCAATTGGATCCGGAAAATCGATTGGATAATGAGTTTTTTCATACGTGTCAATTAAAATACCTAACACTTCAAGTTCATCGCCGTCTGCCGAACCTGGCTTTGCATCAAAAATTTTTTCAAGTCGTACAAGAGAATTTTGATAATCTTTCTTTGTCTTAATAGGGCGTAAAGTCATGGGTTTATATTTTAGCTGCATCAATTTTGTCATATTGAGCATGGGTTCCAATAAAACGAATCCAAATCATTTGATAGTGGTAGTTGATTTTTATAATTAACCTGTAATTATTTCCTTTTATATTAAAAACAATTCTATTGTCCTCTAAAATGCTTGCTGATGGGTATTCCCTCTTTATTTCATTTGGATTTTTCCAAGTCGCACCTGCCGCTTCATTATACCACGATTTTAATTGTTGTTCACAGTCTGAGTGTTTTGTCCAAAAATCTCTTAATATTTTCTTAGCAATTACTCTCAACGCTGAATTTTGATCAAAGATATCAAAAGTTCCCGAAATGGGAAACATTTTTAAAATGGAGAATTCTAACGCATTTCGCACAACACTTAAAAGTAAGCTTCTTTTTTACGTAAAGCAAACTTCAAAAAATCAAATAATAGCAGATTTTCAATACAAAACATTTACGTTTCTTGGGTAGATGGCATTGGATATGGTTTTTGTATCTACTCAAAAAACGCAAGGCTCACCATTTCAGTTTGTTTAACGGACTCTCAATTCTACCCAGGTCTTTTTTGCTCACATGGGTATATAGCATCGTGGTTCTAATGCTGTTATGACCTAACAATTCCTGTATAATCCTAATATCCGTACCACTCTCCATTAAGTGGGTGGCATAACTATGTCTTAACATGTGAATACCCCCTTTCTTGGTAATGCCTGCCTCTTTTTTAGCATCTTGTAAAATACTTTGTGCGCTCCTGGCACTGAAGCTGCCGCCTGAGGGGCTTTCGAAAATGTATTCTTTTGGTTTATAGGCCAGGTAATAAATTCTTAAGGCCTCCAGTAATTTTTTGGAGAGCGGAACCATCCTGTCTTTCTTTCCTTTGGCTCCATGTATATGAATCATCATTCGTTTACTGTCTATATCATTTATTTTTAAATGAATAATTTCACTTACCCTTAATCCTCCGGCATAACCCGCCATTAGAATGGTTTTATGTTTTGTATTCTTTACCTGTTGTATCAATTGAAGCACTTCCTCTTCTGCCAATACCGACGGTAATTTGAATGGCTTTTTGGGCCTGGGTAAATCGTAAAATTCCTTTTGCCGGTCTAATACCTGTTCAAAATAAAATTTAATCGCATTAACCGAGGTATGTACTTTGGTTTCGCTGCACCCCCGCTTTTCCAATAACCAGAGTAAGTAAGATAGTATGTGTTCTTTCTTCAGGTCATTCACAAACCTATCTCCCAATATTCGAAGTAATTGGTGAAATTCATTACAATAATTCTTTATCGTATTTGAACTGTATCCTTTCAAAATAAGCATATCGCGGAACTTTACTATGGCAGTAAGATTCGCCTCATTAAGTGGAAACTGCAATAGCATGGTAGTAGTAGCGGGGGGGATCATTTTTTGTGTTACCGGCACCAATGCCTTTCGCTGTTGTAAATAGGTTTTTAATATAGCAGTTTCTACATTCGCTTTATTCTCGAACGCTTTTGCCAGTAAGACATAGTATTCTTTTTTGCAGGCAATATACCAACAGTCATGCGTGCGGCTCCATTTGGTATGCGGCACAGTTTTTACAATTTCAGTAATGGCGTTGTTCCTGGTAAAGTAAATACCAATACATTCTTCACCACTGTGGTGAAAAGGTTTTAATACTATAGTAGGCATACCAACAGTAATTGTGGCCGGTAAGAATGACCTTATCGGCCTGTTAAAAATGCGGGGGTTACTGTTGTAGTATAAATATAAATTTTAATTTGGTTTAAGCGCAACTAAATAGTGAAATTTTAATTCTCCGCAGATTCTGTGTCCTCTCAAACATATGAACTGCGGAAAAAAATAAAAAAAACCTCCGCCAACCTCTGTCACTCTGTGTTAGGCCAACCCTTTGCCGGTCCGGGAATGCTTTGGTGCCAAAATGTAGAAGAGTGTTTTTATTCAGGACGAGAAACGGTTATCAGCCCCCCTACTTGTTCTTCTTTATAACCCAAACCGTTTTGCTATGATACCCGCTGATCCAAACATAGTTTTTGGATATCCTTACGCCGCCATCTACTTTCAGTGGTTTTGTATCAGTTGATTTTTGCTGATAGAGAATTTGAATGCGGTTGGTGGACACACTAATTGTTTGTACGGGCTTTGCGGGATTGGTTGAAACCACCCAAACGTTTTTAGCATCAGCACAGATATCACCGCCACCACTCCTGGCCTCTACGTCAATGGTGGCAAGAACTTTATTGGTTGAGGGATTAATCCTCGTAACAGTTCCTTCGCCCTGGTTAAGTGTCCAGATGCCCTGTTCGGTAGCGGTAAGAAAACGGGGCCTTACGCCAACAGGTATGGTTGCAGTTACGCGGTTGGTGGCGATATCTATTTTTTGTACACTATTATTATCGTAATTGGAAATCCAGATGGCGTTATGTCCGAAAGCCGCACAGTACGAATGGGACAATACGGTAATTTTATGTATGACCGTATTAGTTACCGGGTCTATCCTTGTGAGTATGCCTGTGCTGTCTGAGAGCAACCAAACAGAACCGCCACCGATTGACAAACTCATCTCGCCATTTGGGTCGGCCATACCTGTATTTATTTTAGCGAGTACAGTGCCGGTAATATGATCAATTTTATATAATTTTTTTTCAGAACAGCTCATTACCCAAACAGCATTGAACCCGGTAATGGGTGCGGTACAGGCTTCGGGAATAGAAATGCGTAAAAGCGGGGTGCTGCTAGTGGGCGAGATTTTGATAATGCGACTTTGGTGATCGTCTATTACCCAGGCATTATTGCCGTCGGTTGCAATGAAATCGGGTTTTTCGCCAACGTGCAGGATTTTGTAGGCGGCTTTATTGATGTCAATAATTTTAACGGGGGCTGGTTGTGAAAGGGAAAAAAGGGGTAGTAAAAAAAGTGTGGGCAGGAATTGTTTCATGATAATCATATTTTACGTTGCACGTGATTATTAAATATACAACGACTTCAGAAAGTAATGTAGCCGGGAATTTACGGGTTAGCGGGAGGCTGTTGTGTTGATTTACCAAAGAGTAAAAAAGCGATTTCGCATAACAGCAGTATGCCTGGTGAAACGTTTAGAATGCAAAAACAAATAAGTATAGCTTAATTTAAATATGACCGCTGCGATTGTTCTGGACATGAAAGCCATCAGAAGAAAAAATTGCCTCCGCCCCCATCAAATCTTGGGTTGACGAAGTTGTTCAATTTAGAGCCGAAACGATAAGATATTCCAAAGTAAGTGAATAAATTATAATTGGTAGAAATCTGGCGTTGGCGCGTCAGGATATCCTGTTGGGTTGCCTGTCCTTTGGGTAAATATAACTGGTCCCTTAAAATGGAGCCAAAAGTATACACATTGAATGATAGCCCGCTGGTAATTCGAATATTCACTCCTCCACCAAGACCCATATTATAATAACTGGGGTTGTTTATATAATTATGATAGGACCCTGACAGATTGATCGTACCCCATTTTTGGTTAAAAGTTAAGGCTACATCCAGGCCATGTCCTACCAGGGTTTGATGGATCTTATCATAAAGCGTGGTATCAATATAACGGCTTTCCGAAAAGTCAATTCCATACCGGATGGTCAGGAGTTTGTTGGCTACTTTTTTATAAGGGAACACATCATATTCTATCGCCGGCTTTATAACAGCAAGGAATTTATAATTAGTAAAGGTACTTCGCGAAGCTGTAATGTCGTAACCCAAGGACCAGTGTTCGCTAAGGCTTTTAACCAGCTGATGATTAACCTGGTAATTTTCATTTTTAACTTCAATCTTATCTGTACCGCCAGCCCCGTTATCAAACTCGAAGGTGTTCTTGTTTTTACTGAAATTAACATTGAAAGACACTTTCAATTTATCTGTTACGCGATTGATGGATAGGTTTCCCGAATAGCGAAAACCTTTATACACTTTATCCGCATTGATATTACCATTGGTACTGACGCGAAAGACCCAAAAATTCCATGGATCACGGGTAACTAACGGAGCAACAGCCCCGGAATCTGTGGCCCGGTTCTCTTTCACCTGGATACTGATATTTTCAATGGACGTTGTTTTGCTTACAAAAGGAATTAGGCCGACTTGTAAATATTTTACCAGGATGGCCCTTGTTTCAAAATCTGTATTGTTGGGTTTTGCATTGAAGCGCAGCGTATCCGTTTGCCCCTTAAAAATATTTTGCCCGTAGAAAATGAGTTGGTATTGGCTGCCACCGCCCCCATTACCTTGCTGGGTAATTAATGCGTGAACATCTGCCGCTTTATTGTCGAGCACAAAATCCACGTAGTTAATTTCTGATTTTATGAAGGTAAGGTCACACCAGGTATTGGAACAATCGATAAATAATTTTACTTTTTGGGAGAAGCAACTAGCGGATACAAACGCGCAGATAATGAAGAATAAATATTTTCTCATGAATTGTTAGTTGGTTAATCGTTACTAAAGTATTTAAATAGTGCGTTAATAAAAACCCAATGTTGGCTGTAGGCTTTGTCATACGCGCTGTTGCAAATCAATCTCTGGCATTTCATTAAATGTTCGTCCATTCGCTTTTTTGTTTTCCCACCCCTTCGTTTGAAGAAAAAGGCAACATCTTTTATTTTACATTGTTCTTAAATGTCAATGACCCATTCTGCATCCATTGGTCTTGGATTGTGTCTATGTGTCGCCCATTGATCCGAAGGCAGAAGGGAGTGACACAAAAGGCGTTGCCATAAAAAACAAAAGCCCGAAACATAAAAATTATTTTTCAACACGTTATAAAACGCGAAAGCGCCACACGCCAGTTACGCATTCCATTTTGAAACATTCACACCCTTCACAATCAGCCAGAGGCAGAGAGACAATTCTCCAATAAAGGACGGAATAAGCACCGCGGGAAAAATTAAATTTGCGAAACCGGGTGAAAGGATCAGCGCAAAACTATTTAGCAGGTAACACAGTCCAGCGATCTGCATAAGAACGCCCAATATCCCGGGGGAAAAAGCCCGATTTAAAAATCAGGTATCCCTTAATAAGGCAGGTAAAGCAAAAAAAAATCAATCCCACGCCAAAGCCGTATCCGTGTGCCTTAACGGAAATATACGTTAAGGCCTGCAGCTGTTGTGGGTTGAACGCCTTGAGGTAATCTTCACTACCTGACAGAAACAACGGCATTAACAGGTTCATTTTATTAGCAACTAATACAGCGGTCTGAATTAAATTAAAAAGTACCGCAAGCAAAGCAAGGTTTTTATTTACCGGCTTGAGCAATGTATACAAGGCGAGTATGACAACCACATCACACACGTGCATGAAAAGGTCGCCGGCAATGCCAATACGCCACAGCAAGGGAGAGGCTGCAATATTGTTGGCGGAAGCTGCGGCATCGCCTGTTACAATGAGTGTATTCCTGATAAACAGCTCACCCAAAGCACCAGCCACGATAATGATCAGGTAGGCTATACCACCTGTTCTTGCATATAGCTGTGGTGAAGTGTTGTTGTTAAGACTTGCCATTTTCGGTTCATTTTAGTATGTAACGATAATAAAATATTTATATAATCGGGCACCATGTGTTGCTTAATGTATAAATGGTAATGCCGGCAGTGCCTCAATTTAGTTTTGAATAAAAAGATCAAACCGCCCGGTTAGCTTAAAAAACAAAACCCCGCCATATAAAAAATCCCTGCCTAATTTTGCTTTCTAACCCAACCAGTAAATGCCTTTTCAACTCCACTCCCCCTACTCACCTGCCGGCGACCAGCCCTCTGCTATTCAACAGCTGACAGAGAATATTAATAACGGTGAACAGTTTCAAACTTTACTGGGTGTTACCGGTTCGGGTAAAACATTTACCATGGCCAGCGTTATTCAAAATACGCAGCGGCCTACATTGGTGTTAACGCATAACAAAACCCTGGTGGCGCAATTGTACGGCGAGTTCAAACAGTTTTTTCCCGATAATGCTGTGGGCTATTTTGTGAGCTATTACGATTACTACCAGCCCGAAGCGTATATGCCGGTAAGTGATGTATATATTGAAAAAGACCTGAGTATTAATGAAGAGCTGGATAAACTGCGCCTACAGGCAACCTCGCAATTACTGAGTGGCAGGCGCGATATTATTGTGGTGGCCAGTGTGAGTTGTATTTATGGTATGGGCAACCCTACCGAATATGAAAATGGGATCATACGGATACAAAAAGGTCAGGTACTGTCGCGCCAGGCATTTTTGCATGCGCTGGTGAATTCATTATATAACCGCTCGCAGGGCGATTTTACCCGGGGTACCTTTCGTGTAAAAGGCGATACGGTAGATATTAATTTACCTTACGTTGATTTTGGTTACCGCATTACTTTTTTTGGTGATGAAATTGAAGAGATCGAAAGCATTGAAACCAGTACCAGCAAGCGCATTGGATTGATGGAGAATGCCGCCATCTTTCCCGCCACACTTTACCTTGCCCCCAAAGAAATGATCGTGGAAGTGATGCACGAAATTCAGGACGAGATGATGGCGCAGGTAGAATATTTTAAAGCCACCGGAAAATATATTGAAGCGCAACGCCTGAAAGAACGTGTGGAATATGATATTGAAATGATACGAGAACTGGGTTATTGTAATGGCATTGAAAACTACTCCCGTTTTTTCGACCGGCGCAGGCCCGGCACACGGCCCTTCTGTTTGCTGGATTATTTTCCGAAAGATTTTTTATGTGTGATTGATGAAAGTCACCAGACCGTTCCACAGGTTGCCGGCATGTATGGCGGCGACAGGAGCCGTAAATTAGTATTGGTAGATTATGGCTTCCGTTTGCCAAGCGCCATGGATAACCGGCCATTGAATTTTCATGAATTTGAAAGCCTGATTGGGCAAACCGTTTTTGTAAGTGCCACCCCCGGCGATTATGAACTGGAGAAAACCGGCGGTGTAGTAATAGAACAGGTAGTAAGGCCTACGGGATTGTTGGATCCACCGATAGAAATACGGCCAAGTGTAAACCAGATTGATGACCTGCTGGATGAAATTGATAAGACCGTTAAAAAAGGCGACCGTGTATTGGTTACCACCTTAACCAAACGCATGGCGGAAGAGATGGATAAATACCTGGGCCGCATCAACATCAAATCAAAATACATTCATAGTGATGTGGATACACTGGAACGGGTAGAAATATTGCGTGAACTGCGTTTGGGTACGATTGATGTGTTGGTTGGCGTGAATTTATTACGTGAAGGATTGGACCTGCCCGAAGTTTCATTGGTAGCTATTCTGGATGCCGATAAAGAAGGCTTTCTGCGTAATGAAAGATCACTTACCCAAACAGCCGGCCGCGCCGCGCGTAATGTGGATGGCCGTGTAATATTCTACGCCGATAAAATGACAGAAAGTATGCAACGCACCATTGATGAAACCAGCAGAAGAAGGGAGAAGCAGGTTGAATATAATATTGCTCACAGCATTACCCCAACCACGATCATTAAAACCAAAGAGCAGGTTTTTGCACAGGGCTCGGTGCTGGATATAAAAGGCTATGACCCGTCAAACCCGTATGCTTTGCAACGCGATTCGGAGATTGTTCAAAGTAAGGCAGCTGAAGAACAGGAAGAATATAAAACGATTCCACAGGTTGAGAGGGCCATTACTAAAACAAAAAAGGAAATGGAAAAAGCGGCCCGAGACCTTGATTTTATTGAGGCGGCAAGGCTTCGGGATGAGATGTTCCGGTTACAGAAGGAGTTGACTAATATGAAATGAGGTATACGACTAATAAATAATAAAGAAGGGTCTCACGCAAAGTCGTTGTTGGTCGCCTCACCAACAACCCATTATGCAATACTGCAATAAATATTTTTCGTGTAATTTGAGTAATATGAAAACAGTAAGAATACTCATTCTGACATGTATCTTTTTTAGCATCACGCAGCACCTCTATTCGCAAAAAAAAGACTTTGCCGTATTTGGCTACTATGCAGGACGTGCAACGATGGTGGATAGCTTTCCGGTAGAGAAATTAACGCATATCTGTTTCAGCTTTACGCATTTGAAGGGTAGTGCCATTTCACTCGGCAACAGGCGGGATAGTGCTGCACTGGTTAGTTGTGTAGCATTAAAAAAACGTAACCCGCAATTGAAAGTAATTGTTTCTATGGGCGGATGGACGGGTTGTTATTCCTGCTCAGAAGTATTTTCAACGGACAGGTCCAGAAAAATATTTGCCGGATCAGTAAAAAAGTTACTCAATGATTTTTCCGCCGACGGGCTTGATCTCGATTGGGAATACCCGGCCATTAAAGGCGCACCTGGCCATCCCTATTTTCCAAAAGACAAAGACAATTTCACCGCATTAATTAAAACACTTCGGGATAGTATGGGCCGCGGGAAAGAACTGAGTTTTGCTGCGGGAGGTTTTACACAATTCATTACTGAATCAGTGGATTGGAAAGCAGTAACGCCCCTTGTTGACAGGATCAATATCATGACCTACGATTTGATTACAGGATATGATACAGTTACGGGCCACCATACCGGCTTATATTCTACCCCCAATCAAAAGGAATCCTGCGATCATGCCGTAAAAATGTTAAAAGCAAAAGGTGTTCCCCCCAGTAAGTTGTTGATTGGTGCTGCTTTTTATGCGCGGATATGGGAAAATGTACAGGCAGATAAAGATGGCTTATATGGGAGGGGAAAATTTTTAAGCGGCGTTTCATACAGCAGGTTTGCCTCGCAGCTTTCGGCTGACAGCGGTTTTGTATATCATTGGGATCCGATAGCGTCGGCACCGTACTTATATAATGCCAATAAAAAATGGTTCGTAACTTTTGATAACAGTGCATCGGTTATTTTGAAAACGGAGTATGCCATCAAACAACATCTTAACGGCATCATGTTCTGGCAATTAGCTGACGATAATTTTAGTAAAGGCTTGTTGGATATTGTGGATGAAACAATACATAAGCCACATCGCTAAAATTCAATTACAGAACTGATAGGCCTCTTAACATTGTATGCTGTTAGAATGATGTGTACAATATAGTCACCACAATGGAACGATGCTGCAATATTAGCGGGGTAAATATATCTGGGTGACTGCTCAAAAATAATTATTCTTTAATCGTATCTTTAGCTGATAAAAAAGAATACTACTATGAGTGATATTTCCGAAACTATTCAGGAATCTGTTGAGCATGCGGGGCAAAGCAAAATCAATTCAAGGGTTGCAATTTTAGTAGCCCTTACGGCCACATTTATGGCAATTTGTAATATTAAAGATGGCAATATTGTACAGGCCATGTCGCAGGCGCAGGCACACAGCATTGATTCATGGTCGTATTTCCAGGCAAAAAGCACAAAGGAGGCAATAGCAGAAAACAGTGTTGAATTATTGAAAGAACAAAAACTTGCAGGGAGTGAAGGGCTGATAAAAAAATACCAAGAGAAGATCAGCAAGTACGAAAAAGAAAAAGCGGTAATCAAACAACAGGCAGAAGGCTACCAAAAAGAATACGACGATATTAATGTTTTTGATGACCAGTTTGATATGACAGAAGCCCTTTTATCCATTTCTATTGCCATGTTTGGTATTACTGCTCTTACACAAAAAAAGTGGTTATTATATTTTGCTGCAGCGGTAAGCCTTACCGGCGTTATTTTAGGGGTAACGGCATTTATGAAAATTGCACTTCATTCAGATTTTCTTTCAAAAATACTTGGGTAATAAACCGACCGGGGGGCAATAAGAGAAGAACGAAGAAAAAGAGTATATCCACTTTCTCCTTTTCTTCGTTCTTCTCTTATTAAAATAAACTCCGCAAGTTTCGGGTAGGTAACGACCCCGGCCTCGTTTACTTTTGTTCTATTAAAATATACAGGAATGAAAAAGCAGGCGGCAACTAATTTTGAGCGGATTACCGAAGCCATTAGCTATATACAAACCCATTTTAAAACGCAACCAGGCCTGGAAGAAGTGGCTGAAAAAATTCACCTGAGCCCTTTTCATTTTCAAAAATTGTTTACGGAATGGGCTGGCGTAAGTCCTAAAAAATTCCTGCAATACGTTACGGTAACGCATGCTAAAAAAATGCTGAAAGAAAAACAGGCTACGTTATTTGATGCTGCATTCGAAGCGGGACTCTCGGGTACAGGAAGGCTGCACGATCTGTTTATTAATATTGAAGGGATGACTCCCGGCGAATATAGAAATGGTGGCGAAAACCTTTCTATCAATTATAGTTTTGCCGAAAGCCCCTTTGGAAACATGCTGGTAGCCTCTACGGCTAAAGGCATTTGCCATATTGCTTTCGCGGATGATGAGAAAGAGGCACTGAATGAGTTGCAGGCACTATTTCCACTGGCAACATACCGCCAAATGGTAGACCTGTCCCAACAAAATTTACTTTATATTTTTACACACGACTGGAGCAAACTCAGCCAAATAAAACTGCACCTGAAAGGAACAGTGTTTCAACTAAAAATTTGGGAAACATTATTAAAGATCCCGATGGGGCAATTAGCAACATATGGAAATATTGCTAAACAGATAGATAAACCCCAGGCGTCAAGGGCCGTAGGCACAGCAATTGGTGATAACCCCGTTGCTTTTTTAATTCCCTGTCACAGAGTTATTCAGTCAACAGGTGTATTTGGACAATACCATTGGGGAAGTATCCGTAAAACGGCGATGATTGGTTGGGAAGCGGCACAAACAAATAAATTACAGCACATATCGAAATAAGTAATGAGGAAGTAAGGAGGCGGATAAAGCAGAAACAAATCTGCCTTGGCGGCAATACTAAACTTAAAATCTACGGTACGCTAAATTGCAGGTCGGGCACGCGGATGAAAAAACAAAATCGTATATTTTTTGTTTCAGAAAAAGAAGCAATAATGAATGGCTTTCGACTCTGTGGACACTATTTGCCAAACGAATATAAAAAATGGAAGAATGGATTTATTTAGTACCGAGGCAATAACCAACTTATTACCGTATGACGGTGTTGTAAATTATTATGGAAAAGTATTGAAACAAAAAGAAGCCACGCATTACATGAATACGTTGCTACATACTATTGATTGGAAAAATGATGAAGCGGTAATTTTCGGCAGGCATATTATTACCAAAAGGAAAGCGGCATGGTATGGCGATTCTGCATATTCCTACACATATTCAAATACCACCAAGCTGGCACTGGCATGGACAAAAGAATTATTAGAACTCAAACAGCTGGTAGAAAAAATAACAGGGACGACCTATAATTCCTGTTTGTTGAATTTATACCATGATGGCGAAGAGGGAATGGCCTGGCACAGCGATGATGAAAAATCATTGGGAAAGGATGCCACTATTGCATCTTTTAGTTTTGGTGCGGAAAGAAAATTTGCATTCAAACATAAACGAAACCAGCAGTTGGTATCGCTGGTATTAGAAAGTGGTAGCCTACTGGTTATGAAAGAAACTACGCAAACATATTGGCTTCACCGGTTGCCAAAATCTACAAAGATCAAACACCCCAGGATAAACCTTACGTTCCGGACAATGGTGAACTGATTAATCACACAGACGGATCCCTATTTTCACGCAAAGACGCGTAAGAAGTAAAGGCGCTAAGAGGTACCTGTCATCTTATTTTTTTTCTTTGCGCCTTTGCGTGAATAGCTGCAGAACAATTATGGTTAACCCGCAACAGCAAACATATATCCTGTGGCAAAACATCTGTTCATAAGAAGGTTAACAGAGCCGCCGACTTATTTTGTACCAGCTGTTATTTTTGTTTTTAACACATTCCATTTAGAGGCCAGATCAGATAACTGATCATTGGTTTCTTTAACAGCCGAAATGGTTTGCGAAGTAGGTGGCATATCGGTTTCGTGCAAAATAGTAAACAGTCCTGCAAAAGAAGAAACAATCATTCCAAAATTCAGTCCCTGTTGCGCACCTCCACGTCCTCTGCCCCTGGTGGCAACGCCTTCAAAACCGGCAACCTGCTCCTCCAATGATTTGAGCCCCTCAGAAGTGCTGCCTCCTTTTGCAATCAGTTCGCTCAATTGTTTTCTTGCGGTGGCAACTTCTGCCATGAATGAGGTCGCTTTTTGACGGCCATCATAACAGGTAACAGAAAGCGTATGTTGTTTTTGCAGGTCGGCTGCACTTGTTTGTACGCGCGGATCCATTTTCACTGTCATGGATTGGGTATATGTTTTTCCATTCACGGTTAATTTCACAGTATAGTTTCCCGGCAATACCCATGGCGAAGAAGGCTCGGGTGGCGTGTTCTGGTAAATAGCCTGCATAGGAAAAGCAATGTCAACATCTTTCAAGGGATTGTAATGAAGGTCCCATAAGAAACGATGAGAGCCCGCATCTGTCGATAACATTTGTTGCGCCCGGATCCAATACAAGGGGATGTTTACCGGAGGAACTTTGTAAGGCTTATCATAACTGCTATACCTGCGAATAGATTTTCCGGCAGCATCCACAATTTCCAGTATTACTTCACTCTGCGCTTTTTCCGATAAGTAGTAATTTATTACAGCACCATCCGGAGGGTTTTGTCCACCGGGTTCTTCCTGTGGCAAAGGTGTATCAGAATTCATATCCCAGCGAACGCGTATGGCTTGTTGTGGCTTGTATAAAATAGCCGGGGCGTTTGTAAGATTGGTGGTTAACTGTCGCAGAGGCGTAATATCATCCAATATCCAAAAACTACGGCCATGTGTACCAATAACCAAATCATCATCTTTAATAACCAGGTCGCGGATAGATGTTGGAGGCATATTCAAACGTAAAGATTGCCAGTGTTCTCCTTCATCAAATGATACATATACGGCATTTTCAGAGCCGGCAAATAACAGGCCTTTACGGTTAGGGTCTTCACGTACTACATTAATGGGCTCATTGGCGGGCAAGCCGTTGGTGATGAGTTTCCATGTTTTACCACCATCATTTGTTTTGTAGGCATAAGGGCGCATATCATCGCAGCGTATCCGGTTAACCGCAGCATAAACGGTGTTCACATCAAAATGACTTGCTTCCATTAATGATACTTTACTCCACGAAGTGATCTCCGGCGGCGTTACATTCTTCCAGTTTTTACCACCATCTTTGGTTACCTGAATAAAACCATCATCAGTACCGGCCCAGATAGTATTGATGTCTTTGAATGATGGAGCGATCGTATATACCACGCCACGCCTCGGCATTTTTTTCATTTCTTCAGTAGTATAAATGCCTACACTTGCCGGTATGTCCCAGCTTTCCCTGGTAAGGTCGGGGCTGATGGTTTCCCAGCGATTACCGCCATCCCTTGTTTTAAAAATAACATTACCAGCATAGTATAATGTTTTGGGATCAATGGGAGAAAACAAAACAGGGGCCGTTCTTAAGAATCGATACTTACCGCTGCGGATAGCTTCGGGTGCGATGTTTTGTATCTGACCTGTTCGCTTATCATAACGGGTAAGCTTACCGCCATAAATTAAATTGGGGTTGAGCGGGTCGGGCGCTATATACCCATATTCTTCCACACCTACGGGATGCCATTCACGGAAAGTAATTTGTCCATCATTACCACGGGAAGAAATACCCACCGAACCGCTTTCCTGCTGTCCGCCATAAACATTGTAAGGAAATTCGTTATCGGTAATCACATGGTAAAACTGCGCGGTAGGCTGGTTATACCAGGATGAAAAAGTTTCACCACCATTCACGGTAATAATACCCCCCTGGTCAAGCGCGATCAACATAATTTTCGGATTATTGGGATTAATCCAGATGCGATGGTAATCATCACCCCCCGGAGCGCCGCGAAAGCCTGTCCATGTTTTGGCGCCGTCAACAGACTTCCAGGTTACTACGTTGGCACTATATACAATATTTTCATTGGTAGGGTCTACTTTCACTTCGGCAAAATCACTGCCGCGTCCCCAATAGCGTTCATCGTTACTCATCAAAGACCAGTTTTCTCCCGCATCATCACTCCGGTAAATACCGCCGGATTTTCCTGCATCAACAGTTGCATATAAACGGTTGCTGTTGGTGGGGGCAATACCAAAACCAATTCTTCCCAAGCCTTGCTGTGTAGTGGGTAATCCCCTGGTTAGCTTTTTCCAGGTACTGCCGCCATCAGTTGATTTATACAGACCACTTTCGGTTCCGTTCCACTGGCCATTCTCCCAGGGGCCCTGCCTTCCGGCCCAGAGGTCTGCATATAGAATGTTTGAATTATTGGGATCGAAATTGACCTGTATAGCACCTGTATTCTCATCTTTGTATAAAACACGCTCCCAGTTTTTACCGCCATCTAAACTTTTATATACGCCACGTTCGGTATTAGGTCCGTAAGGATGACCGAGGACCGCTGCAAAAACACGGTTCTCATTTTTTGGATCGATGATGATGTTGCCGATCTGCTGTCCGTCTTTTAATCCCATATTGGCCCATGTCTTACCGGCATCGGTTGATTTATAAACGCCATCACCCACTGAAAGGTCGGGGCGTTGGATGCCTTCGCCGGAACCAACATATACAATATTAGGATTGGATTCAGAAACAGCGATATCACCCACAGAGCCTGTTGCCATCTGATCGAAAATGGGATTCCAGGTGCGGCCATAATCATTCGTCTTCCACACACCGCCATTGTTAACGCCAATGTAAAAAACACTGGGCTGAGACGGAACGCCCATTGCGCCTACAGTTCGCCCGCCACGATGCGGACCAATCATGCGCCATTGCATACTGTTGAATAATGAAGGCTGAAAAGACTGGGCAGAAACTAGAAACATAGCTGCATAGCAGACGATGACGGCAATAATTTTTTTCATGTGTAGTTAAGGTTTGATATGCGGACTATTAAATTACAGGATTATTCAGATACATGAGCGAAAAAATGAGATCCTGCCGGGCAGCAGCATATTTATATTGTATTGACCCCATCAGGCTGGGGAAGGAATGCGAGGTTTATTTTTTGTTAATCAGGTAAGCACCCCCGATAAGCATGGCCACGCCCAATAACTTTACCCAGTTAATATTAGCCTGCCTGAAACCGAATAATCCATAGTGATCGTATAGTAAGGCCATCAGTAACTGCCCGGCAATAACGAGTGCAAAAACATTGGCAGAGCCGATGTGTTGCACAGAAAAAATAATCACGGTTACAAAAAAAGCACCCAATAAACCACCTGTGTATTTATACCATTCAATCCCACGCAATTGTGCAAAAGACGGAGCGGCTTGCTTAGTAGTAATGATATACAGGCCTAATATGGCGGTGCCCACTAAAAACGAAATGAACGCAGCTATCCAGGGATTGTTTACGGCAACTTTTAATTGGCTGTTTACACCGGCTTGTGTGGTGATGGTTAATCCTGCGAGGGCGGGCAGAATAAAATAGAGGTATTTCATGAGAATAAAGATAACGCCGTTGGGTAATTAAAATTGTGCCCTTGACTTTTCTGCGAATTATTTTTTCACAGAATAGAAACAAGGGCACAAAAAGAAAATCGGTGTTACTAATTATTTTTTGACAGGTGGTGGCGGCGGTGGCATATCACTGTTCCAGATATCACGGTATTTTTTCCAGGAGCCTTTTTCTTCTTTCCAGGTTACTATGAATTTGCCTTTATCTATAGCGTTTCCAGTCTTGTCCAGTATTTCATATAAACCCTCTTCCGATACCAGATCTTTTCCACCAAGCACTTCTGTCGTAGTAAGTTTAATGCTGTTTACGCCCATCTGTTTAGCGATGCCAAAGAATTTAGACAATCCTTCTGCACCACACATTTTAGGCGCACCGCCGTTGGGCATTACACAACCATCCGTGGTGTAGTTTGATACAAATAAAGCAGAATCACCTTTTTCAATGGCTTCGGTAAATGTTTTGTTATTAGCTGCAATAGCCGCTTTAACAGAATCGAGATTAAATGACCCGGTAACCTCCTTATTTGCGGTGGGTTGGTTACATGCAAGGATAATCATGGCTGATAAAAAGAGAACGCATAGTTTTTTCATATGTATTATTTTTTACACAAAATAATACATTGTTCTAATAAATGCAACCATACACTACCAATGGGCGCAACTAAAATTTTCGCCAGTCAAGCAGCCTGTTTAAAATTCATCTTAGCCAACTGGATAACTTTAGTCCACTGTTCGTTCATGGAGCTTGTTCGTAGGTGCATCATATTTTGGGCACCCTGTTTACTCCATCTCTGTCCCGATAGTTTTATTCGTTTTTGTATAACAGTTCTATGTGCCGATTCGATGGCACCAGAACCTATTATGCCTGCACCTTTTTTTTATATTCTCTGTAATCCATTCTATGTTTATTACCCTTGTAGTAGTCTATCAATTTTCGAGCGTCTTTATTGCTATCGCCAGCCAAGGTGATTATATTTCGTATTATATCTGCAACCTGGCTTTCCTTCAATAACTCCTCTTGTACTTTTGCCCAAATGTTACCTGCTGGTTTATCTCTAAAATAAGCTTCTACAAACTGGTACAGATGTTCGCTTGCATGATAGTAATCCAGTATAGAAATGGCATTGGGAAAAGCATCTTTAACCCAGTTTTTAATCCACAATGCCCCATTTGAAATGAATATCATTTTACTGTTCAGTGAGCCATACGATGCCAGCAAATCATGCATCTGCTGCGTAAAGGTTTTACTGTTACCCAAATGGGCTAAATATTGTAATGCTTTATTCAGCCCACCTTTCCATTAGGGTCTATGCAGTCCCCACTTTTAAATATCCTTCCCAATTTCACTTCTTTCCAACCATCTTTTCTAGTCAGCAGCATTGAGCCATCTGCTTCTACATACAAAATCTCTCCTTGCTTTACAGGTGGCATTGTTCTATCAAATACATCGTCGCTTTCTCCTATTGATTCCCCATAACAATCCGTTACGCTATACACCTGTGCAGCACTTACTTTTACTGACAAAAACTTGCTAATTATTTCATTGCATTTTTCGTAACAGTCCAAATGTCCAGCATACGCCATTAGCTCCTGCATTAATCTACTTATTTAAAAATATTTTTACTACAACAGAACCGGTGGTCATTGTCGATTTTCACATGACTTAGTGTCGTGAAGTTTTTTTTACGCTTGTCATTTAATAGCGTCCCTAAATTGTTTTCCAATACAGCCTTGCCCAACTGTTGTCAGATGCCTACAAACCGTTTCTCTTAATCATAGAAATTGTCCAATTTATTAAGTGCTTGAAGCTCCTCATAACGCTTATCTGCCAGTTGGTGGAATTCTTCTCGTGCCACATGTATAGGGTTGGTTATTGATATAACTCCATTTTGTATGCAAAAAATTGAATTGTACCCCTACCAATGCTCGATTGCTGCGAGTAAACGATGAGGCATATTAAATTTAGCGATGGCGTTTACCTCTCTATCAAATGTGCTTGTATTATAATTTCTTATAAAGCTCCCGTAGTTTTTCCCTTGTCATAATCTTTTCCCAGTTTGCACCCAATGCATTTTCCCATAAAGGCTTCATGCCTAATGAAACATTCATCATGGTATTAAACTGCTCATCGGTTAACCCATTACAGATACCCTTCGGTATCTCTATCTTATTTTTGGTAACCATGTACTTGAACTCTTTTACCCCTGCCGGATAATATTCTTCCAGGTGGTTCATCACAATACAATTGCCGATACCGTGTTTGGTGCCCAATAAATAACTCAGTCCATAACTCACGGCATGTGCCACACCCACTTGTGAATAAGCAATGCTCATACCGCCGGCATAAGAGGCCATCATCAACTGGTCATCACATTCATCATCCCAGGTATTTTTTTCTATAAACACTTTTTGACATAACTGTAATGCTTTCTCCCCATAACTCTTACTGAATTCATTAAGGAAAGTCCCCTCAAGGCTTTCGATACAATGAATATAGCAATCCATGCCGGTGTAAAATCGTTGATTGGCGGGCGCATCTTTGGTTAATTCAGGATCAAGTAAAATCTGGTCGAACGGTGTAAAATCACTGTTCATACCAAGCTTGCGTGTGGGTCCGGTTAATACCGTGGTGCGGCTCACTTCAGCACCCGTTCCGCTTAAGGTGGGTATACCTGCTTTGAATACGCCGGGAAGTTTTACCAGGTCCCATCCCTGATAATCGGCAGAAGAGCCAGGATTGGTCATCATTAATGAAATAGCTTTGGCAAGGTCCATGGCCGATCCTCCACCAATGCCTATCACGCCACTGATTATACCAAATTCTTCTTTTAATTGCCTGGCAAGGGTATCTACCTGTGTGGTTTTAGGCTCATAAGTAACATCAACGAAAACGATCTTGTCTTTGCTGCGCAAAGGTAACCGGTTAACAAAGGGCTTTCCTTCGAAAAAATGGTCTACCAAGAAAATCATAGGGGCTTCGGCTATGCGTTGTGGGGCTAGAATTTCATCCAACTGGTTAAAACAACCACGGCCATACACGACATAACTAACCATTTTAAAATTTCGGAAACTCATAACAATGTTTTTTATAATACAATTGGGTAAATATATTTGCAAACCTACTTTAGAAAGAGGGTAATTTCAAACAAGATCACAAAGCTTGTGTTATTACAAAGCAGGGAGATTTATTTTGTAACTTGAATGCCGATTACGGATTCTATTTTTTACCATGAGGTTATTGCCAATTATAAATATTTTTTTTCATCGGGGTTTCTGGCTGCTTGATAATAAAGCATCCCGTAGCTTCCTTGAATTCATGAGCCCGGACAACCTGATGACTGGCGTAAAAATAATGGCGGCCGGGATAATTATCATAGTTGCCTTCATTTATATCCATTTGTTTAACAAAAAAAGACTTTTTTTATATACCACCAGCATCCGACATAACCTGGAAGTATGGATCAGTAATATTATCCTCGAAGAATCGGAGGCGGATATCCAATTACCCGCGAAATTTTATCGTATTCT
The DNA here is from genome assembly GCA_043717145.1 of Chitinophagaceae bacterium. Lineage (GTDB taxonomy): Bacteria > Bacteroidota > Bacteroidia > Chitinophagales > Chitinophagaceae > Sediminibacterium. Next base: position 30,805 of record JAYSXR010000091.1, on the reverse strand, counting down.
AAAAAATAAAACCGCCCGCCAGCTTGCAATTGATGAACTGATCAACTGCAAAAAAAATTTTTCGGGTACGGTGGGAGAAACGATTGTTCAGTTGTATAATCAACTGGACCTGAAGAAAGATTCCCTTAAAAAATTAAATACCAAGCGTAAGTGGCATGTTAAAGCACGTGGGATACAGGAACTTTACCTGATGGATCAAAAAGATGTGCTGAAAACAATCTATAAAAATACCAACAACAACAATGAATTTGTACGGATGGAGGCACAAACGGGTGTAATACACATGACGGGCTTTGCGGGCCTTCGCTTTTTGGAGGTAATCTCTTACCCCTTAACGGAATGGCAACAGATAAAACTCCTGGAACAGCTACGCCTTACCACTAAAAAAGAAGACCTCTCAGAAAGCATTGCCGGTTGGCTTCTTTCAAAAAATGATTCGGTTGTCATTTTTGCCCTGAAGCTGGCAGGAGAATACCAGCAGTTCGCATTGCGCGATGATGCGATTGCCTGCCTTGTGCATCCTAATGAAGGCGTGCGTACACAGGCTGTAAAAACCGTGGTGAGACTGGCAGATCAATCAACACCATCTATTTTAGCGGGCTATTTTAGGAAAGAAGGATTTTTTAACAGGTCAATCATGTTAGACGCATTGGCCGTATTGGCTACAGAAGCACAATCAGAATTCCTGATAAGCCTGCTGGATGACCCTAATAATATTATCAAATTAAAAGCGGCCGTTGTTTTGGCCGCCTGCAGTACAAAAGGAATTGAGATACTGGAAAAAAGGACCATCACCGAACCGGAACCCTTTGAAAGAATACTCAGGCATGTAAAAACAGTAAAATGACCGGGAACATCTTTGTGAATATTTTATTTGATATCCTCACCTATGGAATATTTCTTTATTCAACAGTATTGTTTTTATCTTATCTGTTCATCGCAATTTTCTCCATTGGCGAAACAGAAAATTACATGCGCAAAAACAGTTTCACAGATTATCGTGTACTTGCTTCTTCTATACATGCACCAACAGTAAGTGTTCTGGCACCCGCATATAATGAAGGAAAAAATATTGTAGAAAATGTACGCTCACTTCTTTCCATTTATTATACCAACCTGGAGGTGATTGTTATTAACGATGGGAGTAAAGACGACTGCCTGCAAAAAATGATCGGTGCTTACGATCTTGAAAAAATTGATTTTTTTGTTGATTATAAAATAAAGACCAAAGAAGTACGCGGTGTATATAAAAGCCGCAATATTATTTACCATAAACTACTGGTGGTTGATAAAGTGAATGGCGGAAAGGCGGATGCACTTAATGTAGGAATCAATGTATCGTCTAATAAATACCTGGTTTGTATTGATGTGGATTGCATATTGGAACAGGATGCTTTATTAAAAATGGTTAAACCTTTTCTGGAAGAAACAGATGAAAAAGTGATTGCCTCCGGCGGTGTGGTACGAATTGCCAATTCCTGTGAGATAGAAGATGGCAAACTGGTAAAAGTAAGGCTGGCCGAAGAGTACCTGCCACGGATGCAGATACTCGAATATATACGGGCTTTTATTTTAGGAAGAATGGCCTGGAGCCGTCTGAATGGCCTGATGCTTATCTCTGGTGCTTTTGGTGCTTTTGATAAAGATATCGCCATAAAAGCCGGTGGCTACGATCATAATACGGTGGGAGAAGATATGGAACTGGTGGTACGCATGCGGCGTTACATGGAAGAGAGAAATATAAAATACAGGGTTACCTATATACCCGATCCGTTGTGCTGGACAGAAGCGCCTAATTCGTTTAATATCCTCGGTCGCCAACGAAATCGCTGGACAAGAGGAACGATTGAAACGCTGAAATTTCACCGGAAAATGTTTTTTAACCCCAAGTACGGGTTATTGGGCATGCTTAGTTATCCGTATTGGTTCTTTTTTGAGATGTGCGCGCCGGTGATCGAATTCTTAGGCTTTGTAAGCTTCTTCATATTTGCAGCACTGGGTTTAATGGATTGGTCGTTTTTCTTCACATACCTCTTGTTCATTATTTGTTTTGGGTACCTCTATTCCGCCTTTGCTATTTTAATGGAGGTAATGACCTACAACCAATATAAACGGCGAACGGATGTAATGGTGTTGTTGCTTACGGCTGTTACGGAGCCGTTTTATTTTCACCCCTTCGTTGTATGGAGTGCGATTCAGGGGTTTGTTGATTACCTGCGAAAGAAAAATGCCTGGGGCGAAATGACAAGACAGGGCTTTGCCAAAAAAACAGGTACTTCCGCACTAGCCATAGAAACAGTCCCGGTTGAACCCGTTATTGAACTTATTCCGGTTATTGAAATGATACCCGACCCGCCGGTTTCCGAAGTAGCTGTGGAGCCATCTTCCCTATTTAAAAGAAAAGTTATTCCGGCACTAAAAAAACTCCCCGACCTTGTTTTTAACTCTTTTAAATATTTTATCAATCATGCATTAATATTACTTGCATTAATGATTTTGGCTCGCGGGTTTGAACTAATTTATGATATTACACAACATGGAATCCCTAAATTATTTGGCAAAGTAATTTTATACGCGCTTGCGAAAGACCTTGCATTCTTTGTACAACTCTGCTTATGGAGTTTTGCCCCGTTTGCACTTTTATACCTACTGCATAAAAAAATTGCACATGTAACATTTATTATTTTCGCGGTTTTGCTGTTACTGATTCAGGTTTCCCTGTCACAATATTTTATTACTACACTTGTACCGCTGGGTGCTGATTTGTGGGTATATTCCTGGGCAGATATCAAACAAACAGTAGGTGCTTCAGGCGGTATTAGGCCGGGGATGGCTATAGGCCTTGTTACATTTATTTCACTAATCATAGCCATGTTTATCTTTCTTCCCCGGCGGTTACAGGTTAATGGCGGATTGGCCGTAGTGCTGTTACTTTGTCTGGTAACAGCCGGCATCAGGGATGTAGTATCCGTTTCCAATTCCATGATGCCCGGACAAGAGTATAGCAATAATCTTTCGATTAATAAAGCGTATTTCTTTCTCAGTTCTTCTTATCAGTATTTTTTTCTTTTGGGAGATGAAAATGATATTTACTCCGATATTTATTCCGGGGATTACTCAAATAACCTTCGCGATAGCAGTATTGCAAAACTGAATTATATTGATGAAAAAAATTATCCGTTTCTCCACACAACAGATACTACTGCGGATGTGCTGTCTCCATTTTTCTCCCCGTCAACAACACTGCCAAATTTTGTGATCTTGCTGGTAGAAGGATTGGGACGTGCTTTCACGAATAAAGGAGCCTATCTGGGCAACTTCACGCCATTTATTGATTCGCTTGCAGAAAAAAGTTTGTATTGGCCAAATTTTTTAAGTGAGGGGGGGCGAACATTCGCGGCATTACCCTCAATCCTTGGCTCTCTGCCGTTTGCAAAGAATGGCTTTAATGAACTGGCCGGCGCAATGCCTAAACATCTGTCCCTGTTAAATATTTTAAAGAACAATAGTTATAATACGTCTTTTTATTACGGAGGCGATTCGCATTTTGATAACATGGATATTTATTTACAGAAAAATAGTATCGACGCAATAAATGATGAAAAAACATATCCTGCAGGTTATACCAAATTGCCTCCGAGCTCCTCAGGTTTTTCCTGGGGCTATGGCGACAAAGAGGTGTTCAGAAGATTTTTTGAAACAAAAATAACGCCCAGGCAACCTTATGCAAGTGTTGTACTAACTGTTTCTACACATGCGCCTTTTCTTAATAATGAACAGGACTATTACCTGCAAAAATTTGAACAGCGTATGACAGAACTCGGCTTTGATGAAGCAAAAAAGCAGGAATATAGAAACTATAAAAACCAGTATGCCAGTATCCTGTTCATGAATGATGGGATCAAAAATTTTATCACAGAATATAGTAAAAGACCGGAGTTTAGTAATACTGTGTTCCTCATTACCGGCGACCACCGAATGCCCGAAATACCCATGAGCAGTAAACTAGACCGTTACCACGTACCCCTGTTGATTTACTCACCATTGTTGAAACGTACCGCCGAATTCTCTTCTATATCTACCCATTTTGATATTACACCGAGCTTGCTTGCCTGGATGAAAAAAAGTTATGGTTTACAGGTACCATCTACAGCAAGTTGGATGGGTAGTGGAATTGATACAGCAAGAAAATTTAGGAATAGGCATGCCTATCCGCTCATGCAAACTAAAGATAAAATTATTGATTTTGTAATGGGAGAATATATGTTAAATGGGAATACGCTTTACCATATCAGTAAAACCATGGACCTTGACCTTGTGCAGGATGAAATAAAGCAGAGGCAACTGCAGGCCTGGTTCTTAAGGTTTAAAAGAAAAAACAAGGAATTTCAGAATACGCTTCAATTGGTTCCGGATAGCCTGTTGGAGAAATACACACCTCATTGAGGATCGTTCTTGATCGAATAATAGTAATCATTTAAAATAGTGGTTACAAGAGGTTGGTATAATTCCCAAAAAAAACTCTTACGTTCCTGGGGGTCGCCGGTATTATACATAAACCATCTGAGGTGATTAATTCCCTTAAAATAAGAAGAACCCAATTCAACAGGGTTATCACAAAAGTGGGCAGAGAAATAAAAGAAGCGGTAATCCCTATTAACATGCGCCGTAACGGCGGGAAAAGAAACAGGAATATTATTCTTTCGTAATTCTTCTTGGCCTGCTTCATTGACGCTGATCTTAAACTGCGCGATTACATGGTTATAAGAAGTATCTGGCAGAATCACATCAAACCAGAAAGCATACTTGATTTTTTCGGGCATTCCATAATGCTGTTGACCCTCTTGCGAAGAATAAATATAAGGCAACTCTTTCAACAGGTGGGTATCTTTTTCAAGTATAACAATCCTGTCATCTGAATGAACAAAAGCAATCCCACTTTTGGTAAACGGCCATTGACCCTTGTGCAGGATTTTATAATTATTGATAAGCCAGTGTGGTAATTCCTTGTTAACTGCGGTATCAAAAGAATCGAAATACCGGCCGCTCCAGCCGGTCCATTGTAACCCAAATGTTTTTTCAAATTCATTCCGTATGGGGATTGCGGTGGGCGACCCCAGGCAATTAAATTCCGTAATGATGAGTTTATGGTTTGCCTGTATTTGTTTTAAAAAATCAACATCCTGCATACTCATGCCGCCGTAAACAGTACCGGACCTCTCTTTCGCTTCGCCCTGTTTGTACCACTCGTTTTTAGATATCCCATAAGTATCGGTAAAATAGGCCACATCAACATCCTTGCTTAAGAGGGCCAGTTGCTTTGTGCCAAACCGTTCCAGACCCTTTATCTGGAAATTCTCGTTTCCCTCCGGAAAAAAACCATAATAATCCACTCCTTTTATATAGAGCTCATTATTGTTTTTTGCAAATTTTTCGTGCGTCAATATCCAATTTAAAGAAATATGTTCCTGGGCCTTACTGTTTAATACTGTTTTATCTACAATAGCGATAACTAATTTTCTTTTAGGGGTGAGCCACCAGAAAAGCGCCATCCATAACGGAGAGAACAGCACTGCGAAAGGCAATACCCGGAAAAAGGGCGTTTTATATTTGCTTAAAAACGACGAAGCCATCCCATACTAAATTGATATTGATTGCCTTTTGTTTGCGGAAGGTATTCCTGGTTGAGCCAACTTCCGTCAATGCTAATAATGCTGAATTTTGCAACCTTCCTTTTAAATGAAAGACCAGCTTTATAAGAAACAAGCTTTATTTTACTGTCTATCAGGATAGAATTAAAGCGGTCATCAGGGGAAATACCGTAACCTAGGGTTCCGCCAAACCAATCATCTGCACTGCCATAATAATATCGCGCCGCAATGGCGTATGATGCAGAAACCGTGTTGGTAAACGTACTTGGAGTGAAATAGGTTCTGCCACTGAACAGCCAACTCTTATAATATTTACCCAGGTATGCCGTATATATCCAGGTAGGATCACCCGAAAACTTCAGGTAACGAAATCCCAGCTCCCCTTCAAAACTTTTAGGCAGATTGGCATACAAAGAAAAACCACCACGCCATTGCGGAAACACACCTACATTGTCTGAATAGCCGCCATTAATATATGTGTAAAATACTTTTGAAATTCTGGGATATGCGTCGAACTCATATTGAACACCGTTTTCTGTAAACCGGTTCGCATAGTTTACCCTCCCGGTAACTGAGCCGATACCGGTTCTGCGGGTATATTCAAAACTGGCCAGGTGCCATGGATCGCTGAACTGTTTATCGAAATACACATAATCATAACTAAATCCTATTTTATTCTTGGTAGATAGTTCTTTGATCCTGTTGGCTAAAGAGCGTGCGTCACTGTTATTTTTATTGAGATTTAATACTTGTTGTACAAAAGTATTTGCCTCAGTAAAACGCCGCAGGCTACTTAATATTTTTGCTTTTCGAATAAGCAAGGATTCAGATGTCGGGTGGTATGATAATGCCGAATCACAAATACTTAATGCTTTACTATTATTATCGTTCCAATATTCCATGTCACTATAGGCCAACGAAGCATCTTCATAACCAGGATTGCTTTTCAAAACATCAACAAAATAATAGCGGGCGCTGTCATAATGTTTGGAAAAAGTATGTAGCCTCCCAAGAAATATTTTGATATCTACATAATCCGGGCTCAGGCGCAATGCCTGGTACAAATAACTTTTGGCCAGTGGATAATCCTTTTTATCAAACGCCGCTCTTCTTGCTGCTAATAATAAACCATCTGAAGAGCTGGTATCCAACTTAGGGGAAATAGAAATAATATTATTATCTACATTCTTTTTTTTGCCTTCATTCCGGAAGCTGTTGGATAGCTCAATGGCTTCTTTGTTGTTATCATTCAGGAATAATAATTTCTGAATAGCCCGATCCGCTTCATCAAAACGCTTCAGTGCATTTAATATCTTGGCTTCCCGTAGCATTAGTGGCTCAGAAGCGGGATGGTTTCTTAACCCTGTTTTACAAATTTCAAGTGCTTTTTCATAATTGTCGTTAAAGTATTCCAGGTCAACATAGGCAACCGCTGCATCTTCATATTCTGGGTTTGCAGCCAATACTTGCTTAAAAGCGGCACGGCCACTATCGTAATTTTTTGTCCAGGTATAAATCCGGCCCAGGAAAATACGGATATCTGCATAATTCGGGCTTATGTGTAAGGCTTTAAATAAATAGGCTTTTGCTTTGGAATAATCACTGCTGTCAAAAGCTGCTTTTCTTGCCGCCTGGAACAACGCATCGGAAGACGAAGTATCTAAAACCTGCCCTTTCGCTGTAATAGTTACATTTATCAGGAAAAACAATAGGCAGGGGAAGAATATTTTTTTTGATAAAATCATATATCGGCAAACTGTATTTCGTTAAAGCTGCACTGGAAAGTCTTATTACAAAAATTAGCCGGGATTGTTCCTTTGGAACTGGCTCATTAAACGTTTTACACGGATAGCCAGCTCATTTAGGCTAAAGGGCTTGGTTATATAATCATCGGCACCCAGCTCGAATGCCTCCATTACCACTTTTTCCTGCTCCATGGCAGATAAAATAATGATAGGGATTTTTTTACTGGTTTTTTTTCTAACAATGGCAACAATTTCAAGCCCGGAAACATAAGGCATCATGATATCGGTAATTACCATATCAGGGTCTTCTGTCTCTATTTTTGCAACAGCCTCGCGTCCGTCAATGGTTGTAATTATTTCGTAACCTTCTTTTTTAAGTTTCAGCTCAATAGTCTTGAGCAGCATGGGTTCATCATCGGCAACTAATATTTTCATCGGGGGCAATTATGGAATAAAGATTCACTACGAAATTAACCCTTTTCTCCGGCTTCGGAAAGCTCTTTATTGATGCGGCCATGCTCTGCACGCAACTGTATTTCCATTTCTGCAAAGAGCGTGCACACCTCAGCTACCTGATTTTCAAGTACTGAAACGTCTTTTTCTTCCTTTGCGTTTTGTTCGATAATGCCCAAAAGGCCAGCCAGTTGTGTTGCCTGTAAAATTGCTACAGCCCCTTTTATCTTATGTGACAGCCTGAAAAGAGCATTCCAGTTCTTTTGGCGAACCAGTTGTTCGAGTTCTTTTACTTCCTGTGGGGTATTGTCTAAAAAAAGGGTAAGCACATCAAGGAGCGATTCCTTATCATCTAATTCTTCCAGTAAAGCGAGGTCATACATTTTTACAGACTTTTGCTTTTTTTGAGGATCATCCGATCCCGTTTCCAAACTTTCATTAAATAATAAACTCACCAGCCGCTTATAAAGATCATTAAAATCGAAGGGCTTCAACATAAAATCATCCATCCCCACTTCTCTGCATTTTTCCTGGTCGCCTTTTAACGCAGTAGCTGTCATGGCGATGATAGGCGTTTTCAAATGAAGGGTCTGTCGAATGTAAACAGCGGTTTCATATCCATCCATGACAGGCATTTGTAAATCCATAATAATCAGGTCATAACTTTTATTCTGCTCGAAATAGGCAACGGCTTCTTTTCCATGAGAAGCAATATCTACTTTCCCTCCTACTTTTTGTAAAACAAAACCAATGAGTTTTTGATTAACCTCATTGTCTTCTACCACCAGAAACCGCATGTCTTTTAAGCGTGACGCATAATCAAGTGCTGGAGCTTCCACTATACTTTTTTTAATGCTATACGGGATATGAAAACTGAATACAGAACCTTTGCCCGGTGTACTTTCTACTGAAATTCCCCCGCCTTGCAATTGTACCAAGCCCTTACTGATGGCAAGACCCAGCCCGGCACCTCCATAACGGCGGGATATATCCATATTGGCCTGCGCAAACCGTTCAAATATTGTCTGTAATTTCTCAGCCGAAATTCCGATACCCGTATCTTGAACCGTAAATAAAATAATGGCGGTTGTTTCTGTCTTTTGTTGTAAGCCAAGAAGTACCTGGATACCCCCTGTTTTCGTAAATTTTACTGCATTACCGATTAGATTAATCAAGATTTGTTTTAACCTGTACGGGTCGCCAATTAAGGATGGGGGTACATCATTATCAACCAGTACCCTGAAATCGAGGCTTTTACTGCTTAGCTGGTGGGCGAATTGGTTTTGTACAGCTTCAAGCGCATCAATAATGTCAAATTCTATTTTCTCAATTGTAAGCTTGCCGGCCTGTATATTGGCGAAGTCAAGCACATCATTCAATATGGCCACGAGGTTATTGAGCGAGCGTTTAATCATGTTGGTGAATTCGTGCTGGTCATCACTTAGTTTTGTTTCCAGAAGCAGGCTCGTCATACCCTGGATACCATTAAGCGGGGTCCGTATCTCATGACTCATATTGGCAAGGAACTGCTCCTGCAATTGTTTGGCGTCTTCTGCTTTTATAAGAGCGGCTTCCAGCTCCTGCCGGCTTTGCACACGTTCTGTTATGTCAGTTGCAATACCACTTATGCCAAAGATATTTTGCTTATCGTCCAGTAAGGGAAATTTTACCAATAGCAGGTTTCGCTTGCCCTGCGATGTTTCTACCAATTCTTCACTTTCAATAAAAGTAAGTGTACTGATAATTTTTTCATCAAGTGCTTTATAATGGTCTGCTAATTCTTTTGCACTGAAATCATAGTCAGTTTTATTAATCACCATCTCATCTGTAAGGTCAAAAACTTCTTTGAAACGCTTGTTTACCATGATGTACCGGCCCTGGAGATCTTTGATAAAGATCAAAGTAGAGGTATTATCTAGTATCGCCCGTAAGCGGTATTCGTTTTCTTTTCTTTTTAATTCGGATTGATTGAGTTCAAATTCAATCTCTTTCTGCTCGGTAATATCTTTTACCATGCATTGAAACCCGGTAACGTTGTCATCTTCAAACAACAATTGAGCGGATTGCTCTACCCATTTTTTTTCTCCCGTTTTTGTGCGCGTGAGAAAATCCAATGTGGTCGCAGGCCTCTTTTCCTGAAATTGTGTCACATAAAAATTAACCACTTTTTCTGCCCACCCGGGGTCAAGTAAAACCGAAAAGTGCTTACCCTTTAGCTCTTCAACACCGTAGCCTGTTAATTCGCTTACACGGTTATTGGCGAAAGTGATGGCACCTTTATTATCAGCCGTGTACATCACTACTCCTGCGTTTTCAATAAGATTTCGGTACTTGACTTCGCTGGCAGTAACATCTTCCTCCGCTTTTTTGCGCAGAAAAATATCCCGGTTCAGCTGAAATAAAACAATCAATACCAGGCAAAAAGCAAAAATGCCACCAAACAGCGCAAGTAAAACATCGGTATTGTATTCTTTTTCATTTTTTCCAACTCGTTTTATTAATAAAGTTTCTTGGTCCTGTTTAATTTCGGCAATCCGCGATTTTATAGATAAAGTAATCTGGCGAGGCTCGGCGTCTAACCGTACTTTTTGTAATAAGGCTTCTGTAAGCACCGGAGCATCGACAAGCTCTTTTTGATAAAGGATCTTTTTCTGTGCAAGTACTTCCAGTGCCTGAATATGATTATTTCCATCGGGCGAATTTTGAATAAGGTGCCCAATGGCTTTAATGGAGTCAAGCAATCGTGTATGAAGAAGGGCCAATTTGTTTTTCCATTCAGTATCGTTTGTCAACAGGTAACCACGTGAGGCGGATTCCGTTTCTACTACGAGGGTATTAGCACTTTCCAGTTTCTGAATTATGGAATACGTGTTATAAACCTCCTTCCGGGTAGCCTGTTGGCTGTTTTTTTGTTGATACAGGATACCCATAAAACAAATAAATGCAACCACTGAAAATACGAAAAGCCACCGTATTTTCTTATTCATTTTAAGCATAGGATTTGCCTTATTGTTTTTCATAACTGGTTTCAAAAGGAGGACTGAGAAAGTAAGATAAGCAAAATCATTAAAAAATATCTATTCAGCAGGCAAGACAGGCAAGGATTTTTAGCAGCGCGGCCGATGCGGGATCGCCAACGTGGGAATAAACCGACATGGGTGCTTTTGGTTTGCGTTGTAATACATGTAATGAACAACGACCGATTTTTCTATTCAAAAACAGGTAAGACTTATGCGCTCAGTTTCTTTTCCAATACCTCAAGTGAAACACCTTTTGTTTCGGGAACGCTTGTTAATACCCAAACCAATTGTAATACCATCATAGCAGCAAAAAAGGCGAAAATAGGCCAGGGGTTGTCTTTCAAATAGCCATGGTCTTTATCTAAAAAAACAGGTGTTACCAATGTAATTAATGCGGCAAAAACCCAATGAACACTGGCGCCAAATGATTGTCCGGCACTCCGTATTTTATTGGGGAAAATCTCAGAAATAAATACCCAGATAACAGCTCCCTGCCCAACGGCATGCGCTGCAATAAAGAGCAGCAAAAAACCCATTAAAAAAACCGCTCCCGTATGCGCATAAAATGCCCATAATACCATTGATAAACTCAGTATATAGCCGAAAGAACCAATTACTAGCAATGTTTTTCTGCCCAGGCGGTCTATCAAATAAAGTCCCACAAAAGTAAACAGCAGGTTAATCCCCCCGATGGCAATGGAGTTTAATAAGGATTCTTTAGTGGCAAGCCCTGCTTTTTCCAAAATTTCAGGCGCATAATACAGAATGAAATTAATACCTGAAACCTGGTTAAAAAATGCAATCATAAATGCCAGGTAAACAATCTTCTTGTGTTTCGAGCTGAAAAAGGCAACTGCTTTTCCACTGAAATTTTCGTGCTCATTGCTCCGGATAATACTCGCCGCCTCTGCCTCTACATCTGCAACCCCGATCTGTAGCATGATATTTTTGGCCGCTGGTAGGTCGTTCTTTTTGGTGATCAGCCACCTCGGACTTTCAGAAATGCCCAATACCAAAGCAGTATAAACAATAGCGGGCACGGCTAATACGCCTAACATCCACCGCCAGTCGTTTGCGCCGCCAATACCCTGTAAAAAATAATTTGAGAGGAATGCCAATAAAATACCAAATACAATATTGAATTGATATAAAGCGCCGAGCCGTCCCCTGGTAACGGGCGTAGATATTTCAGAAATATAAATAGGTGCGACCACAGATGAAACGCCGATGCCTACACCACCAATAAAGCGAAAAAAAGAGAACATATACGGACCTATTGCCAAAGCAGAACCCAATGCCGAAACGGCAAATAATATTCCAACCCATAAAAGCACTGTTTTTCTACCATATTTTTCTGTTGGTATCCCCCCAAAAACAGCACCGAGAACGGTACCCCATAAAGCCATTGACATGATAAAAAATCCGTGAAACAAAGGGGAGGTATGCCATAATTCTTTGATTGGCTGGTTGGCGCCGGAGATCACCACCGTATCAAAGCCGAAAATAAAACCTGCCAGTGCCACAACAATTGACCAGCGAAGCAGTTTGCTTTTATTCATTGCAATCGGTTTAGGTACAGTAAGATAAGTAATGAACGGGAATTGTGGGCCAGCCATATCGAATACCCTATAAAGAATTTTTTATATTGAAGTATTCCCTTCAGCAGATTCCAAATTCATGATTCAAGCATCCGGGAAGCCCGTTCGAGGTCTTCAGGCGTATCTATTTCAATGCCCATATAATCTGTAACCACCATTTTTAGCAGTACACCATTTTCTAAATAACGAAGGCATTCTATTTTTTCTGCTTTCTCCAAAGGTGTCATTTGCCAGCTGGTAAAATTGAGCAGGGCCTGTTTGCGAAAAGCGTATACACCGATGTGTTCGTAATAAACGGCAAGATTTTCTTTGCTTCTTTGGTAAGGAATTACATTGCGCGAGAACATAAGAGAATTCATGTTTTTATCAACGGCCACTTTTACATTATTAGGGTCGTCAATAAATTTTTGTTCTTGCATTACCTGCATTAAAGAAGCAACCTGAATATTTTTGCCATTTTCACCCTCAAACACCTGTAATAATTTTTTAAGCGGTTCGCGTTTCACAAAAGGCTCGTCGCCCTGAACATTTACAACGATGTCAACATCCATATTTTCGATGGCTTCTGCAATCCTGTCGCTGCCACTTTCGTGTGATTTTTTACTCATCACGGCATTGCCGCCATGTGAGATAATTTCATCAAAAATAATCGCACTATCTGTTACCACATACACCTCATTAAATAAACCTGTAGCAACTGTATTATCATAGGTATGCCGGATAACTGTTTTGTTACCCAGTAGTTGCATCAACTTAGCCGGAAAACGAGAGGCGGCATAGCGTGCCGGTATCATGGCTATTCTCTTCATTAACAAAATTTGTTGCAAAGATGAACGAGAAGATTAATAATCTGTTTTAATTTTTTTGTCAAAAGGTACACTCAGTTGGAAGCCCAGACTCTCATCCTTACTGCCATCAAGCACATCCAAACCATATTTTATCTGCTCAACAGGTGTGTAATTGAATGTGCCAAACAACCTGTCCCATACAGAAAAAATATTCCCGTAATTACTGTCTGTCTGCGGACGCATGTAATGATGATGTACTTTATGCATATTTGGTGATACTAAAAACCAGCTTAAGGCATTATCCAGCCATAAAGGCAAACGGATATTGGCATGGTTAAACTGCGTTAACACCACGCTAAGGCTTTGGTACATCATCACCAGCCATATAGGTGCCCCGCAAACCACCACACCGATCATGGTAAATACTGCGCGAAATACACTTTCGCCTGGATGGTGCCTGTTGGCAGTGGTAGTATCCACATGTGTATCGGCATGGTGCACCATGTGGAATTTCCACATCCATTTTATTTTGTGTTCGATAAAGTGGATGGAATAGGCCCCTACAAGATCAAACAGTAAAAGCCCCGATATCATAAATACCCATAAAGGCATTTGAAACAATTGTGAGAGCCCGAATTTATTTAATACTACCCAATCGCTCGATTTAACGATGAGCAGGGCAAAAGAAAAATTAATGATGATGGTTGTAACCGTAAAAAAAATATTGATGGAAGCATGTCTCCATTTATTATAGCTAAAACCAACCAAAGGAATTACGCCTTCGAAAATCCAGAAAAAAGTAATGCCGCCGGCAAGGATCAATGCCCGGTGCAGACTGGGAATATGGTCAAAATAATGAACAATATTTTCTATCATAGCAGCCATCGTTTTGTACGATCAATTTACAAACAAAAATGGACGTTTTTGTTATTTGCCTGAATAAAAATACGTTGATACCATAAATAGATGAGCAACGGTAAAAAAGGAAAGCTGCAGGTTCGGGGATTGATTATCAATCCCCGAACCTGCAGCTAAAAAATAAAATTAAATAATTAATTATTCAACATCAACGGCATTACCAGCATCAGCAGGTCTTCGCCTTCTGCCTGCTCGGTGGGTTTAATCAAACCGGCTTTGGTAGAAGTAGAGAGTTCCATTTTAATATCATCGGTATCCGCTGCATTAAGCATTTCAATCAGGAATTTTGCATTGAATGCAATCTGCAGGTCCTCGCCATCATATTGGCAATTCATACGTTCGTTACCCTCAAAGCTAAAATCAACATCCTGCGCGGCCATCTGTAATTCACTGCCGGTAATATTCAATGCAACCTGGTTGGTACTCTTATTGCTGAATACGTTTACGCGGCGCAATGCATTTTGAAAATCACTTTTGTTAACGATCAGCTTATAAGGATTGTCTGCCGGTATCACTACTTTATAATCGGGGAAACGGGCATCTATCAAACGACAGATCATTTGCGTAGAACCGTGGTTTACAAAAAGATGGTTACTGTTATAGCTAACACTCAGCTCGTCTTCATTATCGGGTAAAGCATTCTTTAACAGGTTCAATGGTTTTTTCGGAACGATAAATGAATCGGTCTTCGATGCTTTAGTATCGGTTCTTTTATAGCGAACCAAACGATGGGCATCAGTGGCTACAAACTGAACGCTGTCTTCGGTGAGCTCGAAGAAAACACCTGTCATCGCAGGACGGAGGTCATCACTGCTAACCGCGAATAATGTTTTGTTGATGGCAGTAAGCAAAGCGCTGCTGCTCATGGCAAATCCGGTAGTAGCATCTGCGGCGGGTTCTTTAGGGAAATTATCGGGGTTTTCGCCCATTACTTTATACTTCCCGTTATCGCTGGTAATTTCTACCGCAAAGTTTTTATCAATATTAAAGGTGAGCGGCTGATCGGCAATATTTTTTAATGAATCCAGCAAAATTTTAGCAGGTATACATACTTTTCCATTTGTCTTGCTTTCTACATCCAATTGTACCCGCATTACGGTTTCAAGGTCGGTGGCAACAACATTGAGTTTTTTATCCTGTATCTCAAATAAAAAGTCTTCCAATATGGGCAAAACGGTATTGGCATTGATCACACCACTGATTTGTTGCAGGTGTTTTAACAGCGAAGAGGACGAAACAATAAATTTCATTCTGGAGAGTTTAGCTTTGCAACAAACCTACTGTAAAATGTTAATATTCCACAACAGAAATCCGGCAGCGGGAGATTAAAAAGGTGAATGTGAATGAGATGTGGATTGGACAGGCATCGCGGTTTGGAGAGGAATATTGATTTATCCTTTTCATCAACATTCAAAATTCCCTGTTCGGCATTCGATATTCTACAGGCCCTCGATCAGTTCTTTGTATTGTATACGGTTAATGGGCTTTACCAGGTAATCGCTAACAGCTTTGTATTCTCTCGATTTCTGCATATCGTTGCTGTCAATGGATGAACTTACCACATACACCACGATAAGCTTCGAAAACTTATTGCAGAGCTTATGGTATTCTTCTAAAAACTCCCAGCCATTCATGATGGGCATATTGATGTCGAGGAAAATAACATCAGGTAATGTTTCCGGGTTGTTGTTGCTTTGGTCCCTGAAATAATTAATAGCATCGCTACCATTGTAGAACGACTGGATTTTTTTAGCAAGGCCGGTAGCCTCCACAAGCTTGCGCGCTGTAAATTGGTAGATGTTATCATCATCTATCAAACAAACATTATGTTTCGCAACCTCCATTTATATAGCTAGATATTAAAGTATTAAATGTGGATAGTATGTGAGTAGTGTAGTGAGCCCACTACAAATATAATATTTTTATCAAAAAAACCAAAAAAGCAGCAAAAAAATGCACCTCAGGTTAACTCCCAACCAGGCCTATCCCAAAATAAAGTACTATTGCGGCTACCGCGAAAGATGCCATTTTGAGGTAAAAGAGAAGCTTTTTGGTATGGGATTGCCCCAAAAAGAGGTAGAAATTCTACTTTCCAGGCTTATTGAAGAAGATTTTCTCAATGAGGAACGGTTCGCTATCCAGTTTGCAGGCGGCCATTTTCGCCTAAAAAAATGGGGGAAAGTGAAGATCGTATATGCCTTGAGGCAGAAAAAAGTCGGTGAAAATGTTATTAAAAGGGCACTGAAAGAGATAGAGGAAGATGATTATATAGCATCTTTACAAAAACTGGCCATAGCAAAATGGGAAGGCCTGAAAGGGGAATATTATATAACCCGCCAGGTTAAAACTAACGCTTACCTGCTTCAAAAAGGATATGAGGCACAGTTAATTCAGGGTATTATTGCTGGGATAAGGGCCGGAAGGAAAGAATAGACGTATCTGAAATGAATGAACTATTATGTTGAAAAACTTGCTTATACCGGCATTTTGTATGCTGCTATCTGCTGTTTATGCGCAGCAAAAACAAGGGGATTATTTTAGGCGTGAATTGTCGTTTACCAACGACAATGATGCGTATCTTTTTCAAAAAAAGGATGCTAATTATACCAATGGACTCTTTTTAAAGCTAACCACCGCTGCCCAAAAAAACGGAAACAAAAGAGTAAGGTCATACGAAATAGGACAAATGATCTATACCCCGCTTATCCGCAAAACAGCGGCCCCTGAAGATATAGACAGACCTTATTGCGGGTATTTATTTTTTAAATACAATGAGTCGCAGTTTTTTGCCAATGAGTCAGTCCTGCAATACAGTGTTTCGCTGAGCGTCTTAGGTGCCGCTTCTTTTGGAGAAGACATGCAGAACAGCTACCATAAACTTTTTAGATACGCTCCATTTACCGGATGGCAGTACCAGGTACAAAATGCATGGGGAATAGATTTGGGATTTAATTATGCTAGAACCGTAATAGAAGATTCTTCCTGGCTGAAATGGGTGCCCGATATACAGGTAAACCTGGGCAGTACATTTACCAACGCCAAACTTGGGGCATATCTTTGTGTGGGAAGTTTTGAAAAAAACAGTAACAGTGCTTTATGGAATGCGAGGGTACTGAACAAGGCTACTCAAACAAACCGAAAATATGAACTGTTTACATACTGGCATCCTCAAATTATTTTTCAGGCATACAATGCTACTGTTGAGGGAGGACTTTTTTCTAAAGGTACCGGTGCCGTTTTAAGAGAAACTGAACCATGGATGTTTCAACAAACCTGGGGACTTTGTTATGCGCAGGGGCGATGGACAACTAAAATTGAATTAATATACCAGAGCAAGGAAGCGGTTAGACAAAAAAATCCACAGCGCTATGTGTCTCTGCAGTTGAGTTATCGTTTGCATTAACTTGCACATGTAATTATCATTGGTGCCTGAAAGATAAGGTTAGCCGCAGATTTTCAGGTGGTGTAACCTATTATTTATAATCTGCAGCTGATTTTTATTTGATATAGCAAATAAACATACATAATGCCCTCTCTTACCCTTTCATTAGTGCAAACCCATTTATTTTGGGAAGATAAAAAAGCCAATCTTGCCATGCTCGAAACAAAGATTATGGGCATTGCTGAAAAAACAGAACTGGTAATATTACCCGAAATGTTCAGCACTGGGTTTAGTATGAAACCCAAACTTCTTGCCGAAAAGATGGACGGGGAAACGGTTTCCTGGATGAAAAAAATTGCAGCAGCAAAAAAAATAATCCTCACCGGAAGCGTGATGATTAAAGAAGATGGCCATTTTTTTAACCGTCTTTTATGGGTATTGCCTAACGGAACATTGGGACATTACGATAAACGCCACCGCTTTGCATTTGGTGGGGAACATGAAGAATACACACGGGGTAGGAAACGATTGATCGCCAGTGTAAAAGGATGGAAGATTAACCTGTTGATCTGTTACGACCTGCGCTTTCCGGTATGGGCAAGGCAGCAAAGCAACGAAGTGCCTGAGTATGACATACTTTTATATGTAGCCAACTGGCCTGAAAGCAGAAACCATGCGTGGAAAACCTTACTTGCAGCGAGGGCTATCGAAAACCAGTGTTATGTGGTAGGAGTGAACAGGGTTGGAAATGATGGTAATGGCATTAACCATTGCGGTGATAGTATGGTGATAGATGCATTGGGAGCTACTATATACCATAAGGCAACAGGCGAAGACATTCATAACATCGTATTAGAAAAAGAACCGTTGGAGGAAATAAGGGAAAAGTTTCCTTTCTGGAAAGATGCCGATGATTTTAATATAATAGAAACTGATGGAGAATAACCTACAACTATATAAAGCTGAAAAAGTGTTTACCGGAAACAAATGGCTATCGCAACATACGGTTGTGGTATCAAGCGGAAAAATTGTTGAGGTACTTCCGTCTGAAAATATTTCCGTAGAACCCGTTTCCAGTTATCACCTATTGGCGCCGGCATTCATGGATATTCAGATTTATGGCGCGTATGGAAAATTATTATCGGTATATCCTGAAGCCGAATCTTTGCATAAATTATATACGTTTTGTTCAGAAGGCGGTGCTTCTCATTTTCAACCAACAGTGGCCACCAACGCATTTAAAGTTTTTTACAAATGTGTTGATGCGGTGAGGGCTTATTGGCAGGAGGGCGGTAAAGGCTGTATGGGTTTACATGTAGAAGGTCCGTGGATCAACACGATAAAAAAGGGCGCACACATTGAATCCTTTATTCATTCACCTACTCCCGGGGAAGTAAAAGAACTACTTGAATATGGTAAGGGAGTTATTACTATGATCACACTCGCCCCGGAAGTTTGTAGTGAAGAAGTGATGGCCCTGATACGGTCATATAATGTAATTATTTCTGCTGGCCACAGTAATGCCAATTATGAAGTGGCTACTGCTGCTTTTGATGCTGGTATCAGCACGGCTACTCATTTATACAATGCCATGAGTCCTTTGCAACACCGCTCACCCGGAATGGTGGGGGCTATTTTCAATCACCCAAAGGTTATGGCAAGTGTTGTGCCCGACGGGTTTCATGTTGATTTTTCTGCGATACAGATTGCGAAAAAAATATTGAAAGAAAGATTGTTTGTAATTACCGATGCAGTAACTGAAACAACCGAAGGCGAAAACCCCCATCATTTATCTGGAGATAAATATGAATCAAAAGGTATTTTAAGTGGT
Organism: Chitinophagaceae bacterium; assembly: GCA_043717145.1. Taxonomy (GTDB): domain Bacteria; phylum Bacteroidota; class Bacteroidia; order Chitinophagales; family Chitinophagaceae; genus Sediminibacterium. Next base: position 11,419 of record JAYSXR010000091.1, on the reverse strand, counting down.
TCGGCTTTAACCATGGCGAAATCTTTACGTAACTTGGTTAACCATGCTGGTATTGATTTGGATGAAGCGTTGCGAATGGTAAGTACATACCCGGCGCAAGTAATGCAAAAAGCAAATAGCATGGGCAGAATTGAAAAAGGCTATGATGCTAATCTTGTTTTTTTAGATGAGTTACTGGAGGTAAAAGGATTGATTAACGGATAATATTTATTGCAATTGGAGTTGTATTTTTTTATGTACATCTATGCAATCCTTCTTTCTATAACCCATAAATAAAAAAGCAGGGTTTATTTTGCAGCAGTACGCCTTCTTTTCCCACCCGATAAATCTGAAATAATCTTGTCAAGAAAAACCGCGCTGCCAATGCTCCAGTACCAGCCGTCGTAATTGTATTTAAGATCGCTGTTGAATACTGCTTTGCGTAAACCGATCATTCCATTCAATCCCAGATACGTAAGAAAATGCAGGCCCTTAATGTCGGGAATGATAAGATTTACTGAGTAACCCATACCTGCCGGAATAAAATCCTGCTTCTCACTCTTAGTTAAAAACCGGCCTCGTATTTTATTGGTAGAATCCAGTTCAGCTTTTCCATAACCGATTTCAAACACCATACTCATTTCCCACCGTTTCCTGCGGAATAAAAAAGGTTCATAATAGATGGTGCCATAATAAAGGCTCTTGGTTAATTGATTGATAGGGATACCCGTTGCATCCAGCTTGATGCCTGCCGACTCTTGTTTTAAAAAATACCCACCAATACCCACCTTATACTTATCATTTACCGATAGCCCTATGCGGTAACCCCAGATACTCACACCTTCTTTATCAATAAAAGAAAAACGCTGGTCAAAATCACCGGCAGGTTTTAAGGAAAGTTTTTTTTTCTTTGGGATCGAATCAGTTTTCATGACCCGCGCTGTGTCGGAATCCTGTGCAGATGCGGTGTTATGGAAGCCGGCTATTGTTGTTAGCATCAGCAGTAAGCGTAATAAGGATATGTTACGATATGTTTGGTGCATGATAATTATGGTGCAAAATAATACATTCGGTGTTAATACAAGAGCGGCTTAGAAAGTCTTTTGCTGTATCATCTCCCTAATTTTTTGCATTTTCAGGTCAACTCCTTTTTTAATTGCCAGTGAAGAAGGGCCTATTTCAATGTCAGGAATAATGCCATGGCCCTTGGGCCGGGTAGAATCCATCACTAACCGATACATAGGCAAACTAACCCGTAAACCTGTATTTGGGAGAACAATTGTGGGAATATGCATGGCAGAACTTCCATAATAGCCCCCTCCGGTTTCTTCGCCTACCAGTTTTACATTCTTTTGTCCTTTCAGGTAAGAAATGAACATGGCTGTAGCAGAAAAACTATACCCTCCCTGCACTAGGTAAAGATCTCCCTTAAAATGATATTTTTTTTGCGGTTGAAAGAGATGTATTTCGTAATAACGTAAATGTATCAGGCCGTCTTCCATTTTATGTGCACCAAAGTTCATAGCAAGCCAATAGGTCCAGCTGGGTTTGATGTAGCGTCCATATTTGAAACGCCTGCTGATGGCTACAACGCTGTCGCCTACTTTAAAAGGATGATCGGTTAAATACTGAGTGAGCAAAATACTGTTACTCACTTTGCCCCCGCCATTTTCACGCAGGTCAATTACAAGATGCTGTATATGCTGTTGCCGGATGGTTTTGAAAGAATGCCTGAAGAACCCCCTGATATTTCCACCCGTAAAAGAAGTTAGCCGGATAAATGCGGTATTGAGCGTGGTGTCAATAACTATGCCGCGCCTGGATAATAATGTGGCTTCCCTGATTTGTTTGCGCGTTGGTTTTACAAAAGGGAATAACGGGGCAGCCCTGTTTTTTTTGCTTGTATCAATGGTTGGCCTGAAATTTTTTATCGTAGTAACTGTCTCCGTACCGGTTGAATCAATATATGAAACGATATAAGAACTGTCTAAGCCCAATATGGTTTTATACCAGGCAGGGAAATTACCACTAACTACCTGGCTTTTATAATTAAACGAGAAACCGTCTGATGTAATATATTGAAATAAGGTATCGAGAAGTTGCCGGTTGGTTTTTCCATTAATGCCGGTTATGATGGTGCCGCGTTTGAAAATAGTGTCCCTAGGAAGGAAGCTGCTTATTACCACTAAGCTATCACCCCAGGTTTTTAAAAGCAAGGGAAATTGCGGGTAGCGAAAATGCGCGGCAATTTTTTCATACTTTTTTGAGAAACGTACCGAAGTGTGCCCACAACGTATTTTACTGATTACCCAGGCTACTTTGTTTTTAAACTGTACTTCATTTAGTGAATCGGTTATACTATTGATAGCGCTTTCAAAACAAGCATCAATACTGTCCTTTGGCGTGTACCAATATAAACTCGGGTGATTGGCTTCGAGGATTTTTTTTAGTAAAAGAAAATCTTCCTTTAAAATACCAGGCGCTATTTTTGGTAGTGGGCTAAATTGTTTTTGTGCATCAGCACGCTGGATACTAATTGAAAGTAACAGACAGAAAAGCGGGGTCATTTGTTTCATACACAATAATTATTGTGTAATGGCATTCCAGCCCTGTGCCGTAATATCGAAACTGTTACCACCCTTGGTTAATAATTTACAACCTTCCGTTATTTCTGTCATGTAACCGATCACGCTGATCTCTTCATTCAATGTGATCTTATCGTGGTCTTCCTGTTTTAATGTAAAGATTAGCTCGTAATCCTCTCCACCATTGAGGGCGCAAACGGTGGGGTCGATCCCGAATTTGTAGGCTACTTTCCGGCTTTCATCGGATATCGGTATTTTTTCTTCATATAACCTGCAGCCCAAATTGCTTTGTTTACAGAGGTGCAGCACTTCGCTGCTGATGCCATCGCTCACATCCATCATCGCTGTAGGAACAATACTGTTCTGTTCAAAAAACTCAATGATATCTTTTCTCGCTTCTGGCTTTAATAAACGGCCAACCACATAACTTTCATTTTCAAGGTCGGGCTGTACCTTAGGGTTTTCGAGATAGATTTTCTTTTCCCTTTCCATCAATGTTAAACCCAAAAACGCAGCTCCAAGATCGCCGCTAACACAGATCAGGTCACCTGTTTGGGCGGTGCTGCGTTTTACAAATTTATCAGGTGCCACTTCGCCAATAGCAGTAACAGAAACGATAAACCCTTTATTGGAAGAAGAGGTATCGCCCCCTACCAAGTCAACCCCGTGTTTTTCACACGCTATATAAACACCTTCATAAAAATCGTCCAGGGCTTCCAGGCTAAAGCGGTTACTGATACCAATGCTGATGGTAATTTGTGTGGGGATGGCATTCATGGCATACACATCACTCAGGTTTACCATTACGGCTTTGTAGCCTAAGTGTTTCATAGGGGTGTATATCAGATCGAAATGGATACCTTCAATCAGGAGGTCGGTAGTAACCACGGTTTGTTTACCATAATGGTCGATAACAGCGGCATCATCCCCTACACTTAATATAGTTGAGGCATTATGTATCTCAAAATTTTTAGTGAGATGGTCTATTAAACCAAATTCTCCCAGTTCTGCTATTTCTGTTCTCTGCTCACTCATAATTATTTTTTAACTGTTTATTTTTTTGCAATAGGCAATACGGGTTCTTTCGGGGTAACCTAATAATGTATTTATACATCAGCACCATTCACTACTGCCACCAATTCATCATGAATTTTTCCATTGGTTGCAATTATATGTGGCTGATAAGGCGAATAGCGCTCGCCTTTAAAATCGGTTACTTTTCCTCCTGCCTCTTCTACAATTAAAAAACCTGCGGCGCTATCCCAAGCCTGCAATTTGTGTTCATAGCATCCATCAAACCTGCCTGCGGCTACCCAGCAGAGATCAATGGCGGCACTACCTAACCTTCTTACGGGAACCCCTTTTCGAATTAGTTTTTCGAATACCTGTAATGGACCATTGGGCGCATCAAGATAGGTATAGGGGAAACCGGTAACTAGGCAGCTGTTTATAACAGCTGTTTTATCACTTACATGTATGCGTTTATCGTTCAACGTTGCCCCAAATCCATGTTGGGCAAAGAACAATTCGTTAAGAAGGGGGTTGTATACCGCACCCATGATCATCTGGCCATTATGCTCAACACCGATACTCACACAGCAAATGGGTATACCATTAGCAAAGTTTACGGTCCCGTCAATAGGATCAATGATCCATTTATAAGCAGAATCCATAACAATTTCACCCGTTTCCTCGCTCAGTATATAATGGTCGGGAAATTCTTTTTGGATCACTTCAAAAATCGCTTTTTCAGCCGCATGGTCAGCTTCAGTAACCAGGTTATTGATACCCTCTTTATTACTTATCTTGAATTCGCCGTTGAAAAAATGGGTCAATTGTGCGGCCCCGGCTTCTATTGCCTTTAACAGCGTGTGTTTTAACATCATGCCGCAAAAGTAATGAAGATGCAGGATACTGGGGTCTGGATGCTGGATAGAAGGATGAAGGAACCCCGACTACATCTAGTATTGAGTATCCAACATCCAGAAACCAGAATCCAGTATCTTGTAACCAGAACCTTTTTTCTTGCAGCTATCTATCATCATAGTCAACTACAATGTCAAATACTTTTTAGAACAGTGCCTGAAGGCGGTTCTAAAAGGGGTTGAAGGCATTCGGGCAGAGCTGATCGTAGTGGATAATCATTGCACAGATGGCAGTATGGAATACCTTCGCCCACTTTTCCCCGGTATAATATTTATCTGTAACGAAGCGAACTTGGGTTTTGCCAAAGCCAATAACCTGGCATTAAAAAACGCATCGGGAGAATATGTGTTGTTCCTGAATCCCGATACACTTGTTCCGGAAAATGCATTTTCCTTATGCCTTGCATTTATGAAGGCCCACCCAAAAGCCGGGGCATTGGGCGTGCGTATGTTAGATGGCCGGGGCAGGTTTCTGCCGGAAAGTAAGAGGGCATTTCCATCGCCTACTGCTTCTTTTTATAAACTAATGGGATTGGCAGCATTATTTCCAACATCCGGATATTTTAATAAGTATGCATTGGGTGATCTGAATGAACATGCTAATCACCAGGTAGCTGTTTTAGCCGGTGCTTTTATGTTTACCAGAAAAAAGCTATTGGATGATTTGCATGGCTTTGATGAAAGCTATTTCATGTATGGAGAAGATATTGACCTAAGTTACCGGATACAAAAAGCCGGCTACCAAAACCATTATTTTGCCGGAACAACGATCATTCATTTTAAAGGGGAAAGCTCGCAAAAGGCAGGACTGAACTATGTAAAGTTTTTTTATGCAGCGATGTTGATTTTTGTACAGAAACAATATACATCCGGAACGGCTAAACTGTTTTCTTATTTCATACAGATAGCCATAACCTGCAGGGCGATCATTAACGTGGTGGAACGAATGATAAGGCCTGTTTTATTTCCCGTTATCGACGGAACTATTGTATGGCTTTCATTGAAAATAATAAGTCTTTTATGGATCAGTCAAGTACGAAATGGAAAGGGGTTTGGGTTTGAGTACCTGTCGTATGCAATCGTTTTTTTTACAGGTGTATTTATTTTATCAGCAACATTTATGGGCTTGTATGATAAATTGTATAAAACCACTAAAACCCTTTTCGCTGTTGCGTTTGCAGCAGTAAGTATGTTAGCGGTATATTCATTATTACCCGAATCGTTACGGTTTTCAAGAGGGGTTATTTTAGGAGGCGGATTAATGGGAGCCGTTTTTATTTTTTTGCTGCGACAAATCGTAACAGCTGAAAAAAATAACCTGTTTGAATATCAAACGGAACTTGAAAAACAAACCGTAGTGGTGGGGACGGAAAAAGACTATGACAAAATAGTAACGCTTCTCGAAGAAGTAATGCTTGCGCAAAAGCTACTTGGCAGGATTGGTGTAGATGCATTGGATAACAGTGCATTATGCAGCTTAAAAAACCTGCAGGTGCTTCGAAAAAAAATCCCCATTGGAGAAATTATTTTTTGTGAAGGTTCCCTCAAACTATCTGAGATCATTGCACAAATGCAGGTATTTGCGAAACAGAATATGCGGTTTTTTTTTCACTTATCTGGTACACAAAGTATAATTGGAAGTAACAGGTTAACGGAAGCGGGTAAAGTAATCACCCCGTTTATTGACTATCGTATTGCACAACCATACCACAAAAAAATGAAGCGACTGGTTGATGTGGTTTTGGCTTTGTTATTTCTGGTTACTGCGCCCATTCATTTGATAGTGCAAAAAAAAACGACCACATTTTTAGGCAATGCACTAAGTGTTTTATCCAGCCGGAAAACATGGGTTGGATATGCGTCCACATCTCTTGTTTTGCCACCACTTGCCAAAGGGGTAGTAGCACATATAAAACTCACATCTCTGTTCGGGGCTAATTTCGCAGAGAAAGCAGATAAACTGTATGCCAAAAATTACGATTGGTGGCATGACATCGTGGTTGTTTTCCGCAATTACCATCGGTTAGGCAACAAATCTCCCCAATGCCCCAATAACAATTAATTATTAATTCATTTCCTTTAGCTTCGTATATTCTTAAATCAGCATCTTACGATGGCCATTCTTGATATCAAACTTCCCAATACTATTTTAAAGGCCTTACGGTTGCCACAAAATAACCCTAGAAGGCAGCAGATTACTGTTTTAAAGAAACTTCTCAGGAAAGCAAGATTTACTGAATTTGGCCAGCAATACCGTTTCGATGATATACTCTCAAGCAAACATCCCGGAAAAAAATTTCAGGAACTGGTACCCACGTTTAACTATAATAAAATTTATAACGAGTGGTGGCATAAAACACTGGAAGGTAAGCCCGATGTCTGTTGGCCGGGGAAGATAAGATATTATGCACTCAGCAGCGGCACGAGTGAGTCTGCCAGTAAATACATACCCATTACCAACGACCTTTTACGGGGCAATAAAATTGTCATGATAAAGCAGCTGTTGAGCCTGCGCACCTATGAGGATATCCCTTATAGTTCTATCAGCAAAGGCTGGCTCACTTTGGGCGGAAGTACCGATCTGCAAAAAGGAGAGGATTATTATGCCGGAGACCTCAGTGGCATAACTGTAAAAAAAGCCCCGTTCTGGTTTCAGGCTTTTTATAAGCCCGGGAAAAAAATAGCCAAGCAAAAAGACTGGAACAAAAAACTTGAAGAAATCGTAGAGAAGGCACCCGAATGGGATATAGGTTTTTTAATAGGCGTACCGGCATGGATACAAATGTGTATGGAAATGGTGATTGCCCGTTACAAACTCAATAATATTCACGAAATGTGGCCTAACCTTGCTTTTTTTGTGCATGGTGGTGTAAGTTTTGAACCCTATAAAAAGGGATTTGAAAAATTATTGGGTAAGCCCATCACATATATTGAAACTTATTTAGCCAGCGAAGGGTTTATCGCATACCAGGAAAGGCAGCACGCAAAAGGCATGCGGCTGGTTACAGGCGAACATATATTTATGGAATTCGTTCCTTTTGATGATATTAATTTTGATGCGGAAGGCGATATGATTAGCGATCCCGAAGCATTAATGATACACGAGGTAGAAGAAGGAAAAGAGTATGCCCTGCTCATCAGCACTGCCGCCGGAACCTGGCGTTATTTAATTGGTGATACCATTAAGTTTGTTGACGTAGAAAAATGTGAGATCGTAATTACAGGTCGAACGAAACATTTTTTAAGCCTTGTTGGCGAACACCTGAGTGTAGATAATATGAACAAAGCCATCCAACTGGCCAGCGAAGAACTTAATATCAGTATCCCCGAATTTACAGTTGCCGGGTTACCACATGGTAACTTTTTCGCTCATCAATGGTATGTAGCCTGTGATGATAAAGTGAATGTTGATATATTGGGAAAACTGATAGATGATAAACTGAAAGACCTGAATGATGATTATGCAGTAGAAAGAAGGAGCGCCCTAAAGGAAGTAAAACTCCAGGTACTTAGTGAACTTCAGTTCATGGCGTTTATGAAAGCCAAGGGAAAAGTAGGCGGACAGCATAAATTTCCACGTGTATTAAAAGGAAAAATGCTGGAAGACTGGCAGCGCTTTTTACTGGGAGAAAAAATTGCCGCGCAATAACCATCTTATAAAACCACCTGTATGAAGCTGTTTCTGCTGTTTATACAAATTTTTGTTTTTGCAACCATTACTCAATCACAGGTTCCGGATATATCCATTCTGAAAACAAAGGCGCCGGCAACATTTAAGGCCCGGTTTAAAACAAGCCGGGGCGAATTCATTATTGAGGCATATAGGAAATGGTCGCCGCTGGGTGTTGACAGGTTATATCAATTAATTAAAACAGGCTTTTATGATAACACCTTGTTGTTTAGGGTGGAGCGCAACTTCGTATCGCAGTTTGGTATTTCGGATGACGAACAGGTAAACCGTTTCTGGGACCCTAAAAAAATAGCCGATGAGACTGCCCAATATAAAAATATGAAGGGCACCATAGCTTATGCCCGAAGCGGCCCCAACAGCCGGGTAACCCAGATTTTTATTAATATGATCGATAACCCCAAAAACGATATCACGGTAAGGTTGGGCGTAAAAGGATTTACGCCTATTGCCAAAGTGATCAAGGGAATGGAAGTGGTCGAATTGTTTACTGACCGCTATGGCAGGACTACAGTGCCCCAGCAGGATTCGGTTTATAAATATGGTAACCGTTATTTTGAGAAACGTTTTCCGGGATTGGATAAGGTTATCTCTGCCCGCATCATCAAATGATCAATCTATTTAATAAAAGATGGGCCTTCACAGTTACAATCTAAAGTTTACAACTTACTTTCGGGAATCAAAAATAACCTTTTATAATGATTGCCCCACTAATTAAAGGATTGGTTCTTGGTGTGCTCCTGGCGATTTCGGTAGGGCCGATTATTTTTGCTATCCTCAAACAAAGCATCAACAACGGCCACAAGGCTGGGTATTTATTTGTGGCAGGTGTTTCGGCAAGTGATATTTTATTGGTGGTGGTTTGCAATTTTTTTACATCTTTGTTTGCTGCTGCATTAAACCACCAGGTGATTATTGCGGTAACGGGAAGCGCTTTACTGGTCGGTATCGGCATTTATACATTGTTCTTTAAAAAAGTAAATACAGATGCGGGCAATATTATAGCCATTAAAGAATATGGTCACTGGCATTTTCTGGCATTTTTCTTATCAGGGTTTTTCATGAACATTCTTAACCCGGCTGTTTTTATTTTCTGGATTGTGTGGACCACCGCTATAACAGCAGATGCACAAACAGCTACCCATCCACTCGAATACAGAGCCATTGTATTTATAATCTGTCTTGCCTTTGTATTGTCTACCGATATTCTGAAAGTGAAACTCGCTGGTAAGCTCCGTTCAAAACTTACCCCAAAGATCCTGAACACGATCAATAAAATTTCCGGCATCATACTCATTGGTTTTGGCATGGCCCTTTGCTGGGGCATACTCGCGTACGGCGATAAAATAAAATAGCTTTAACGATATATTAAAGAAAAAATGTTTTGGCATACTCTATCTTACAGGGCGATGAGAAAACTGCTTACCCCAATCCTTTTTATTTTTATTTCACAAATAGCGTTCTCACAAAGCGACCTGTTGGTTTTAAAGCAAAGAAACCAGATCATTCAAACCTGGGTGCCGGGAAGTTTTATTGATTTTCAATTCAGCAGTAAACAATGGATACAGGGAATTATTAAAAACATACGGAATGATTCTATCCTGATGGAAATAATTATCCTGCACCAGGTACCCACCCAACTAGGGTTTTTAAAAATGGATACCGCCCGGATGGGGCCCCTGAAACTGCACGTAAAAGAAATATATGGTATGCCCAAACGGCAATTCAGCAGCGGAATCATTAGTAACGGGGCGTTATTTGAACTGGGTAGCGGCGCCTATATTTTTCTAAATGTATTCAACAGCCTGATTCACAATGAGCCGGTATTCAGCGCGAAAAACAGCACGGGCCTTGGGATTGCCGCAGGCATTTTTGCGCTGGGAAAGATATTGGCATCAGCAAATAAAACGTATATCACACTTGGCGGAAAGTATAAAATGGAGACGATACATATTTGATTAATTACTTATGGCGTAATAATTGAAATAGAGACAACGGTCTGCCATTGTAAATTGCTGGAATTTGAAGATTGTCCGGCCCCGTTTTGTAAATGAAATGTTGAGTGTTCAACTTTGTTAGTCAATTATTTTATGAATTGACTGGTATTTCTGTCATTTAATATAATTAGGGGACTCGCATTCCTGCCAATATTCTATAATTATTTTTATTGTACGTTTTAATTTATCAAAGGAGTTTGGCTTGACAAAAAATCCCTGAACCGACTTGGAATATGCATCAACAACAAATTTTTGTTCAGCGCTTGTTGAAAAGAATAAATATGGAATGCATTTTATTCTTAAGTCTTCATTTGTATGAATTTTTTCTCTTAATTCTATACCATTTAACCTAGGCATATTAATGTCCGAAAGAATAAGAAAAGGTTCAACTGCTGACTTGATTAAGTAATCAAGTGCTTTTTCACCCTCTCCGAAAAATATTATTTCATTATTAAAAATAAGTTCCTTAAAAACACTGTTTAAGAGCTCTTGGTCATCTTTATCATCTTCTATTATTATTATCGGTCCGGTTTTATTCATGTGTCTACACTAGTAAAGTGAAAGGAAAATTCGAGATTAATAAATATAAGCCTTTACATTCAAATACAAATTGTATTTTAAGGTAGCGCATAACAATCACAGATATATTCAGTTGCAAAATAGTCCTTATTACTTCAGACCCGTTACTGGTATATCTGATACTGAGAAAAGCCGCGCTTAAGTGGTCTACGAGATTTTGGGGGAGTTTACAAACTGCCGTTAGGGTATTTGAAAATCGTTGAGCCGCAATAACGCAAAATCAAATATTTCGGGTTGATGTTATTATTTTGGCCTGATTTGTATTCAAATTTCTTCTTCCGAATTCGGATCATTGTTTTTGTACTTGGCTCCCAATATTTCAAAATGTGAGCGGTTACCGAGGCAATAATCGGTTGATTTAGGTAATCACGTTTCAAAAATGTAATGAAATATTTTAGTGTACGTATGTAAACCTTTATGATCAAAAACTGCCTAAATTCCTTCAACTAAAGTATATGTATCCATTTCATCAGGAATAGTTACAAAATCAGCACCTTCAACTGTGGTCCACTATTCAAATTCTGCATGTAATTTAGAAAAAGTAGAGTCAAATGATTAAGGATATACTTAGAAGCTGTTTGAGTTAATTAATATTTTTTACCATTAGGCACATCATAGCCAAATAGATGTAACTGATAGCAGATTCAGTGGTTCTCTTATAATTGA
>JAYSXR010000010.1:0-2223 GCA_043717145.1 Chitinophagaceae bacterium | reverse complement strand
TTTTTATGTATAACCGGTGTGCAGGCTGCAGGCGAATAATTTGTAACAGTTGAACCATTGTTCCATTTCCAGTTTATCAGGCCTGTATTTTTATTAAGGGCATATAAATAAGTATCCCAGGCGCCAAATATTACTGCATCTTTATACAAAACCGGTGTGCTTACCACAGGGCCATTCAAGCCATTAAATACCCATTTTTCTTTTCCCGATTTTAAATCAATTGCCCGAAAGCGGTGATCGCTTGCACCAATGTAAACGACATTGCTGTCAATAACAGGAGAGCCCAATACAGCTGCATTTGCTTTGAATTTCCACTGCAGTTTGCCATTCATATTCAGACAATATACATAGCCATCGGTTGAGCCAAAAACAATGTTTTTTTCTGCAATGGCAGGAGAAGAATAAACAGCAGCACCGGTTTGAAAATTCCATATTGGTTTACCGTTCCTTAATGACAAGGCAACTATTTTTCCCTGTTGGTTGCCAAATATTACCAAGCCATTTTTTACAGCGGGGGTTGAAATAACATTAGCTTCTGACGCATACTTCCATTTAACTTTAATATTCGAAAATGAATTGTTGATGGCAAAATCCGGTCTGGGATATTTTTTACCATCATTGTAATTGTGCTTTGCTGTTGTCACCGCCGTCCACCGTTTGGTGGTGCCGGTAACAGGGTTCGCTTCATTAAATAGCAGAGAGTCGGATCTTACTTCCACTACATTATACCCGCCAACTTCTTTCTTTGCACGAAGGTTTGATCGGCCCATCACGCCAGGGATGTCTTCAAAATTTAAAGCCTTGTTGCTGTGTCCGTGCCCGCACATAAAAAGTATGGTGTTTTTCTTTTTAAAAAGATCAATCACTTCATACCAGTTGTCCATCTGGTTATCCATCGGATAATGATTTAAAAAGATAACCGGCATATTTGCAGCGGTTGTATCCAAAATATTTTCCATCCACGTCATGGCATCTTTTGGAATATGCCCGTCACTCATTCTTACATAAGGACCGGAAGCGCAAGCAATAAAGCGGATACCATTATGATCAAAATGGAAGCGGTCGCTGCCAAAAGTAGTGATGAAACTTTCACCACCGCTTTCACTCCAGCCATCATCATGGTTGCCGGGAATGATAAACCACTTGGTCTGTAAGCCATCCAATATTTTTTTCGCTTTTGCTAATTGCTCATTTGTACCAAGTTCAGTAATGTCACCCGTTAACACAACAAAATCCAGATCCGCTCTTTTATTAATATCCTGTACCGTACGTATCAGATCTTCTTCTGCTTTGCCATCTGGCGAACCAATATGAGTGTCAGAAATAAATGCAAATTGAAACGGTTTAATTTGTGCAAAGCAGATATGTTGAAACAGGCAAAACGTACTGATTAAAATAATTTTATTCATCTTGAAAGATAAAAAATTCCTGTTTGAAATAGTAGAATATTCTGCCGGCAGCACAATGCTGTAAGCTGAAATAGGTTTAGAAACCGTAAACCAAGGAGCGGTGAAGATTTTTGCGAAGACCAACTTGTGTGAAGGGAAATATTATAGGCAGTACAGATAAGCCGGGCGGATGAAAAAAGTAGTAATAGCTGCACAGATAGGCATAAATTTTTGCTGCATATCAGATCGCTGCGCCAGTGTGCGGCTATAAATCTGCGCCAGTAGGATAAGTCATAGGGTGAACTTTGATTATTGTTAGCATGGGCACCAACGGAGGCAAAGAAATTATAAATATTTAACTAGATTTGTTTATACTTATTTTAAATGAATCATCCTTATGAAACGGATTTTAATTATTCTCTATTTTTTACCTTCGTTCTTCTTATTTAGTTGCGGCAAGCCCGGGACAGATGTTATCAATGATTTAACGAATCAAAATGATCTGATCTATTTTGACACTTTCAAGGACTCGACTGTTACGCTTGGCGGCCCGAGGATTGCATATTCTGAAAGGGTTTGTTATGATGCTGGCACAGAGCAGATCGTTTGGGTGAAACCCAACAGCAAATTCTCCAACCTTGAGTTTCATATAGGCGGTACGGGCGAACGATACAGCCGCAATATTATCATCGGCGACAATATATATCGAATTTTCACCCAATCTGACGATCCGATCTCCCGTCCTTTCTCATCTACCATACCCGCTTTACTCAATGGCGTTTATTTCCAGAAAATAGATAAGAGTACTGGGAACGAGCTTATCATGAAAACTATC
>JAYSXR010000090.1:0-15957 GCA_043717145.1 Chitinophagaceae bacterium | reverse complement strand
TAAAAGGACCTTACCGGATTTCCTCCAATTTCAGGGTAGTGCCTTTAGGTACACAAGGAGATATTACAGATATATGTGTGTATAGGAATATGCGCTATAAATTTTCAACCAGTGAAATTGTAGAAACCCGTTAATGAACATGAGAAAAGATAATATCCGTTGGGGCATGATCGGTGCAGGCGGAATAGCACATGCTTTTGTAAATGATTTTAAATGGATGCAAAATGCATCACTGGTAGCTGTGGCTGCCAGTGACGCCAAAAGAGTAAAGGCATTCGCAGCTAAATATAATATCCCGCAGGCCTTAAGTTACGATGAACTGTATAAGTGCGACGAGATTGATGCTGTTTACGTTAACACGATACATCATTTGCATTTTAGACAAACTTTACAATGCCTAGAAAATGGGAAAGCAGTATTATGTGAGAAGCCAATTACTATAAACGATAAAGAATTTAAAAAACTGGCGGCTGCAGCAAAAGCTAATCATGTTTTTTTAATGGAAGCTATGTGGACTTATTTTTTACCTGCTATCCAAAAAGCAAAGCAATGGGTGGACGAAGGAAGAATTGGCACCCTTAAAGTGATACAGGCTGATTTTGCTTATCCCATGGATAAAAATACGCAGGCTAAAATGTTTAATCCTGAACTGGCAGGTGGTTCCTTGCTTGAATTGGGCATTTATCCAATTGCCTTAGCTTACTATTTTACCAACAAAGAGCCTGAAAAAATTGTGGCTTCCGGTCAGCTTACTTCAACAGGAGTTGATGAACGTACAGGAGTTATATTGGAGTATGGAGACATAACAGCTTCACTGTTTTCATCTATTGTTTCCCGAATGACTAATGTGGGAAGAATATTTGGGGAAAGGGGTTACATTGAAATACCCGATTTCTGGCGGGCTTATGGGTGCCGTTTATACGATAAAGATTATAACCTGGTAGACAGCTATGATGATAACCGCCCTTCTCACGGTTTTATTTATGAAATGCAGCATGCAAATGATATGATACTTGGAGGCCATTTTGAAAGCCCTGTTATGCAACATTCCCGCAGCAATGCTATACAGGAAACGATGACTGAAATTCGTAGGCAAATTGGATTGGTGTACCCGATGGATCAATATTTGTAATATAATGAGTTGTAAATAAATGCGAGTATGATAAACTATCCCGTTAACTATTATTTTACACCAGAACGAGAATGGGTTCATTTTATTAATGATGACACGGCAAATATTAGGTTAACGGAATTGGCTGAAAGGGAACTGGAACCTATAAAAAGTATTGAAATATATACTATAGGAGAACCATTGAGAAAGAACCAAGTGTTTGGAAGAATGAAAAATGATATAATTTTGTGTAAATTGGTAAGGCCATTTGACGGAATTATCGCGGAAGCAAATAGCGATTACTTTTAAGATTTAGAGGGCATTAACGGTAAATATTATTATGACAATTAAATTGTAAAAGTTAAAATTCCAGTTTTAAAAAGGCACTCTGTTTACACTTGATACTTGTAAAGAACATAAAACTGATAAAATGTTTTACATGATTACTTATTTATTGCCTCGGAAATCCAATCATTAATACCTTTGAACATTGTAATGAGATCAACTGTAAATTTTCTCAATCAGAATTGTCTACACAAACCGCAGTTAATCAGGTTTATCGTGGTTTATTAGTTTTTTTTAAACCTTCCGTTTTATGAACAGGAACTTACCCATAGTCATCATCAAAGATGACCAGGACGATTAGGGTACTTTTAAGGAAGTATTCAAAAATCTTTCTTACAAGCGAAACTGCATTTCTTTCCGGACGGGCGGATGGCCTTTGACTTTTTAAAAAGTACAGAGATTTATCCTTTTTTAATTTCATCGGACATCAACCTACTCAAACTCGATGGGTTTGAACTACGCGATAAAGTAAAGATGGATGCCAAATTGCAGTTAAGCTGCATCCCTTATTTGTTTTTCTCAATCCCCTAATAATTTTCCAAACGCATCAAACGATCAACACAAGGATTGTATGCTGCGCTTAAATAGCATTGCAATTGATAAAGGTGAATAGGTTTGGTAGCAGGCGCAAAGCCATTGGAGTTTCCTGGAGTTTCCTGCAACTAATGCCATATTATTCAATATCATTTAATATTTTTTTGCTTCTTGACAAAGCTTCTTCAAAGCTGTCAGTAATATTTGCCTTGCCAATGGAGAATAGCAAACGGGCATCTTTTAATTGTTTTAGTACCTGACTGCTATGAACTTCTGATAAAATAAGTTTTGTTCCTCTATGCCTTGAATCTTTGAACACCTCCTGAATCGTTTTGACTCCGGTTGCATCTATAATGGGCACTTTACGCATCCTGATAATAAGTAGCTTCGGTGGACTTTCAATAAACTTCATGGCCTCTTTGAATTTGTAAGCTGCACCGAAAAACAATGGGCCTGTTATTTCAAATACTTCAACACCTGCCGGTATTTCATAGTTGCTGATTGGGTCGAGATCTTTTTCATTTTCGCTGTCTTTTAGCTCCCGATTAAAGATGCTTACATCAGTGTATTGTATCATTTTGCGCATGAACAGAAACGCGGCAAGTATCATACCTATTTCGATTGCCACAGTCAAATCGATTATTACCGTTAGGAAGAATGTTGTTAGCAATACTGCCATGTCACTTCTTGATCCTTTCACTACTGAGACAAAACTTTTCCATTCGCTCATATTATAGGCTACGACAACCAATATACCCGCCAGCGTTGCCATTGGGATTAAGGCAGCCCATTTACCGATGAATAACATTATAATCAGTAATGTTATGGAATGGACAATCCCTGCAATCGGTGTTCGGCCTCCGTTCTTTACATTAGTGGCTGTGCGGGCAATTGCGCCAGTTGCCGGAACTCCACCAAAGATGGATGAAAAAATATTAGCTGTCCCTTGAGCGATTAATTCTACATTGGATTTATGATTGCCTCCTATCATGCCGTCCGACACTACCGCAGACAGCAAAGACTCAATGCCTCCCAATAATGCAATTGTAAAGGCAGGTTGAATTAATTTTTTGATTGTTGTAAAATCAAAATGAGGTATTACTGGCATTGGAAATGATGATGGTATATTTCCAAATCTGCTGCCAATGGTCTCAACGGGAAGATGGAAAAAGTGCATGCCAATAGTTGTTACGAGAATGGCTATTAAAGAACCGGGGATTTTGTGTGTAATTTTTGGCCAAAATAAAATAATGGCGACTGTAGAAGCCGCAAGCAATAAGGCATAACCATTAAATCTTTGAATGTTCGCGATATAATCTTTCCATTTGTCGATAAAATCAGATGGAACCGCACCCATTTGTAACCCAAAAAAATCCTTTATTTCAGAAGAAAAAATGATCAGTGCAATACCACTTGTAAAGCCAATAATTAAAGGATGTGGTATAAATTTTATAACAGACCCCAAACGTACAATACCCATAATAATGAGCATGACTCCTGCCATAAACGTTGCTATGATTAATCCGTTAACACCAAAAGTTTGTACAATACCATAGACAATGACGATAAAAGCACCGGTAGGCCCTCCGATCTGGACCCTGCTCCCGCCCATTGCTGAAATAATAAAGCCGGCAATGATGGCTGTGTATATGCCTTTTTCCGGAGATACACCTGAAGCAATGGCAAAAGCAATGGCCAAGGGCAATGCTACAATGCCTACAATTATCCCCGCCATAACATCTTTACCAAACTGCTGGCGGGAGTAATTTTTTAATGTTTCAAAAAGCTTAGGCTTGAACATAAGTATTTAATTAACAATAGTAATAAACTGATGTTTGATACGGTTGAAAGGAACCCTCGCTAAAGTTATATTGCTCCACGGCTGTGCATCTTTTTTCATAGCGCTATATAACTCAAGTTCTGATATGATTTTTTCTACAAATCTTGATATAATATACCCGTGAACTTTGTTAGCGTCAAATGCTAACATTTCCGCCTCAATACACCTTTTAACATCTTCCTGGGACCTGGCAAATAAAATTCGATTAATAAGGTTTGTTCTACACTCATCTATGAATACTGACATATCTGTATTATTTACCGAGTAATGCATTAAATTATTTACTAAACCTACAATTTGTGGCACATCTGCCGGTTTCCAGGCACCTAATTGCTAGTAAGGGTGACTTGGCAAATTAAAAATTATAAACAGGCCACTGACTAATGGCTGGTTTTGATAATGTCTGCCTGAAAGTAGTCAATCAATCTTTGGAAAAAAAACAATTTGGTTGCAAATTAAGCAATGTTAAAACTGGACTACCATTCTTGTGTTGATGTATATCACTTCTTATAATGTTCTATCCACATTTTGAAAAAGTGTCTTTATTGCATAATTATTTATTTTGGCTATGAGACAGGAATGCGAAGTGACCACCAGGCAGGCAAAAGCTACGCACCAAAAGGGCAAAGATCGGTGATAAAAAAGACAGAGTAGCGGTTTTCATTAAACATGATTTCAGCAATAAGTAACAAAGGACATTTAAAATTTATGATATTAGATGGCAGATTTAATGGTGGCGTATTTAAAACATTTTTACAACAAGATGATAAAATACAGCAGGCAAAAAATATACTTTGTAACGGATGGGCATCCTGCACATAAAACGAAAATGCTCAATGAATGGTTAGCGGAAAACAAAGACAGGATTGAAGTATTTTTTCTACCCCCCCCCCCTCTATAGCCCGGAGTCAAATCCACAGGCGTATGTTAACCAGGGTGTGAAGACTAATATTATTGGAAAGAATCAACCTATTAATAAGGCTCAAATGCCCACCAATGTTGAGGATTTTATGAACGGTAGAAAACCGGACAGAAAGCAGGTGCAAAAGTATTTTCATGTAAGCCATGTTAGATATGCAGCTTAGAGAAATTATGAGCCCTATTTTACTAAACGATAAATGGATCGGTAGGGTCACAGGTTCGAATCCTTTTTTTCGACTAAAAAAAATTAATCAGCAATATTTGAACTGTTTATGCAAACATTTGTGAAAGGACAGATGAATAATTACAAAATAAGCACGACTGCAAACACCTACCACATTTCCTGATACTGACGAATATCATTTCCCACCTCATATGGTTAGTATAGTTTTGTTCATAATAACCATTATAATATGAGGCAAGAGATAACAGATGGACAAACCATCGCTGAAGTGCAGGAGCAGTTTCATTACATTTTTCCTTTTTTAAAAATTGATTTTTTTGAAAAGGATCTGTCGGATGCTAATAAAACAAATAAACCAGTTGTTAATACGGGCCGGTTACTGGGTGAATTCAGACCAGCTAAAAATGAGACAAGCAGTATATGGCTGGATAAATTTATTAAGGTTAATGAACTTGAACGGTATATTAATTCAACATACCGCCTTCAGGCACAGGTATTTCGCAGATCACGAAATGTATGGTTAGAAACAACTATAACAAATAATTGGACCCTTGAAGAGCAGAATAAACAGGGAGAAATGCTCACAATGAAAACGAACGATACGAAAGTTGAATGATGAATTAATTTCTTAGCTTACTGAGCTTATCAAGGGTTAAAATGGTTATTTTACCTCCTTTAATATCTATAAGGCCTTCTTCTTTAAAATCACTTAATGTACGTATGGTACTTTCCGTGGCAGTTCCGGCCAGTTGGGCAAGATCTTCCCGTGATACATGTATGCCAAATATTGAATCCGTATCCTGCTTATATGTATTTTGTAATTGTAACAGAGCATCTGCCACTTTTTTTCGAACTGAATTATAGGCCAGCTTTACCAACTGTTCTTCTTTCTCGATGAGGTTATTACTGATTATCTGGATAAATTTTTTAGCTACTTCAGCATTCCTGTAGAGCAATGAGAAAAAATCTTCTTTTGGCATAAGATATACTTCTGCGTCTTCCATGGCAGTAGCACTGTCTGTATAACGGCCTTCTTCAAGCAAAGCATGATAACCAAAAAAATCACCTTCTTTATATAATGAGGTTATCAGCTCTTTCCCGTTTTCGGCTGATCTTTCTATTTTTACTTTTCCTTTATTCAAAAAATAGATTCCTCTTGGGTAATTACCCTCTCTGTATATTTCATCTTTTTTTCGGAATGTATTTCCTTCTTTTTCCAATGCTAGTTTTTTAACATCTGTAATATCTTTTGCCACAGATAAAAAATCAGAAAATCCTTCCAGGTTCTTACTAAACTCTTTTTTGAGGATACTTGTTTTTTTTAACCTGCTCTCAATCGCATTCAATAATTCAATATCATCAAAGGGCTTGGTAAGGTAATCATCTGCGCCCATTTCCATCCCTTTACGCTGGTCCCTACGCTCAGACCTCGCCGTAAGAAAAATAAAGGGGATACCCACTGTTTTTTCATCTTTACCCAACAAATGTAAAACGCCAAAACCATCGAGCACCGGCATCATAATATCGCAAACTATCATATCCGGATTCTCTTTTTGTGCCATATTAACCCCTTCTTTACCATCCGCTGCTGTAAGAACATGATAGCCAGCCAATAAAAGGATCTCGGCGGTATTTTCTCTAATGTTAATATTATCTTCTATTAATAAAATTTTCTTGCGCATCTGGAGATTTATTTGGAATAGTGATCGTAATAGTGGTACCCTCATGTAAGTGGCTATCTACCATAATGACTCCCTTTAGTAATTCAATATATCGCGCAATAATGCTCAATCCCAAACCGGTGCCCTGTATATTGGTTGCATTGCCCCCACGGTAAAAACGTTCAAACAAGTGTACTTTATCTTCGTCAGCAATTCCAATCCCATAATCCTGTACACGAATGGATAAGTCTTGATTTGTTATATCTGTATGAACAAATACAATCGTTTTTTCCGGCGAAAATTTTAAGGCATTTGTAATTAGATTAATGAGGATGATACGCAATATTTTTTTGTCAAATAAAATTGCAGAAATTCCTGTATGCGTATATTGGATAGACTGTCCTTCGATTGCCAACTGCGATAACTCCTGAATTACGGGTTCTACGTATTCCTTCAATGATAATATATCCGGCATGATTAATACCCTTCCTTCTTCCAATGTACTAATGGATAATACATCGTCAAGAAGAGCTGTCATATTAGTGACAGATGATTTTATCCGCTGAATATGTTGCTGTTGTTTTTCTTTATTATCTGTCTCACCGTATTTATTTATCAGTGAAAGTGAGGAGAGGATAGTTGTTAAAGGTGTTCGGATTTCATGTGAGGCCATTGTAACGAATCTGGATTTCATTTCATTCAATTCCTTTTCTTTTGCCAGTGCCACATGTAATTCTTTGCGCGAGATCTCGAGCTGTTCCAGCGCTTCTTCTAGGATCATTGTTCTGTCTTTCACCCTTTTTTCCAGTTCCCTCGTAAGATTCTCCAATTCATTTTTTTGCAGTTCAATAGCTGTTTCATCTTTTTTTCTGGCAGAAATATCTATAATAAATGCAATGGTAAAATTGCCAAATTCTGTTTTATAAGGACTAAGGCTTATTTCAACAGGAAACTCCCTCCCTTTTTTGGTAATGCCAAAAAGATCACGGCCTGTTCCCATAGACCTAGCGCCTGGATGGGCGTTGAAAGTTCCCCTTAGTTTATCGTGGTGTTTTGCATAACGCTGGGGTATCAATACTTCTACTTTTTTACCGTTAAGTTCGTTTGGACCGTAAGCAAACAACCGTTCGGCAGAAGGATTTGCTACCTGTATATGACCGTTTTCGTCAGCTACCAAAATGCCCTCCGTTGCATACTCAAAGAGGGCTTTGAACTGAATATGATTTGAAAAATTCCCAGGCATACGCAAAAATAATTTTCAGGTAAGACAAATATGCCCATTCCCGTTAGCCTTAAATATGACATACGTCATTTTTTGAAAAAAGGAGGTATACTAATATTGCAACTGTAAAAATGGCCACATGGTACTACAAACGGCACCCAGTTTTGTTCAGTGTTTTCATTGTGGAGAAGATTGCGGTTCAGCCGTAATACATGCGCATGCAAAGGAATTTTGCTGCATTGGTTGTAAAATGGTGTACGAGATACTAAATGAAACAGGACTTTGCGATTATTATTCTATTAGCCGAAATCCGGGCATTAACCGAAGGGAGTTAGCAAGACCAGACAAATTCGCTTTCCTTGATGATGAAGAAATTATGAAGCAGCTGGTCAGTTTCAGGGATGAAAGCCAAACCCATATTTGTTTTTATTTCCCTCAGATCCACTGCAGTAGTTGCTTATGGCTACTGGAAAACCTGGGTCGAATTGATGTGCATATTATTAGTTGTAAGGTTAATTTTGAGCGGAAAGAAACTGATATCATTTTTGACCATTCAAAGATAAGCCTCCGAAAAGTAGCTGAGTTGGTTACCTCAATTGGGTATGAACCTTATATTAGTTTCCAAAATTTAAATAAACCCAAAACTACTATATCGCGGGCTAAAATATACAAACTTGGTGTGGCTGGTTTTTGCTTTGCCAATATTATGCTATTGAGTTTTCCTGAATACCTTGGAATTGATGCGAAAGAAGCACAGCTCCTGTTTGTTTTCCGTAGTCTAAGCCTATTGCTTTCTTTACCCGTGTTTTTTTATGCGGCATCAGAATTTTATCTGAGTGCCTGGAAAAGCCTGAAACATGGGTTTTTAAATATTGATGCGCCAATTGTATTATCTGTACTCATAACTTTTACCAGGAGCCTGTATGAAATAGTTAGCGGTAATGGTGCCGGGTACCTTGATAGTATGAGTGGTATTGTATTTTTTATGCTGGTGGGCAGGGTACTGCAGGATAAAACTTATGCAGCCTTAAATTTTGAACGGGATTTTACTTCCTATTTTCCTGTAGCGGTTACGAGGCTGGTAGCACGTAAAGAGGAAATTGTTAAACTGGATGATATTAAACTGAATGATACTTTGCTTATTCATAACCAGGAACTCATACCTGCTGATGGTATCTTAACGAGAGGTACTGCCCTGATAGATTATAGTTTTGTGAATGGAGAAAGTTACCCGGTAAAAAAAGAAATGGGCGAGATCGTTTATGCCGGTGGAAAGCATCTCAGCAGCAATATTGAAATACTGGTTATTAAAGAAGTTGCCCAGAGTTACCTTACCAAACTTTGGAACAGGCAGGAACTGAAAGGAGATAATAAAAATCAGCAACACTCATTTGTACATCTGCTTAGTCGTTACTTTACGTGGATTGTTTTGGGTATTGCCGTTTGTGCAGCATTGTATTGGTACCGGTTCGCGCCCGCCAAGGTATGGGATGCGGTAACATCTATATTAATCATTGCGTGCCCATGTGGTTTATTGCTTAGTAATACATTTACCAATGGTAACATTCTGCGTAGGCTTGCCAGAAATAGTTTTTATTTACGCAACGCCCAGGTAATCGAAGATATTGCCGCGGTAGACTATATTGTATTTGATAAGACAGGGACGCTCACTACCGGGCGTTTTGATAATATTGAATATGAAGGCATGCCTTTAGATGCTAAAATGCGCAGTGAAATTTCTGTGCTTGCAAAACAGAGTACACATCCCCTGTGTCAGTCTATTGGTAAGTGGACCGGCAGTCCTAACAATTTTAAAATTGCGGCCTTTAAGGAAGTTACCGGAGAAGGTATTGAAGGTATTGTAGATGAAGACTTGATATCGCTCGGATCGGGCAGGTACGTGGCTGGCAAAACTGGAACAGAAGATGTTTCGGCTGTGTATGTATCCATTGAAGGAAATGTAATGGGGCGGTTTATTTTTAAGAACCAATACCGCAACCAGTTACCTGAGTTAATTAATGAGTTGAAAAGAAATTATGGAATAGCAGTATTAAGCGGTGATAATCCCGGTGAAAAATATACCCTTTCTCAACTTATTGGGAATAATGCCGAGATCCTGTTTAACCAGGGTCCTAACGACAAACTGGATGCTATTAAAAAAATGCAAAAAGAAAAATATGTGGTGATGATGATAGGCGATGGATTAAATGATGCCGGTGCTTTGCGGCAGGCTAATGTGGGTATTTCAGTTGTAGAAAATAATAATAATTTTACGCCGGCAAGTGATGCTATTTTAAATGCTGCAATGTTGCCTAAGCTTTCTCGCTTCATTCAACTATGTAGGTTCAATAAAAAAATTGTGGTTACCGCTTTTGTCATTTCTGCGCTTTATAACATTATTGGTTTATATTTTGCAGTACAGGGAAGCCTGCAACCTGTGATTGCAGCGATACTTATGCCTTGCAGCAGCATCAGTATTTTAATAATCACATTCGGGTTAAGCAATATCAAAGCCAAAACGTTAGGAATATAGCCACGATGTTAAGTTGCGCTCTTTAGGCAAGCTGCTTTTTTCTGCCGGTAGGTCTTATTATTTCTTTTTCATTTTACTGTTGATTATCAAAACATGACGAATGTCATATTTTCCCTTGAGGCTTATCATTTAAGCAGTTAAATACAAAAAATACATTTGTGTATTCTAAAAATGTATTATGAGCGCTATTATACTTTTATTGATTGCGAGTATTAGTGTAGCATCTCTTTTTTTGCTAGGTTTTATTTGGTGTGTTAAGAGTGGTCAGTATGATGATGAAGAAAGCCCGCCTATCCGTATGCTTTTCGATAATAAAAAACCTGATGAACGTTAATTAACCTGTAGCATAATCTACCTTATGTTTTAACACAACTGTATGGAATTAGAAAAATTTTATTATGATAACAAGATTGTAAAAATGTTTGCCTATGCTACCATTGTATGGGGTGTGGTTGGTATGCTAGCAGGATTATTGGCTTCAGTTCAACTTTTTTTACCGGCAGCAAATTTTGGTCTGCCCATTACTACTTTCGGCCGTTTACGACCTGTGCATACCAATGCCGTAATTTTTGCATTTGTAGGTAACGGAATATTTATGGGTGTTTACTATTCCCTACAGCGTCTTTGTAAAGCAAGGATGTTTAGTGATGCGTTGGGTAAAATTCATTTCTGGGGCTGGCAATTGATCATTGTTACAGCAGCTATTACACTTCTGGCAGGCTACACAACTGGTAAGGAATACGCCGAACTGGAATGGCCCGTTGATATTGCTATTACAATAATATGGGTATTATTTGGTATCAACTTATTTGGTACGATCTTAAAAAGAAGGGAGAGCCATTTATACGTAGCTATCTGGTTTTATATAGCTACCTGGGTTACTGTTGCTTTATTGCATATAGTAAACTCCTTCGAACTTCCTTTTGCCCCATTCAAAAGTTATAGTGTGTATGCAGGTGTACAGGATGCATTGGTACAATGGTGGTATGGGCATAATGCGGTGGCTTTCTTTTTAACTACTCCTTACCTGGGTATCATGTATTATTTTTTGCCTAAAGCTGCTAACAGGCCTGTATATAGTTACCGGTTATCCATCATCCATTTCTGGGCATTAATATTTATTTATATATGGGCCGGGCCGCACCACTTGTTATACACTGCATTACCCGATTGGGCACAAAGCCTTGGTGTGGTATTTAGTATTATGCTGATAGCTCCTAGTTGGGGTGGTATGCTTAACGGATTGTTTACACTGCGCGGTGCATGGGATAAAGTACGTGAAGAACCTGTGTTGAAATTCATGGTTGTAGCTATTACCTGTTACGGCATGGCTACTTTTGAAGGGCCCATGCTTAGTTTAAAAAGCGTGAATGCGATTTCGCATTTTACAGACTGGACCATAGCACACGTGCATATTGGTGCATTAGGATGGAATGGATTTTTAACTTTTGGTGTACTCTACTGGATCATCCCGAAGATATTCAATACAACACTTTACTCAAAAAAACTGGCCACAAACCACTTCTGGATAGGTACTATTGGTATCGTGCTGTATGCTGTGCCACTCTATTGGGCGGGTTTCGCCCAGGCAAGCATGTGGAAACAGTTTACAGAAGAGGGTACCATTAAATACCAGTTCCTCGAAACGGTTACACATATCATACCTATGTATGTAACTAGAAGTATTGGTGGTGCACTTTATCTCTCGGGTGTATTGGTGATGGTATTTAATCTATATAAAACGATTAGGTCTGGTAAACTTGTTGCCAATGAAGCAGCAGAAGCTGCACCATTAAGTAAAATAGCAGACACACATGGTAAGCAATACTGGCACAGATGGATCGAGAGAAGGCCCATACAAATGCTGGTGTTTAGCCTGATTGCAGTTTCTATAGGCGGTATTTTGGAATTGATCCCTACATTTTTAATAAAGTCCAATGTCCCAACAATCGCATCTGTTAAGCCCTATACACCACTTGAATTGCAAGGCAGAGACATTTATGTGCGGGAAGGCTGTTATAACTGCCACTCACAAATGATCAGACCTTTCAGGGATGAAGTGGCGAGGTATGGTGAATATAGCAAGGCAGGTGAATTTGTTTATGACCATCCTTTCCAGTGGGGAAGTAAAAGAACCGGTCCTGACCTTGCAAGAATTGGTGGCAAGTACCCCGACAGCTGGCATTACAACCATATGTTAGAACCACAAAGTATGAGCCCTGGTTCTATTATGCCATCCTACGCCTGGCTATTGGATGATAAAATTGATACCGCTATCACACCGGCAAAAATAAGGGCCATGATCACCTTGGGTGTTCCCTATCCAGCTGGATATGATAAACAGGCCAACACGGACCTGATGGAACAGGCAAAAAAAATCAGTAATAAACTCGGCGAAGACAAAATAACAACACCTGCCAACAGGGAAATTATTGCATTGATCGCATACCTGCAGCGGATGGGAACAGATATCAAAATAGGGCAGAAGCCCGCAGCACAAAAATAGTAAACAGTTTTTGGAAATGGAAAACCGTAAAAACATTATATGAAATTTATTACTTATCTGGAAAAAATCGCTGGTGTAGACATATATGCTTTAGCATCTTTCAGCATATTCTTTACTTTTTTTATAGTAATGGCATTGTGGGCATGGAAGGCTGATAAAACAATGATAGATGAAATCAACCAACTACCTCTACACAATTAAAGAAATGGCTATGCGTAAAAATAAAAGCAGTTGGTTTAAACGCGCAGCAATCATTGCATGGATACTTCCCTTGCAGGTGCTCGCGGCAGAAGCCCCCGTTAAATCAGCCATGGAAAACCCCGTTATACAGGTATTTCTGGTTATCATAGCTATACTGGCAGTCTGTATTGTATTACTTGCGAATGTATTGGTAGGTGCTGCACAATTTAAAATGCAACAACTAAAAGAAACCAGAGAAAAGGAAAGCCCGTCAGTTGCAAAATTTACAACACTGATCATTTTGATTATGCTTTCCGTAAACAGTTTTGCTGCTGATGTACCTGTACCTAAAGTGGATACTTTGGGGGGGATAGCTTCAAGTTCCTTTTATGCATTACTCGGTGTTGTGTTAGCTGAGCTGTTTATCCTGTTCCTGCTTTCCTATAACCTAAAGATTTTATTAAGGCAGGAAAAAATTTCTGTGGTGTCAGTAAAAGAGGCTCCTCAAATAAACATATGGGTAAATTTGTGGGAAAAAATAAACAGTTTCAGGCCGGTTAAAGAAGAAACACAAATTGATCTTGGCCACGATTATGATGGCATCCGTGAACTCGATAACCGTTTACCACCTTGGTGGCTTTATGGTTTTTATGCTTGCATTGTTTTTGCTGTTGTGTATTTATGGCAACACGAAGTGGTGCATTCAGCTCCATCCAGTATTGAAGAATATACAATGGCCATGCAGAAGGGGGAAGAAGAAAAAGAAATATACCTGAAAAATGCAGCCAGTAATGTTGATGAAAATACGGTGAAGCTGCTTGCCGATGAAGGTGACCTGACATCTGGTAAAGCTATTTTTACAACAGTTTGTGCTGCCTGCCATGCTGCAGATGGAGGTGGACTGGTGGGCCCTAATTTAACGGATGATTATTGGTTGCATGGCGGAAGTGTGAAAGATATTTTTAAAACCATTAAATATGGCTGGCAGGAAAAAGGAATGAAAAGCTGGAAGGATGACTATACACCTGTACAGATAGCGCAATTATCGAGTTATATAAAAAGTCTTCATGGTAAAACCCCTGCCAAAGCCAAAGAACCACAGGGCGTTTTATTTAACGAAAATGAAAAAAAGTCAAATGACTCGCTTATGAAAGGTATTGATACTTCAAAAATAGAACCAGGTAGTAAAAAAACTGTTAGCACCTCTTAATGACAGATGAGACTATACATATTAATGAGCCACTCACCGAAGATTTCCGCGATCACCTCGCAACAGTTGATGAAAGAGGCAAACGTAAATGGATATTTGCATACCGTCCACATGGCCGGTTCTATCGGATACGGAGTGTACTTAGTATTATTTATTTCCTTGTTTTTTTCGGGCTTCCTTTCATACAGATAAACGGCAGGCCATTCATCATGCTGAATATTCCAAAGGGAAGGTTCATCCTTTTCACTAAAGTATTTTGGCCGCAGGATTTTTTTATTTTCGGCCTGGGAATGGTTGCTTTCATTTTCTTCATTATTCTTTTTACAGCGGCATTCGGAAGGTTGTTTTGCGGATGGGCATGTCCACAAACCAATTTTATGGAAATGATGTTCCGTAAAGTAGAATACTGGATAATTGGAGATGCACCCGTACAACGTCAATTGCAAAAAGCTCCATGGGATAACAAGAAGATCGCGAAGATAACGGCCAAGCACATTGCTTTTTTTATACTTTCCTGTATTATAGCTAATTTTTTTCTGGCATACATCATTGGTATTAAAGAGTTAGAAAAAATTATTACTGAACCTGTTTCGGAGCATGTTATTGGTTTTACTTCGTTGCTTGTATTCAGTACTGTGTTTTATGCAGTATATGCATTCTTTCGTGAGCAGGCATGTACCGTGGTTTGTCCTTATGGAAGATTACAGAGCGTATTGCTCGATAAAAATTCAATGATCGTAGCCTATGATTACAAACGAGGTGAGCCGAGGGGGAATGACAAGACTAATCCTGAATTGCAACATGGGGATTGTATTGATTGTTTCCAATGTGTAAAAGTTTGTCCAACAGGGATAGATATTAGGAATGGGGTGCAGATGGAATGTGTTGGTTGTACTGCCTGTATTGACGCCTGTGACCATATTATGCTGAAAACAGGTAAAGAAAGAGGTTTGATCCGTTATGCTTCAGAAAACTCAATTTCTAACGGTGTTCGGTTGCACTATACCACCAGGATGAAAATGTACACTGCCTTGTGTGGAATGGTAGTTATGATCTTGGCTGTTATTTTATTTACCAGGAAAGATGTAGATGCTACCATCATGCGTACCCCGGGTATATTATACCAGGAAAGGGCGAACGACAGTATTTCAAATCTCTATAATATAAAAGTGGTGAATAAAACCATAGTTGAAATCCCATTAACAATAAAATCTGAGTATGTCGGCGGGCGGGTACAGATTATTGGCAAACCTTTTATAAATGTGCAGAAAGAGGGACAGGGAGCAGGATCATTTTTCGTTATCCTTCCCAAATCTTTTATTACCAAACGAAAAACCGAAATACAGCTTGGCGTTTACCAGGGCGATAAAAAAATTGCCATAATGAAGACCAATTTTTTAAGCCCAATAGCGAAATAAAATGGGTAATATATTTTGAAGAGATCATCAGTTTACATTATTATATCATCATTTAATTAGTTTTTATGAATTGGGGAAACAGGTTGGTGTTAGTCTTTATTGTATTTGCGGCCCTGATCGGTACACTCGTATACAAAAGTATGCATACTAAATTTGAGCTGGTAAGTAAAGACTACTATACTGATGAGTTACGCTACCAAGAAAAGATAAATGGCAAAGCCAACGCAGAGAAAAGGAGTAAAGTAACTGTTGTTGAAAATGCCGATAGTATAATTATCAATTTACCTATTGA
>JAYSXR010000089.1:0-16043 GCA_043717145.1 Chitinophagaceae bacterium | reverse complement strand
ACTGGAAACCCAATCAAAACAAATAAAATAGTAGTAAGGGGCAACATCCCGGAATATTATTTCGCTTGCTAAGTTATAATGGTATTGGTGGGGTGCTTACATTGTTTTCAACAAAAACAACATGATACGATCCATCTGAAAGAAATTCTTTCAATAAAAAAACAGTATCCTTTTTGGGTTGCCCGATACATATATTACTCAATAACACCAGGAATAAATGAACCAAGGGTTTCATAAATACATTTTTAAAAGCAAATGATAAATGGATGCCTATTTATTCGTTCATAAGATTTATTATCTATTTTTTCTTATTTGTGTTACAACATATGTATATCTTCCAGGTTGATGAGCATAACCCGTGCTAGATGGCCCACTTATTTTTCCAATAGCAGCATCGCATTATAGTCTATTGTATGAATTAGCTCCTCCCGCTATATTGGCGGAAGCACTATCAAAAAATTGAAAATAATTGCCATTACTATCATGGCCTGCACCAACAATAACAACAAAATGATCTGTTGTCAAATCTGGATTTCCTATGGATGATATTCGGTCGGCTAACTTTTATAAAACCGATACTAACAGTATTTTTGATTATAGGATTTCCTCAATTAAAAAATAGGGTTTGTCGTTAAGCATTTTACAATTTCTATATAGTTTTATTTTTAATTTTATAATGTCATCAGGTTTAAAGTCACTAAGTATTTTTGCAGATTTTTTTATTGGTAAATAATAAATTGTTGCGGAATCTGAAAATAGTTTAAAGTTTAAAGCAGATAACAAGCCTTTATAATCCAAGTGATTTACTAATCCAGGGCAAATATCTTTGTAACTATCCGCGCCAAACTTTCCCCAACTTCCGAAATGCCCCCAAACTACAATAATTTTGAATTCTGATTTTAGGCTGTTTTGAAGTTTTATTAAGTCATCATAGTTGTTTACATTTTGAATTTGCGAAAATGAGTTTAAACTAAAGATGATTAATATTGAGAAGAAAAATATTCGCATGGTATTTATTTTATTTACTTTTTCTAATCATTGTCACTTTATAGTCATAACGAAAGCTAGCTTTTGCATAATCTGTTTGCGATTTTCCTGTAATAAGCCCTGTTGAAGGATTATAATAAAGCTTATTATTAGTGTTAGCTCCTTGAGAAGGGTCACCCGATGCGTTATCATAAAAAGTAAAGTAAATACCGTTTGCATCAGTCCCCATTCCAATAATTACAATAAAATGATCTGTTGTATTATCAGTATTCGGGTTCGGCGAGCCTGCTTGATCATCTACGCCAACTATTACAGGAATTCCTCTTTGCAACGCAGAAATCAAGTTGCCAGCTGCGTTTTTAGCTGCATTTTTGTCGATACCATTTGCTGCAGTATAAATTTGGATTGTTTGTCCTGTAGCAAAGTAATCTGAAATAGAGTACCCTTTTTTAGCAATTTGAGCCTTTGCATAATCCATACATTGCCAATTCGGATGTATACCACGATTCCATCCTACAAAGTCAGATATTAGAATTATATTTTGAATTGTTGGCCAAGGTTGGGTTTGCTCATCATAATCAGAATAATTTGTATTATCATAATTGCCTAGCGAGTTATTATTATCATCACCCGTATTGTAATCCGTATCTGTTCTATTATTATCAGAATAACTACTGCTGCTAACGCCGCCCACAACCCCACTTCCAGTCCACCAATATTGCCATGGATCGGTCTGTCCATTTCCAAAATTATTCCATGGCCATCCAGTACCAAACTGCCACCAGTAGCTGTTATTAGGATCACCATATCCTGAAACTGTACCACCACCTCCTCCACCACCTCCAATGTCCCAACAGGTGATATCAATTTGAATTGAAATGGCTACCCGTATCCGTTGGTTCCCGTAAGAAAGGGAGTAATCGTGCCATTCATAATACAGCGTGATTGCTATACTGAACGCGCACAATACATCGTTTTTTCTGACATCGTTTTTTCTAACATTGGTTCCGGTAGGTATTGAACCAAATTCAATCCGTGCATTTTTAATATTATAGCCCGACATTGTAACGGAATCCTTATTATTAATTGATTTTTCAAATACACCGAATACAGCTTCCGTAGTTCGCAAGGCTTGTTTTGCCGAATCAGAAGTTGGTCTGATCCGATCAAGAGAATCTTTATTGTAAAGGCGGTATGTATAATTACTGTCGCTGTGCTTAGATGCGGTAATGTATGATTGGATGCTGCCCGTTTCTTTTGATTTCAACGGAATAAGAAATAATCCTCTACTTGTGTCTGCCGATCCGCCTGCGGTGGTATGCCTGCCTGTCCCATTGGCTTTTGCATTCCCGGTGTTGATAATTGTTCCGGTGCCAAGTGTATAGATAGTTTTGTCCCATACCGGCGCACCATTTTTCTCAATAAATGCCGCCAGTTGGCTATTAAACGCCGCTTGCTTTTTAAATGAGTTTACCAATCCGGTTAAAGTAGGGTTGAGTTGTTCAGTTTTGTTGTAAAAGGCCTCCTCCGCTTGCTTAACATTCAACTCGTCCTTCAAAGACGAGGTTTTTCGACATGCAATAAAAGCTAAAAAGATAAATGCAAATCCCAGAAAAAGCGGATTTCGATACGATTTTAATTGTGTCATCCTTGTCAGATTTGGTTTAAAAGGTAATAATATGGCATCTCAAAATAGCAGACAAGTGGGAAAACACCCTTTTTATTGCTATCAGACAAGATGTTTGAGTTTATTTGGATATTTCACCCCATAGTATTAATATTTTTTGCCATTAGGTACTTCATAACCAAATAAACGTAATTGATAACAGATTTGTTAGTTCACACACAGTTAGTTATAAGTATTCTAAAATTCAGAAGCCAGGCAAATGTTCTTTCTATGATCCAACGTTATCGAAGTATTGCCCTTTTAATTGCCCTAAACGCACGCTTTACAATACTCATGTTCATTTTTAGGTTCTCTTTTACCCATTCAATCAGTTTACCACTGTAAACCCCATACCCAAATATTTGTTTCAAGTTTGGTTCGCCATACTTAAAACTGTTCAACTTTCATATCACTTGAATTACCCGTTGCTATTGTGAATATTGGCTGTATGTACAATAACAACTATTATCAAACCAAGGCTGTCCACTATCACATTGCGCTATAGGCCTTATATTTTTTATTCCTAAAAATTCCATGCCGTATCCCATTTATAACGTTCATTCTTACACTGCACCAGTCGCTCCCTTTCCTGTTCCGGCAACCGCTCTTGTATTTGCCAGCGCTGTAAACAGGTCGCTTGCGACAGTGGTGTAACTATTGTTAGGTTTTCTGTCACGCCAAAAAGCTTTTCTTAAAATAGTTACATTGTCGCCTACCATTAATTTCAATGTAATTTCTAGGCAAGACAGACAAATTTTTCCCAACATTCCCCGTAAATTTACCATAATGAAAACCTCACTAAACCATCTCCCACTAAGCAAACGAAACCAGATCCTGGAGATCGTTGATATTATCAAAGAGGTTGTCACTCCGGAAAAGATCATTTTATTTGGCAGCTATGCGAAGGGTAAATATGTGGAGCATCGGTATACCGGCAAGGATGGTATTTTTTATGAGTATGTAAGTGATTATGATTTCCTGGTGGTGACGCTGAACAATACCATTAAAGAGTATGAACTGGAGGATATTGTAAATAGCAGGACCCAGCACTTTAAGCAGCCCATTAATTTGCAGATCCACGAAATTGATTATATCAATGAGGGGCTTGAGTTTGGGCAATACTTCTTTACGGATATTGTTAACGAGGGCGTCCTGTTATATGACACCGATCTGGTTGATTTTGCCGACCCGCGGGAGTTGATACCATCGGAGGAGAAGGAGATTGCGCAAAGGTATTTTGATATTTGGTATCCGCATGGCGCTGGATTACTAAATACTGCAAAATATAATTTGGAGCAAAGTGAATATAAGATTGGGGTGTTCATCTTGCACCAGGCAGCGGAGAGCTTTTATTATGCAACACTTCTTGTATTTACAGGTTATAAACCTAAAACGCATAACCTGTATAAACTAAGAAAACAGGCAAAACATCTTTCAGAAGAAATATTTTTATTGTTCCCGATAGAAACAAATAAAGAGGAAAAAAATATTTTTGATTTACTAAAGCGAGGTTACATTGATGCCAGATATAAAATTGATTATGTAATTACGAAAGAAGAACTTAATATACTCATTGAAAAGATACAGATGATGAAATTAATTGTAGAAAATATTTGTCAGAAAAAAATAGCATCATTTACTGGAATGGTCAACCCGTAATATTTTTTAAAAGCGGATTAATTCTTCAATGGAAATCTCTAACCCCTCCGCAAGAGACAATAACATGGTTAGAGATGGGTTTGTAACACCCTTTTCAATCCTATGTATCTGACTAAAATCAACATCAGAATTATCTGCTAGCTTACGTAAACTCAATCCACTCTCTTTTCGACATTTTGCCAAATGCTTACCGAACCGTTTTAATATTTTCTCGTCTTTACTGCCATTCATTGATGGAATTTCAAAGAAATAGCTAAAAATTTTGTAGGACTATTAGCATACAATATATATTTTCTTCCTAACTTTATAGAGATCAACTTTTGTCTCATTACTGCTGAACCTGAGAAATTCAACTTATGAGACAGAGAACCAGCCATAGCAACGCATTCAAGGGCGGGTGCTCATTTTGTTATCGGGACATTTTCTCAGGTCTCAGTAATGAAAAAATGAGCCCCGTCCCTTGTATTATTGAACCTTTAGGCAATGGCGATATTCCATCTGGTTCCCTTTCGTATGTACTCGCTACTGCAGTATTTTTCTTTTCATCGCTAATGCTTACTGTCCCTTCCCCCCAAAGGCCGGAGCATTTTTATGGTCGTGTTTTTATGGGCCTCACCAAAAGCCTTTGCCTGTTAAAAGGGGACAGTTTGGCTCTCCTCAAAACAAATTTTGCCAAGAAACCCAAAAATCCGGTTTAGGCTTCCGATCCCCGATCATTTCTTTCTTTTTTATTACACCATCAACGAAACTGCAAAATGAAATACATTCTATGCTTGGCTGCCTGCTTGTGCCACGGATGGCTCTTTGCGCAACCAGCCAAACCCTTGACAGTCGGCAATCAATTACCGGACATCACTTTACATCCTTTTCTGAATGCATCGTATACTTCATACAAACTGAATGCACAACCAGGTAAACTCATCATACTCGACTTCTTCGCCACCTGGTGCGGTGCCTGCATAGCGGCGCTGCCCCGGCTGGATTCCCTGCAAAAACAGTTTGCGGATTCACTTTCCCTACTGGTGGTGGGGTATGAATCAACTGATATCCTGAACCGCTTCCTGAAAACCAACGAAAAAGTAAAGACTACCCGCTTACCTTTTCTAGGCGGTGATACCATCCTTCAGCAAACCTTCCCGCATTACCTGATACCACACGAAGTATGGATTAAAAATGGAAAAGTACTGGCGATTACAGAAGCAGAATCCATTACACCCAAATCCATTCGGGCTGCACTAGCTAGCAAGTCCTTCCAACTGCCAATAAAAAAGGACATACTGGACTTTAATCCATCTCAACCTTTACGCAGCCAGTTGGCGGTAAGTGATTCAGGCCTCTTTCTGAGTCAACACCTGCTCACCCGCCAGGTAGAGGGTCTGGGTTCAAGGCGGGGTACCCAAATTACCTCGCAAACCAAAAGGGTCTACTTCATTAACTGGGGGTTGTTAAATCTCTTTCAGCATGCATGGAAATTTCAGGCCAACCGAGTGTTACTCGATCTGGAAGATGCTTCTCTTTACTTGGACCGAACCGCTAATTTGGAAGAATGGAAGAGGAACAATTTATATTGTTATGAAGGGGTCTTTCCGGTGAATTGTCCGGACTCCCTGGTTAGGGAAGATATAAAATCCACCCTGCAATCTTCTTCGCCGCTGCAAGGCTCCTGGCAAAAAAGAAATCTGCCCTGTTATGTTCTGTCAATTGAAGACAGTGGTCCAGCCCCTTCCCGTTCAGCACAACCCATTTTCAAAAAGGACAGTCATACAGAAACAGTGTATCTGCAGGGGCACACCCTTGCTGCGATTATAGCCATTTGTAATGAGGCAACGCAGCCAAGTCCGGGTAAACCCATCATTCTGAACGAAACGGGTTTGGATTACCCCATTGACCTGGTGATTCCTGCACAAGCCCTCTCGGATCCCGGGTTACTAAAGCAGGCGCTTATACCCTATCACCTGCGGCTTACGCCTGCATCACGGAAACTGTCGGTTTTTGTTTTGACTGCAAACCCATCTTTTAAAATTTCAAGTAAAAAATAAATACATGAAAAAACAAATTCTTATTACATTTTCCTTGCTCATATTCACCATTGGCAGTTTAATGGCACAGGACAATTTTACCATTTCAGGCAGCATCATTGGAACAGATGGTACGCCCCTCTCTGGGGCAAGACTCAGCCTGAAACACAGCAAGTCAATGGGGTTATCAGATGCAGCTGGTTTTTTTCACATGGTCAGTAAATACTTAAAAGATACCCTTCGAATAGAATATATCGGCTATGCAACTCAAACGATGCTGGTGTCCTCGTTGAACGCGGATCCGTTGCGCATCCGTTTGACAGGAATGGATCAAAGCCTGCAGGAAGTAACTGTGCAGACGGGTTACCAAACAATCCCAAGAGATAAATCAACAGGATCCTATACGGTGATCAATAACCACCTCTTTAATGAGCAGGTGGGAACTTCTGTACTCAGCAGGCTGGATGGTATCGCCAATGGTTTAACGGTAGACAAAAAACGGGCGTCCTCTTTCGCAACCGGTATCATGATTCGTGGATTGAGTACGATTGGGGGGCCGAAAGATCCATTAATCGTACTGGATAATTTCCCATATGACGGCGACTTGAATAACATCAATCCTAACGATGTGGAATCCATTACCCTTTTAAAAGATGCAGCAGCAGCAGCCATATGGGGCACCCGTGCGGGTAATGGTGTGATTGTGATTACAACCAAAAAAGGACATTTTAATCAGCCCCTGGCTATAGAATATTCTTCCAGTCTTACAGTTATTGAAAAACCCAATATCTGGTATACCAAACCAATCAGTTCCACTGACTTTATCGATATGGAACAGTTTCTCTACGGTAAAGGATTTTATACCAGTAGTATTGGTTCCGTATTTAAACCGGCTCTTTCTCCGGTGATAGAACTCCTGGTCAAAAAAAACAACGGGCAATTATCAGCAGCGGATGCCGATGCGAAGATCAATGCACTACGAATGGTGGATACCAGGAATGATTTTGCCAGGTACATCTATCAACCAGCTGTACTTCAACAATACGCACTAAGCCTTAGGGGCGGGTCGCAAAATTTTTCATGGTTGTTGTCCGGTGGTTACGACCACAACGCATCTGAATTATCCGCTTCCTTACAAAGGATCAGCCTTCGCAGCGAAAACACCATTCGTTTCAATGAAGCATTACAGCTAACAACAGGACTTTCCTATATACAGAATAATACAGCCAGTGGACAAAATGGTTATGGGGCAATTACTTCGGGTAATGGGGTTTCGTTATACCCTTACGCAATGCTGGCAGATGAAAATGGCAATGCTTTACCACTCAATAAAACCTATCGGCAACCATATCTTGACACAGTGGGACAATCCAAATTGCTCGATTGGAAATATTACCCCCTGGAAGATTACAAACATTCAGTCAATACCAATAACCGCTATGACCTGATGGCTTTTGCTAATCTGAATTATTCCATTTCAAAAGATTGGATGGCTGAATTACAATACAGGTATGAAAACCAAAGAACCGGGAGCCAGACCCTTTCTGATATCGGAAGTTTCTTCACCCGCAACCTGGTTAACTCCTTCACTCAGATCAACTATGCCACGGGTCAAAAGACAAACAAGATTCCCGTAGGAGGAATCCTTGATCAAACCAATATCCTATTGGAGGCCATGAATTACCGCGCGCAATTCAATTACAATCATATTTGGAAAAATCACCGGCTCAGTGGTTTGGCTGGGGCAGAAGTTCGCGAGATAAATATTGCATCTAATACCTACCGTACCTACGGGTTCAATGGGGACAATTTGACTGCCAGTAACGTAGATTACACAAGCACCTTTCCTCAATTAGTGACCGGGTTCTCCTCCTTTATTCCAAACAGTGCCTTTTTCTCCAAACTATCCAATCACTATGTATCGACCTATGCAAATATGGCCTACACCTATTTGGACAAATATACTTTTTCAGCCAGCGGCCGAAGAGATGCTTCCAACCTTTTTGGGGTGACCACCAATCAAAAATGGACACCCTTGTGGTCAACAGGTTTTTCATGGCATCTGTCAAAAGAGAAATTCTATACCCTGGGTTGGCTCCCTTATCTCAAATTAAATATGAGCTATGGCTACAATGGCAACATTGATCCCAGCAAGTCTGCGCTGACAACGATCTTATATCAGGGATCCTCACCATACACGCTCACCCCAATGGCAACCGTAAACCAGTATGGTAATCCGGATCTGCGTTGGGAAAAATCTGGTCAGTTAAATATTCGGTTGGATTTTAAAATGCTTCACAATCGTCTATTCGGAGCCATAGAATATTTTGTAAAAAATGGAAAGGATCTATACGGCCTCACACCAATAGACTATACGGGTGTAATTACCAATGCACTGGTAAAAAACAGCGCATCCATGAAAGGTTTAGGGTGGGACATCGAACTAAATAGCCTGAACATCGATAGAAAATTCAAATGGCAGACTACCCTGATGTGGAATGTGGCGAAAAATACGGTGACTGAGTATTATACCAATTCCGCCAAAGCGTCGGCCTATATCAATGGAGCCAACGTCTATACATTGTCACCGCTTAAAGGATATCCTGTCTATTCCGTATTTTCTTATGCCTTTGCAGGCCTTGATCCACAAACAGGGAACCCCCAAGGATTACTTAACCATCAATTGAGTACCAACTATACCGGTTTGCTGGCAGACTCCCTGCAGAATGCCGTGTACAATGGTTCAGCCGTTCCGGTTTCACAAGTCGCCTTCAGAAATACTTTCTCAATAGGGAAATTCTCACTGGCGGCAAATATCGTAGGGAAA
The DNA here is from genome assembly GCA_043717145.1 of Chitinophagaceae bacterium. GTDB lineage: Bacteria > Bacteroidota > Bacteroidia > Chitinophagales > Chitinophagaceae > Sediminibacterium. Next base: position 6,886 of record JAYSXR010000089.1, on the reverse strand, counting down.
TTCGGTTATTATTTCCGGCGCAATACCATTGATTATTCGGACCTGGTCAACAATGGAAATGGCCATGCTGATTTTGCCAAAAGATGGCAGCAGCCCGGAGATGAGTTAAATACCAATGTTCCATCCATGGTGTATCCCCTCGTATCCAATCGCGATGCATTTTACAAAGGTTCCGAAGCCATGGTAGAGAAAGGAGATCATATACGTCTTCAATATATCACAGTCAGTTATGAATATAGTCCGGCTAAAAGGACTAATGTTCCGTTTAAACATGTCAGGCTATTTCTGAATGCAAATAATGTAGGGATTCTCTGGAGAGCCAATAAAGTAAAAATGGATCCGGACTATGTCGACAATATCATTCCACCATCTGTCAGCTTTGCAGCTGGATGCAACCTTAGTTTTTAACTTAAAATATTTTACAATGAAACCAACATACAAATCATTAGCTGTTTACCTGCTGGTATTTTCCCTTTTGCTTAGCGCCTGCACCAAGTTTCTGGAGACCAAACCCAATCAAGCCTTAGCCGTTCCTCGAACATTGGGTGATCTTCAGGCAATGTTAGACACGTATTATAAACTAAACAATAATGACCCTGGCTCATCAGAAACAAGTGCAGACAATTATTACTTGAGTGACGCAGACTGGGGCTCTCTATCGGAGCAGGAAAGAAGGCTGCATACCTGGCAGGTAGACCGGGTATTTCCCAATTACCAAAATGACTGGTCAAATATATATAGTACGGTCTATGTGGCAAATATTGTCATAGATAATGTAGGAACTATTGAAAAGAATACTTCCAATCAGGCAGATTGGAACAATACAAAAGGATCAGCCTTGGTTTTTCGTGCCCGATCATTTTTGCAGGCTGCCATCATTTGGATATTACCTTATGATCCGGCAACAGCAGAAACGGCGATGGGTGTCCCCTTGCGCATGTCTCAGGATTTTAACCTGCCCTCCACCAGAAGTACCTTGAAGCAAACCTATACACAGATTCTGCAGGATCTAAAAGAAGCAGCTGACCTTCTGCCAGCCACTCCGCTCCATGTGATGAGGCCTTCCAAAGCCGCAGCCTATGCCCTGCTTGCCCGGACCTATCTCGCTATGGGGAATTACGACAGTTGCTTTGTATATGCTGACAATTGTTTGAAAATCAAAAACACGCTGCTGAATTATAACACATTGAATCCAAATAGCAGCTACCCGATCTCACAACTCAACACCGAGGTGATCATGGAAAACCTGATCGGTGTTCCTGTTTCCCTCTCTATCAATCGTGCAAAAATTGATTCCATGCTTTATATCAGTTATTCCGCAAATGATCTGAGAAAAACCATTTTCTTTAATAGCAATGGGAATGGAACCTATGGTTTTAAAGGTAGTTACGAAGGGGGTGGTAACCTTTTTAGTGGGGTTGCTACAGATGAAGTATACCTGATGCGCGCTGAGGCAAATGCGAAATTGGGTAACCTTGCGCCAGCGCTTGCGGATCTAAACACGCTTTTGCAAACCAGGTGGAAAACAGGCACCTATCTACCTCCTGTCAATCTCTCAGCATCTGCCTTATTACAAATGATACGCACGGAAAGGAGAAAAGAATTAATGATGCGAGGGCTTAGATGGATGGATATTAAAAGACTCAATACAGAAGGTGCAAATATTTCGCTGGTCAGGCAACTAGCCGGGCAAACCTATACGCTACCGCCTAATGACTTAAGATTTGCCATAGCAATCCCGGAAGAAATTATTCGACTATCTGGGATAGCGCAGAACCCAAGATAAAAAGACAGGAAAACACCAATGAAATTTCTCATTGGTGTTTTTTTTTAAAACTGCTTAACTTCTCTTGGTAATTACCTGTGGATTATACAGGTCTTGTTTATTGTCTTGGGCATTCAGCCAGGTCATATAGTCATCGATACTGGAATACCCGTTGGGTACATCGAACTCGCAGGTCAGGCTGCTTCCGGAACATCCTCCGGAAGGCGCTGAAGTGGAATACTTACTGGGATCGAATTCCTCACCGGATATACCGGTGAAATAATAGGTCAGCACGAGGTTGGTCTTAGGTGCCGGCTTCATGGCAAATGCGCCTGCCACTGCTAAACACAGGGCCAGGATCGGAAGGATGGATGATAATTTTTTCATAATAAAATGTTTAAGTGTTTAAAAAATGAATTCGTCGTGTCACCTCCATGGGCAACGTTGGTAATGAAAGATTGCCTACTCTTTTATAAAGGTTTTCGGCTTACATCCTTGTATGCATATAACTTTATAGCGGCGACGGCTAATAATATCCAACCCAGATTAAAAAGCAAATGTGTACGCCAGCTTAAATACTTTAGTACCCCGCCACAGGAACATGGCAGATGACTTGAAAACAATAACAGATAAATTATATAGCTTGTAAAAACCAACATCAGGATCAAAGCCGCATATAATCCTATCCTTCTTGTAAACTTGCAGAGCAGAAGTCCTGCGATCCATAATTCCAGTGCTGGCAATAACCAGCTAAGAATAATCGAAAAGGATCCAATCAGGGGAGATTGCGCAATGACAGCCTTGAAGGAATCTACATCCAGCCATTTACTGATAGCAGTATACACAAACAGAAGTACAAACAGGCTGGAAACGACCACCACAAATGTTGATTTCCGATTCATAATCTGTTATCCATGTTGGATACAAATTTTAGATATTTGAAGGGAGTATTTTAGTCTGATTGGCAAAGGCTATGACTTAATCGGAAATGTTTTTTTGATTTGTCCGGGTGTGACGCCATATTTTCTTTTGAAAGCCTTGATAAAACTTCCAAAACTTTTATAGCCCGACGCATCCGCTACCCGCTGAATAGACAGGTCTCTTTTCTGTAGTAGTTCTAAAGCATGTTGCATACGGATTTCCACTAAGTATTCGAAGGGTGCCAGACCGAATGCTTTTTTGAAATCGGCTTTAAAACTGGTGGTATTCATACCGGACCTTCGCGCCAATTGCGTGATGGTTACGTGCTGGGTAAAATGCTGTTCAATACTTTTTTTGATTTCCAACAACCTGTCCCGGACCTCAGGCTTTATGGGGTCAATGGGCAGCGTAGCACCGAATAAATAAAACAAGAATTCATGGATCTTGATTTTCAGGAATAAATCCTGCTGGTAAATAGCAGCAGTAAATGTTAGGATCTCCTGTATAATGCCTTTTAAGGCAAAGTTCATTTGTAATGGTTCACGATGCAGGACCACCGGCTCTTTTTGAAAAAGTTTTTCCCGAAAGTATTGACCGCTGTCAAAATGTGCGAGATAGGGTTTTACCTGTGCGGCGCGCAGGCACATATTCAGGCTCTGGTACTGTGTTCTTTTTTGTAGATGCACCGTTCCATCGAGCATGGGCAGGTAATAAAAATTACATTGCTGCTCCCTAAAATCCACAGGATTAAAATCCTGTATTTCGTAAAATGAATCCCCCTCCAGTAAAGCATGAACACCGAGAAAGGCTTTTTTATGATGAAAGCGGATCCTGCAGTCCTGTAAAGTTTCATATACACTATGCCAGATTTCAAACGGGCCCGAGACAAGTCGCTGGCAGGTTATCCGCCCGAAATTGCCTTTTACAAAAAAGATCGTACTTGTACGGATAACGGGGCCTGGGTACCCTTCCGGCAAAGCGGGGATTTGCCGGAATGGTTTAAAAGCATCATCAACAAATACGCCCTTCATAGAGCTTAATTGCTGTCGGATATGGCCGACTGGGTAACAAGCATGGTACAGGAACTGCAGGAACAACTGATCTTGACATCTCCTGCGCTGCTAATATTGGTGAGGACCTGGCAATTGCAGCCAACACCCTCACAGGTACCTGAGGAGGCTAAATACAAAACACCTTGACTATATTTTCGTTCTAGTAAAATGTTCCCCGACCGTTTACTGGATTTGTAAAAAACCAGCGCATAACTCTTATCCTTAGAATCGATATAAGATACATTCGTGATCTCATGCAAAGTCTCATCCGGATATCGCTTTGCGATTACGGATTGGATTTGCTGATTCATATCACTCCGGTTCTTAAAAAAAACATGGCTGGCAGAAGTGGGGATAGTGGATGCCTCCTCTTTTTTACAGGAGAATGCCATGGCAAGGATACAGGCAAACAAGACAATATGTTTCATAGTAAATGGTTTTGGTTAACCCAAAACTGTCGGCTACTGCTTGCCTCTTCCTACCCCAATGTGTAACTGTAATGAAAAGGTGTGTATCCGTTGGCTATAGGGGGTATCCGTTTTAACGGTGACAGATTTTGTATATTCATTTACTAATATCCGGATTGAAAAAACGAATCTTCCATACAACCTGCCTGATAATACTGGTATTGAATACCATCGGGCAAATGACTCCCCTATCCACCATCACCTATATTGGTGAAGTGCCTTTTATAGCGAAAACAGGTGTATATAGTAGTCCGGTATCGGCTGCTGGCCACTTAGCTACGTTAAGCGGAAGAATTCAAATAGCACTCTCACCAAGGAATAGGACAATGCCTAGTGACCAGTATATAACGCTGGGCAAACCGCTTCCTGAGAAAGACTATTCCAAAATCGAGTATTCTCTCACTGACGAAAGGCATCGCAATCCACAATGGTTACCCGTTACACCAGTAGAGATGACCCAAAAGAAATTTCCCTTTGGTAGACTACTGGCGGATCTCTCATTAGCCTACGCAGATTCGGCAATCCTTCGTTTTCGTTACAAATCATCCCGGCAAATGATTCAGCAGTTTATTTTTTATCGACCTGAACTGCTTCCTGTGATTGAAGCCTATCGCCAAAAAGAAACCGCAGACTCTATTGACAATAAGATCAAGTCCCTTACTGCTAATGATCCCAAAAAACAATGGAAAGGTTTTGATAGCATTACGCGTAAATCTATATTGCTTTCCGCCGGCAAAAAACTCGATCTGCTTATCCGAAAAAGCGATTGGAATATGGATTCCTGCATCCTGTTTCGTGTCTTTGAATCGTCTGACATAGCAAGGCCGGAGTGGCTATTAACAGGTCACTTGCTAAGCTTAGATTCACTGGAATCAAACAATAAATATATTCTTGAGATACGTTACCAGGATATGCAGTTAACGAACACCTATCATTTGCAAACCCTGGCCTACTGGTATCAATCGCCTCTTGGAATGTTCTTGCTGATATTCCTGGGCATCACCTTATTGATTGCCGGTCCTAACCAGATTTATCGCTATCGATTACAGAGGGAATTAAACAAAAGAAAGCGTTTAGAAGAACAGCTCACTACAGTACAAACACAACTCAATCCACATTTTGTATTTAATGCGCTAAGTTCCATTGAAGGTTTGGTCAGCAATCATGAGAATGATCGTGCCAATGAATACCTGTCTTCCTTTTCAGATATTATGCGAGATACTTTAAAGAATAGCCGCGAACCATTGATTAGCATGGCACAGGACCTGGACACATTGGAAAAATATCTTCGCGTTGAGCAGTTGCGATTTGAATTCAAATGGATAATAGACATTGATCCAACCCTAGACCTGGATGGAATAGAATTTCCGCCCATGCTCTTACAACCGGTAGTTGAAAATGCGATTAAGCATGGGATTTCGGGGAAAAGAAAAGATGGGCAAATTGATATCTCATTTCGAAAACGAGACACGGATTTAATGATTACGGTTACAGACAACGGTAATAAAAAAAACAACCCTAATACGCATGGACAGGGATATGGTTTAAAACTTACCAAAGAGCGCATCGAGCGGCTGTGCCAATTATACAAAACTGAAAACATTCGATTTACGTTAACGTATCATCCAAACAATACTGTTGTCACCTTTTATTTTGAAAATTGGATACCTGCCTATGAAAACGATTATCATTGAAGACGAAAAGAAAACGCTGGCTCACTTAAAAAAGCTATTACTTGGTATACCCCAGGTGGAATTGATCGGAGAAGCCACAAATGCCGCAGATGCAATACGGATAATCACGGAAATTAACCCTGAACTGATTTTGCTTGATATCCAATTGCCGGATAAAAACGGATTTGATTTACTTGCGTCCCTGGGTGACTATAAATTTGATGTAATTTTCGTCACCGCCTATGACCAGTATGGTATCCAGGCTGTAAAATGTTCCGCACTTGACTACTTATTAAAGCCGGTTAAGCTAACTGATCTTACCATAGCCATACAAAAAGCCATAAAGGGAAAAGAGCATAGACAAACCCAGCTTCAGATCCAAAACCTTATCTCGATAGTCAACCTCCCCAAAAAAGAACACCGCATCGCCGTCCAGTTAATGAAGGAAATTCGTTTCATCGACCCTGCCGAAATCATCCGTTGTGAAGCGGCTAATAACTATACGCATATCTTTCTGAATACTGGCGAGAAACTGATCGCTTCCAAGGGACTGTTTGAATATGATGAAATGCTTCAGCCTTATCATTTCATCAGGTGCCATCAGTCGCATTTGGTAAATAGAAAGTATATCAAGAGTTTATTGTCCACTGATACAATTTTTGAATTGCAGTTGACAGAAAAAGATTTCAGGATACCAGTTTCAAGATTGAAAAAGGATTTTGTAAAAACTGCTTTGCTTTATACTGAAGCCAGCAGGAATTGATCAGTTTGACGCCTCTCGCAATAGTAAGGTAAAAAGGATCGATCCTTTTGACAAGACTTGTTTTCCTATTCCAAATACGGTGAATTCCACCATGACATCCCAAATTTGAATTTAGAACCTTTCTATTATTAATCAACCCAATAATTAATTGTATGAGATTCAAACCTTCCGTGGTTTACTCGCAAATCAATCCATAATGTCAGGAAAATCCTATTTGAGTGTACATTTACTTCATTATTGCAAGA
>JAYSXR010000088.1:0-5306 GCA_043717145.1 Chitinophagaceae bacterium | reverse complement strand
TATCGTAACCAAAGGTTGATTTGAAACTCAGGTTTCGGATGATAGTATAAGAGAGGCTGGCCGTTGCATTGTATACATCAGTTGATTTTTTCCGGTATTCTGAATTGTCCAGTGCTATCGGGTTAATCAGGTTCAATCCATTACCCACATTTTGATCGGCCAATGGATCTGCATCAATAATATCCTGGTTGGGAGAAAGGAATGGCCTGTATTTTACAGCATTCCGAAGCCTGTTATAGGCAGAACCCTGGTCCGAAGAAACACCGGCTCCATAAACATCTGTATGAGTGTACCTCGTAGAAAGTGAGAATTTAATGTTATTCGATATTTTATAATCGCCATTTAAATTAAGCAGGTGCCTTTTATAGTTTGAGTTAAGCACAATGGCCTTATCGTTGTTATACGTATAACCGAAATTATAAGTAATTCTGTTATTACCACCGAGTGCAGAAACATTATGGGTTTGTGTGATACCGGTTCTTCCTGCAATCTCTTCCTGCCAGTCAACAGGCGCTACATTTTTATAGTTTGATAAAGTATCCCAGGTAGTACCAAAGTTCTTAGTGAAAGTAGCACTGTCTGTACTGCTGCCCCTAGATCTCTCTGATTGGTAGACTACGTAATCATAGGGCGTTAATACGTCTAATTTTTTAGCCAGTTTTTTTACCCCGATAAATCCGTTATAACTTACATTAAGCCTTCCAGGCTTGCCTCTTTTTGTTGTAATCACAATTACCCCGTTTGCGCCTCTTGCACCATAAATGGCTGTGGCAGCTGCATCTTTCAATACATCAATGGTTTGGATGCTTTGCGGCGATAAAGCAGAAAGGCCGTTTTCTACCTGCACGCCATCTACTATATATAAAGGTGAGTTATCTCCTGTAATAGACATTCCTCCTCGGATCCTTACCCTTACATCTGCATCGGGCGAACCTTCTGCAGTAGTTGCAGTAACACCTGCCAGCCTGCCATTCAAAGCTTCCGCAGCTGAGTTAACCGGGATATCTTTCAGGTCTTTGGCACTCACGCTGGATACAGAGGCAAGCAGGTTTTTCCGCCTGATTGTTTGGTAACCGATAACCACTACTTCATCACCTTCTTTTACTTCAGGAGTGAGGGAGAGGTTAATGGCATTTCGTCCGTTTACAGGTTCCTGACGGGCAGCGTAACCAACATAAGTATATACCAATATTGCTTTCCCGTCGTTTATCAATATCCGGTAGTCGCCCGATTTATCGGTAACCGTTCCGGATGCTATCCCTTTTACAGTAATACTTACACCTTCAAGGGGGATTTTATCAGATGAGGTAACCTTACCTTTTACTTCAAATTTTTTATCCTGTGCCAATAAATAATCCGGCTGTAAAAGAAAGAATCCGGCCAAGAGGAATAAGCACAAGCTTGGTTTGGTCATACGCAATGGTTTTAAGCAGTCAATAGATGGAGTAGTAAAATTCAGGGATAGCAGGGGAACAGAAATACTGTTGTACGTAAATACAGATTTTTGACCACAGCAATGTTCTTGTTTTATGGGCATGGCAAGCAGTTTTTACAAAAAATCGTTCAATATGATCGAATTATTCTATATCAAGATGCGGGTTAATTCCGTTGAAAGACCTATAGCTACTTGATAACTAACCAATTCTACACTTATAAAGACAGGGGAAAAAGGGAAAATGCTTTTTTTTCTACGCAATCGTTCCCGGCAACGTTGTCAGCTAAATTTAATTTCCGGGCAGCTGGCTAACTGTGTATTTATTACAATATCTATTCATTATTTTTAGTAACACTTAACCAGTCGATTGCTATGTCATTATTCAAACCCCGTCTCAGTTTCTGGCAGATCATTAATATGAATGTTGGGTTCTTCGGCATTCAGTACAGTTTTGGGTTGCAGCAAAGTGCCGTAAACCCCATTTATGATTTTTTAGGGGCTAAACCGGATCAGATCCCCCTCCTGAATTTAGCCGGTCCGATGACCGGTTTATTGATTCAACCCATCATCGGTGCATTAAGTGATAAAACATGGCACCCCCGATTCGGCCGCCGCAAACCTTATTTTTTTATCGGGGCATTGTTTTGCAGCCTATGCCTTTTCATTTACCCTTTCAGCAGTAGCTTATGGATGGCCGGCGGGTTATTATGGGTATTGGATGCAGCCAATAATACTGCCATGGAGCCATACAGGGCATTTATTGCCGACAAGCTGCCACCATCACAAATGGCCACCGGGTTTTTAACACAGAGTTTTTTTACCGGCCTCGGTATTACACTCGCTAATATTTCATTGTTCGCTTTTCAAAAAGTAAGTTTCCTTAAACAAACACATGGACAGATTCCTTATTGGGTATTTGGTTCTTTTTTCCTGGGATCCCTTTGCTCTATTTCATCAGTATTATGGTCAATAACTAAAACACCTGAAATCCCTCCCAGTGCAGAAGAACTGGCAGCTTTGAAAGCCAATAAACGAACGCTGTTTGGTCCCTTCATTGAAATTGCCCAGGCCATTAAAGATATGCCCAGGGTAATGTGGCAATTGGCACTTGTGTATTTATTCCAATGGTATGCCCTGTTTTGTTACTGGCAAAACGCATCTAAAAGTATCGCGCAATCTGTTTGGAAAACCTCACCATCAAAAGATCCTAAGTTATACGAAGAAGCAGTGGGCTGGGCAGGACTGGTTAACGGATGGTATAATGTAATCACTTTCTTATCTGCATTTGGATTGGTTTTCCTGGCAAAAAAATACAGTCCGAAAGCGGTGCATATGTCCTGTTTATTACTAGCTGGTATAGGCCTGCTCATTTTCCCGCACATAGAAAATAAATACCTGTTGTTTGCACCTATGACGGGTTTTGGTATTGCCTGGGCGAGTATGATGGGTATACCTTATTTAATGGTGGTACACAATATCCCTAAAGAAAGGTATGGTGTTTATATGGGCATCATTAATATGATGATTGTGATACCCATGATCTTGCAAACCACCACATTCGGGTATGTGCTGAATCATTTTTTAGATAACGACCCCGGCAAAGCCATCAGTTTTGGAGGTGTATTATTATTGATCGCCTGCCTGGCAACAATGCTGATAAAAACGGTAAAGGGTACTGATGATGACATAGTGATGCCAATAGGTGGTGGGCATTGATGCGGATTTTGACTATCGGACATAGGATTAGATATACTATGCGCAAAGGCCTATTTCTATTGGTTTTGAAAATGGCCACTGAAAAAAACGTTAAGAAATTTACGGAATGTAGCGTTAAGAAATGATCGATGCCTGGCTTTGATATATTGCTGAAGTACAAATTTGGTCAATCATTGATAAAAGGCCCGGCTTTAGACTTCGTTCATTTTAGCGTAATTGAATAAATTTTAGTTTTTTTGCAGCAGCCTTGATTTTTTTTGTTACTTTTTTGGATCAAGACAAAAAAGTAAATAGCGGAAATGCTATCTGGAAGCAGATTAGAGCTTATTATACCTAATTCAATATCGGACAACATATTTTGAATTTTGAAGTGATGGGAAAATTTGTGCTATAAACAGCAAAGTTCATCATTTAAAATTCCTAGATCAATATTCAATATTAAAAAGGGCCTAACAGAACCGGGCCGGGAGGGTTAACCATGAAAATTCTTTGTATCGGCGAAGCCTTGATTGATATGATTTGTGTTGATAAAGGTAAATCATTATCAGATGGCAATAATTTTTTAAAAAAACCGGGCGGCGCTCCTACCAATGTGGCTGCCGCAATTGCAGCACTGGGTGGCACAGTAGAACTGGCGGCTAAAGTAGGCAACGATCCATTCGGCAAACAGTTGGTGAATGTGATGGAGGAATTTGGCGTATCTACCCGCTGGATGATACAGGATGACCATCATTTTACCACTTTCGCATATGTATCATTGATGGAAGATGGTGAAAGAGATTTCGTTTTTAACCGCGGTGCCGACGGCGAACTCACCCGCGAAGAAGTAGAAACCATTGACCTTGATGATGTATCCATTATTCATTTTGGTTCTGCTACCGGTTTTTTACCCGGACCCCTACAGGCTGCTTACCAAAGCTTATTACAGAAAGCATCGCAGCGGAATATCTTCATCAGTTTCGATCCCAATTACCGACACCTACTTTTTAAAAATAATACCCAGACATTTATCGACCAGTCATGGAATTTTTTATCGGCCTGTCATTTTTTTAAGTTGAGCGATGAAGAAGCTATGCTTATTACGGGTGGCCTTACCGTAATAGATGCGGCTACTATATTATTGGAAAGGGTAACCGCCATTTTTGCCATCACCCTGGGAAAAGAAGGAACCCTGCTTGGGTATAAAAATGCCACAACCACCATCCCAAGTATTCCCATACAACCTGTTGATACTACCGGGGCCGGAGATGCATTTGTTGGTGCGCTTTTATACCAGTTAAGCGATAAATCCCTCACAGCTATTAACTCACTTTCATTAATAGAATGGGAAAAAATTGTAACCAACGCCAATAAAGCCGGTGCCCGCACCTGCGAATACATGGGGGCGATGGAGGCATTTAAGCATTTGACTAACCAGATCTTTCAGTAAGGATGGCGTGAATAGTGAGTGTGGAATAAGAAATGACTTTACCAGTTTATACTTTGTAGACAACTCACAACTCAGCCTTCCATAAATTAAAAATGACGTGTACGATTTTTCTTTACATAACCGGATCAATAAATACTTTGACCAAAACAAGCTCGACATAGGCCAATCAGATCAATTGTTCTATACCCGTTTTATCGCCAATACATCTAACATTCATGATTTGTATATGGAACTGTATGGACAGCACCCCAACTGCGAAAAGGGTTTTGATGAATTAATTCAGACCATCATCAAAGCGCATACGGAAAGATCAGTATCACAAAAAAAAGAGGATGCCATCAAAGAAAAAAAGGGGCATTGGTTCCTGAGCAATGAGATTACGGGTATGAGTTTGTATGTTGACAGGTTTTGTGGGGGATTAAATAAGCTAGCCAGCAAATTGGGTTATTTTACCAAACTCGGAGTCAACTTTTTGCACCTGATGCCTGTATTTAAAAGTCCTGCCGGAGAAAGTGATGGTGGCTATGCGGTATCTGATTTTAGAAAAGTAGATGAACGTTTTGGTTCACTAAACGACCTGCAGTTATTGCAACAAAAAATGCAGGCCGAAAAAATGTACCTGATGGTTGACATTGTACTGAACCATACCTCACACAGGCATGAATGGGCAGAAAAAGCAAAAAAAGGGGATCCCGTTTACCAGGATTATTTTTATATGTATGATAA
>JAYSXR010000087.1:0-5316 GCA_043717145.1 Chitinophagaceae bacterium | reverse complement strand
CGTGACCCATAAAATTTATTTAAACGGATTGACTTCGGTCGAAAACAGCATTAAGTTGTCGTATTCTCAAACATAAGTTGATACCTGTCCGCCGCCTTGTTACCGCAAGGTTGCAGGCGGGGTTGAAGTTGGAACGATAAGGCCCTAAGCGTAAGTGAAGGGCCTTGTTGTTTAAGCTACCGGCAGGAACAAATAATCACGAGGCGCAATAGAAGATAATCACCTGTTGACATTGTAATAATTTATGTAAAATGGTTTCTTATTGGCGTTTCCAATCCTTAGCCAAAGACTCTCGCTGAAAGCCAATGATTTGGCTGCCTGACGTTCAACCTCTATTTTTGAAAACTAAAATCAATTCATGAAGCATACTCCTTTTTTTACAAAACATATTGAGCTGGGTGCAAAAATGGCTGAGTTTGCCGGGTATGATATGCCAATCAGTTATTCAGGTATAAATGATGAACATGCTTCGGTACGGAGGAACGCAGGTGTTTTTGATGTAAGCCACATGGGTGAATTTATAATAAAAGGAAAGGAGGCAATGGAATTGATTCAACGCGTAACTACTAATGATGTGTCCAGACTAACTGCCGGAAGGGCACAATATAGTTGTATGCCAAATGAAAAGGGTGGCATTGTAGATGACCTGCTGGTTTACTGCCTTAAAGAAAACAACACTTACATGCTGGTCGTTAATGCCGGCAATATTGAAAAAGACTGGAACTGGATAAGCAGCTATAATACCAGTAATGCAGAAATGCGCAACATTTCCGATAAAACCTGCTTACTTGCAATACAGGGTCCTGGCGCCACAAAAATGTTGCAGCCATTAACCGAGACGGATATCATGAACCTGAAGTACTACACTTTTGTAAAAGCTACCTTTGCAGGGGTTGAAAATGTATTGATAAGTGCTACAGGTTATACAGGTGCCGGCGGAGTGGAAATCTATTTTGAGAATAAAAATGACAATGCCGATAAGATATGGGATAAACTTTTTGAGATAGGCCAGCCCCAGGGATTAAAACCTATTGGTCTTGCTGCCAGGGATACCCTTCGTTTGGAAATGGGCTTTTGTTTATACGGTAATGATATTGATGACACCACATCGCCCATGGAAGCGGGGCTGTCTTGGATAACTAAATTTACAAAGAAATTTGTTGGGATGGATTTACTGGCGGCGCAAAAAGAAGAAGGCGTTGGAAGAAAACTGGTAGGATTTGAAATGATTGACAAAGGAATTCCAAGGCACGATTACGAAATAAAAGATTTCAGCGGCAGTACAATAGGAAAAGTAACTTCCGGTACACATTCGCCCTCTCTGAACAAGGCTATTGGCCTGGGATATGTCAGGGCTGTTTATTCAAAAATTGGCACTAACATTTTTATAAAGGTCCGTGATAAATTACTGCTGGCAAAAGTCGTAAAATTGCCATTTAGCTAAACCGGTTATGCTGGTGTAATGGCAATCATCAATGGACGTTTTGCTATCGTCAGCTGTCATGAACTGACAGTAATTTAATGTGTTATAAACTTTACTCCTGAAAGCTAAAAACTGACGGCAAAAATGTCAAATTTAATTTGACATTGCGCCAGTAGGTAGTTTCATACATCAAATTATATCCTGTAACACTTATTTTTGGATCTTGTTATGGAAAATTCAAAGCCGACTTTATATACATCCTTATCCCCGGCTCTCTTACATCTGTATGATCTTACTGATTGTATTGTAGTGATCATAGACGTGCTAAGAGCTACGTCAACTATTGCTACCGCATTATTTAATGGTGCAGATTCAGTAATTCCTGTTGATAGTGTTCAAAAATGTATTGAATTGGGATCCGGCACTGAATGTATCACGGCCGGAGAACGGGATGGAAAGATAGCCGAAGGTTTGGAAAATGGTAATTCTCCATTTGAATACACCCGTGAATTCACAAGTAATAAAACGTTGGTACTTACTACCACCAATGGCACAAAACTTTTACATATTGCTGCGGCGAACGGAGCCACCAGGATAATTACCGGTTCATTTCCTAATCTGTCGGCAGTTAGCGATTACCTTGTTAGTCAACAAAAGAATGTTATGCTTGCTTGCGCAGCCTGGAAAGATAAAATAAATGTGGAAGACACTTTATTTGCAGGCGCAGTAGTCGCCAAGGTTAAAAACTACTTTGATATTAATTGTGATTCTTCAAATATGGCTGAACATTTATATAACCAGGGAAAGGATGATCTGTTCGGCTTTCTTAAAACAAGTAACGCTTCTCATTATCACCGCCTCAGCGGGTATGGTCTTAAAAAAGATATTCAATATTGTCTGACTCCGGATATTGCAAATGTACTTCCTGTATATATCGCCGGAAAATTGATAGTGTTAAGATAGCAGGCTGATCAATTGTACTGTAAAAATGATCACAGTGACAAATAGCCTGCAGCATCTCCCAATTTCGTAAACCGTTTGTTTTATAAGGTGTTAATTTTACATTACTTGAAAGTTTCTTCATTTCACATAGCGTTGGTAGGTAATCCAAATTGTGGGAAAACCTCGCTGTTTAATTCCCTGACAGGCTTAAATCAAAAAGTGGGTAATTTCCCGGGTGTTACGGTTGATAAGAAAACCGGTTCCAGTCAGATCTCTGAAAATTTAACTGCCAGGATCATTGATTTACCAGGCACCTATAGCCTATACCCAAAGAGGGGAGACGAGTGGGTGACTTACCGCGTTTTATTAAACCAGGACAAAGATGTTAAGCCTGACCTGGTAGTTCTACTGGCAGATGCAAGCAACCTTAAACGAAATCTGTTATTCGTTTCACAGATAATTGATTTGAAAATACCGGTTGTAATTGCGTTAACCATGATGGATCTTGCCAAGAAAAAAGGTATAGAGATAGACATAGAAGGCCTTGAAAGGGAATTGGGAGTGCCGGTAATTTCAGTGAACCCGCGTAAAAATAAGGGTATACCGCAACTTAAAAAAGCCATAGCGCTTACTGCTCTCAATCAATACAAAGCGCCTTTCTTCGACTTTATTCCCAATATTACACTTGCAAAAGATTCTATTGAACAAGTAAAAAAACATTTTCCCGCTATCAGCGATTATACTGCGATCCATTATCTCATCAACCATGAAAATTTTGAATTTGATGATGCAATGCAAACTTCAATTGAAACGATTGAGGCGGAAAACAACTTTAACCATACCAGAACTCAGGCTGAAGAGATCATGCAACGGTATGGCCGTATAAGGCAGATAATGTCAACTACTGTTTCGTTACCTGACCCATTGCAAAAAGCCCTGTTTACAGAACGCCTGGACAACCTGCTGCTGCATCGCGCCTGGGGCTACGCTATCATGCTGGTTGTACTATTTATTTTATTTCAAAGTATTTTTCTTATCGCTGAATACCCGATGGATGCCATTGAATGGGTGTTCGCCAGGGCAGGCGGATGGCTGGGTAGCAGTTTACCCGATGTATGGTGGAGCAATTTATTAATCAATGGCATCATTGCCGGGTTGAGCGGAATTTTTGTTTTTATTCCCCAGATAATGATATTATTTGGATTGATAACTTTGCTGGAAGATACCGGGTATATGGCCCGTATCAGTTTCTTAACCGACAAACTCATGCGTAAAGTGGGCCTTAACGGCAAGAGTGTAATGCCTATGATCAGTGGGTTTGCATGTGCTGTGCCTGCAATTATGAGTGCCCGGAATATAGAAAATAAAAAGGAACGGCTGCTTACTATTATGATAACTCCGCTGATGAGTTGTTCCGCACGTTTGCCGGTTTATACTATTTTAATTGCCCTGGTAATACCAAAAGAAAAAGTGTGGGGCGTATTTGGTCTGCAGGGGTTAGTAATGATGGTACTGTACTTGTTAGGATTTGTTATGGCGCTTGTTGTGTCATACGTGATGAAATGGTTTATTAAAATCAAAGAGAAAAGTTTTTTTATCCTCGAACTTCCTGCTTACCGGGCACCGAGATGGAGAAACGTTGGTTATACAATGCTTGAGAAAGCGAAAATATTTGTTGTAGATGCCGGTAAGATCATTATGATTATCAGTTTGATTTTATGGGGCTTGAGCAGTTTCGGGCCACCCGGTAAGATTAATAAAATCGATATAAAATATGCTCAGTTAAAAATGCAGCAGCCCCAAAATACAGCAATGCTGGAAAGACATAGAAAGCAGGAGTTGCTTGAAAATTCTTATGCGGGTATCCTGGGTAAATCAATCGAACCGTTGATAAAACCACTTGGTTATGACTGGAAGATTGGGATAGCGCTTGTTACCTCATTTGCAGCAAGGGAGGTTTTTGTAGGTACCATGGCCACTTTATACAGCGTAGGCGACGATGACCAGGGAAATAGCCTGAGACTTCGCGAAAAAATGCAAATAGCTAAAAAAGCGGATGGCACTCCTGTATATACACTGGCAGCCGGCGTATCGCTGATGATTTTTTACGCCCTTGCCATGCAATGTATGAGCACACTGGCAATTGTTAAAAGAGAAACACGTTCCTGGAAAATGCCTTTGATTCAACTTGTCTACATGACCGGACTAGCTTATCTGATGAGCCTGCTTGCATACCAGCTATTAAAATAATTAATCAGCCGAACCAATCTAATATTTCGAAATAGAAAAGCATCAGCTATTACAAACCAAATAACATTTGACACAATCAATATAGCACAAAGCTTTTATACAATTGATCCGGAAGTTCGGTATCTTAATAAAGCTATCAGGAGCCGTCAGCGCAACGCAATACAGAAGGTGCGCGGCGCAGCATAACATTTATTTACCACGAAGCACGAAGGGGACACAAAGTTTTTTTATAAAATTTTCTTCGTGTTGTTTGGTGCCTTCAAGTCTTTGTGGCAAATTCCTCCTGATATGCCGGTCGTTGCCTGAAATTAAACAATGAATTAAATTGCTAATCGGGTAATTTAAGCTGTTTCTTCACATCGTTATAGTCATTCCAATTAATCGTTGATCTGGCGGGGACTCCTCCCGGGATTAAAATATACCTGTATTGCCTCACTTTGACAGTACCGATGGTACCTGAACTGAAATTTCTATTAGCGTCCAACTCAATATTCGACAAATAAAAAAAGGGAGATATTACATTGATGGAATCATTTAAAGGTATTGGAATTATAAACGGATTGGCAGCGGAATTAAGATTCCAATAGACCTTTATCTCACCCTTAGTCAATATATCAATCGTCAGTTTTGGCGCATTTATAATTGTAAAATAAGTGGTGTCCTTACCAGTTGCTTTTTGAATGATAGTGTCGATACCATAC
>JAYSXR010000086.1:0-1815 GCA_043717145.1 Chitinophagaceae bacterium | reverse complement strand
CAATGCATAGTGAAAGACCGGGTCACAGAATGTACGAGCAATATCATTCGTTGGGAATTGTAGGTATTATATCTGCATTTAATTTTCCTGTAGCTGTGTGGGGCTGGAATACCATGCTGGCCTGGGTTTGCGGAGATGTGTGTATTTGGAAACCAAGCGAAAAAACATCTTTATGTGCCATTGCCTGTCAGAATATCACCGCAAAGGTGTTTAAGAAAAATAATGTACCTGAAGGTGTAAATAATTTAATAGTTGGAGATAGCGTTGTGGGTGAATGGATGAGCAATGATACAAGAATTGCATTGGTATCTGCTACCGGAAGTACAAGAATGGGTAAGGCTGTAGCTGCGGCTGTTGCCGGAAGATTGGGCAGAAGTTTACTGGAACTAGGTGGCAATAATGCCATCATTATTTCTAAAGATGCTGATCTTGATATAGCATTGATTGGTGCCGCATTTGGTGCAGTGGGCACAGCCGGACAACGCTGCACATCTACCCGTCGTTTAATTATTCATGAAAAAGTATACAATAAGTTCAAAGAAAAATTAGTGAACGCCTACCAACAATTAAAAATTGGAGATCCACTAAATGAAAAGAATCATGTGGGGCCGTTGATTGATACAATGGCGGTAGAAATGTACAAAGATGCCATTGAGAAATGCAAAGCTGAAGGCGGTACTTTTATTGTAGAAGGTGGTGTACTAAAAGGCAAAGGCTACGAAAGTGGATGCTATGTAAAACCTTGTATTGCTGAAGCAAAAAACAATTACGCCATTGTGCAACATGAAACCTTCGCTCCCATTTTATACATCATGAAATATAAAACACTCGATGAAGCCATTGCCATGCAAAATGGAGTTCCTCAAGGTTTATCATCAGCGATCATGACAAATAATTTAAGGGAAGCCGAACAATACCTTTCTGCTGCAGGAAGCGATTGTGGTATTGCCAATGTGAATATAGGTACTTCCGGTGCTGAAATTGGTGGCGCTTTTGGCGGCGAAAAAGAAACCGGTGGTGGCAGGGAAAGCGGAAGTGATGCATGGAAAGTGTATATGCGCAGACAGACCAATACCATTAACTATACAGATAAATTACCTCTGGCACAAGGTATAAAATTTGAGTTGTAAGAAAGTTTATAAAGTATACAGTTTTTTAAAAAGCTGTACACTTTATAAATAATTTTTGTATTTTGCATTTAAATAAAAAAAGATATCAAGACTTCTCAGAACATATCATACTTCCTTTGCAATAATCTCGATTTGCTAAATCACTGAGTTTCTGCACCTATCCACTCTCCCATTTCTGGAGAGAAAAATTTCTATCTATACTAACTATTTTTTGTTGAATATTTTAGCAGTTCAACTTTCAACTTTTCAATAAAATTATCATGCAATCAACTACAACATTATCTGCCAATACTCAACAGTACATTGATATTGAGGAAAAATACGGTGCTCATAATTATCATCCACTACCCGTTGTTTTAGATCGTGGAGCAGGTGTGTTTGTTTGGGATGTTGATGGTAAACGTTATTACGATTTCTTAAGTGGCTATTCTGCTGTTAACCAGGGACATTGTCATCCCCAAATTATTAAGGCTTTAATTGAACAGTCCTCTAAACTAACCTTAACAAGTCGGGCATTTCACAGCAACCTGTTGGGTGAGTATGAAAAATACATTACCAATTATTTTGGATACGCGACAAAGGTTTTGCCTTTGCAGTTGTGCGTTTGCACATATTGCTTGATGGCCGCCACGCCCATGGCCCCCGACGGTTCCAACACGCAGCGTGTGTCTTGGAAAACGTCCTT
>JAYSXR010000085.1:0-1815 GCA_043717145.1 Chitinophagaceae bacterium | reverse complement strand
TGAGCATTTTTATCAAGTCCTGTATAAGTCCCCGAAGGCATAATGATCACATTATAGCGGGATGGATTGATGGCATTAAACCGGTCCACATCTACAATGGAAACAGGTATATTAAACCGGATATCCATCAAATGCCAGATCTCACCTACATCGGTTGCACTAGTTCCGGTACCCCCAAACATCATCACTTTAGGCGTTTTTATATTACTAAAACTGGCACTGCCCAGGTCAATTCCGCCGGAAGATAAACCGGTTAACAGGCTGAACACTTCCACACCGGTATTGCCTGCACAATCATCAATCTGGTTCGCCAGTATTTGACCTTTTTGCTTCTGCATTCCAACAGGGATAAGGATTGTTCCATAATCAAAAGCTTCTTCTTTTCCATCAACCATCATTTTAAACTTCTGCGTAGCTACTTTGGTCATGATGCCTTTTAACTGGAGACGGTATAACAACTGTGGGGAATTGTATTCATTCCATTTAAACGCATACGCATACGCATTAGCGGCATGGTGCACCTGTAAGGGAGGTAAAGCAATTTTAGTTATTTTTTCGCCAGCTAATCCTGCCGCTGTTTTTACTTCTGAATAGGGCAGGCCAAATGCCAAAGACATGGTCCAGGCCGTAACATCATAAAATAAACTGTCTTTATACTCCAGTGTTTTTTCAAACACGGTTTTAATAATCTTGAATTGTTTTTGTGCAGTCGGGATCACATAAGCGGACCCCGCTTTAAATGTTTTTCCATCGACGGTGTAATCCTGTTTTAGGCTATACATATCTACCTGGTGACGAAGCAACATTTGTATAAATGTGTTGGTGCGCACCTTATCCATTTCATCACCCACAACAAATGCTTTAATGGGGAAAGCATCCGCTTCTTTCACCACATCTTTATAAAAATCCCTTTGATACGTTAAGAATTCTTTACGCAAATTTTTCGCCCCTTCCAAAGTAGATAAAGCTGTTGTAAACTGGTTGCGGATGGAGAAAGGGAATGTAAGCAACCCATTTTCCGTTTCCTGCGCATGCCCGCGACTGCTGGCCTGTTCAAATAAAATACCGATGCTGCCATTAATATCAGGATAAGTAGAACCTTTTCCATAATAAAAGTCATCATACCCTTCTTTGGTAAAATAAAGTGAGCCGATACTGTCTAAAAATTTTGCATGATATTTTGCCAGCGCGGCAGTAAGGTCCTGGTTTCTCTGAGGGGTATTCGGATTAACACGCGAAGGAACACCGGGTTGAAAAAAGAATGAAGCATTGCTTCCTTGTTCATGGTGGTCCGTTAAAATATTGGGCTTCCATAGATGAAAAAATGCGAGGCGGTTCTGGCTCTCTTTATGTTGGGCCGGTAACCAGTCGCGGTTCAGGTCAAACCAGTAATGGTTGAACCGGCCACCAGGCCACATTTCATTAAACTCGCGGGCATTTGGGTCTGATACCTGTGTTTGGCTCTTATTGGTATTTGCCCAGCTGGCAAAACGGTTTAAACCATCGGGGTTGAAAGACGGATCAAGCAGTATAACCGTATTTTCTAACAGGGCCTCTATTTCCGGGCCCTGCGCTGCGGCGAGGTAATACGCGGTTAATAAAGAAGCATTGGAACCGCTGCTTTCATTGCCATGTATGCTGTGGCCAATCCATACCACTATTGGCATATCATTAATATTTATAGAAGACGACTGGTTGCTTTCCGTTAATTGCACATGCTGCTGGCGGATGGTTTCTAAATTCTTTTGATTTTTGGGGGAGGTGATAAATAATAATACTTGCTGCCGGCCCTCATAAGTTGTGCCCATCACCTGC
>JAYSXR010000084.1:0-16181 GCA_043717145.1 Chitinophagaceae bacterium | reverse complement strand
TTGATCCGCGTTTGCCTAACTGCAGGCCCATATTGATAACCGTAAACTGGTTGTCGTAAGTGGTCCATTTCCGAACAGGCAAACCGGCACCGAATGATACTCCGTATTGTTTCAAACCGTTACCATCAGCATTAATGTAATCTTTACCGATATAAAATCCTGCGCGGTAGTTTAGGGAGCTCCAGTAATCGCGGCTTCCTACAGGATCGGGGCTAAATTGCGCACCCACTTTTAATTGCCAGCTGTTCGACAGTTTATCAGTCTGGTCGTAAAAACGGTAGTTACTCCATTGGGTAGAGGTATATTCTATACCAAGAGACCACATCTCAAAAAAGCCTTTGGTATTAAGAACAGTTTTGTGTAATGTTATTCCAGCGGCATAAGTAGATGGCAGCATCACCGTTCCCTTAATATCATTCTGCTCAGAAACACTGTCTATTATAATATCCCCGTTGGTGCCATAGGTAAATGTTTTCCGGTCAATATTCTGTGAAGCACTTAGTTTTTGCTGAAGTGTACCTGTAAGGCCAAAACGTAACAGGTAATTTTCAGTCGTTTTTGTAGCGGCCACAACGTTCTTATGCAGGGAAACCTCATACTGTAAACCACCACTCAAAAAAGCACCATGAAAATTTGTTATGGTAGAAGAATTAGACTGGTAATAGGTAACTGTATCGTTCAGAAAGGCTTTTTTTGTACTGGTTTCTTTGCGGCCAAAATTATAGCCGGTATTAAAACCAATGCTCAGGTCTTTCCATTTCTTACCAAAACCAACAAATGCCTGGTTCAAACCACCACTACCTTCGTATAAAGTGTGTAAACTGTCTCCAGCGATTCTTGACAGATTTGAAACTGAATAACTGATACGACTTAAAGGCTTCAAGCCAAAAGCTAATCCCAATCCCTTAGAGCGTTTGAGTGGTAAACCAATGGCTAGATAAGAGGGAATAAAATTGGCAGAAGCAAATTTGCCTGTTGGATTATTGCTGTTAAGTGTTCTTGTGTCAATGGTTAAACCCAGATCAAAGGAAACCATATATAGAGAACTGTAGGTTGCGGGGTTGGCAAAATTGATAGATTGCCCCACATTATTATTTAAACCATCTGCATATGCTGCTCCAAGGCCGCCCATTGATCTGCTGATAATATGATGGCTGCTGTAAAATTCACCTAATCCATACCTAGAGAAAGGAGAATTCTCCTGGGCTCTGGAGCTTAGCGCAAAAAACACAAGAATGAAAGCCAGGAAAACCCGGGAATTAGTTATACTCACTGATCGCATACAAGCCTTTATAAATTAGGTAAGGGTCGGCAAATATCTTGTTTTTTAGGTGCGGTACAAAAAAACCCATATCCCCCCCGGTTAAGAGCACGTTAAAGTTGTTGTATTTCAACGCATAAGCTTCAATTATTCCGTCAATTTCCTTAGATATTCCCAGTATTACACCGCTTAAAAGGTTGGTTTTCGTGTCAAAACCCACCATTGGGAAGTTATGTTCTGCACTAATTATGGGTAATAAAGCGGTTTGCTCATGCATGGCCCTGAAGCGCATTGTCATGCCCGGAGAGATACTTCCCCCCAAAAACTCATGCGATCGATTGATGAAATTATACGTGATACAGGTTCCTAACCCAATAGCCAAATTATGCTGATTAGGAAAAAGATCGACTGCTGCTGCCACCAATGCCAGCCTGTCTGCGCCAATGGTTTCAGGTTTGCTTACCGGTGCAGTTAATGGCAGTTTACTAGCATAACCCAGTTTATGAAAATTTGTATGCCTGGCCAATAATGCCTCAATTTCGGGTGGATGATTTATAACGGAGGATAAAATAGACTTATCGGGCTTATATTGGTCAATCAATTCCTGGATAGTAGTATTCCCTGCATTTTCCAAAACACGTTCTTCTATAAATTCGCGATTTTCAAAAACAGCACATTTTAACCGGGTATTACCAAAATCGAAACAGAGTGTTGTTTGCATATTAAACGGTTAAAAATCAAAATTAAACCCTTTCAGTTCTTTAAAATGTCCGTTCAGGTGTATTTTTTCTTTCAGGGTTTCCATCCCATTTACTACGGGTAGTACTTTGGTAAGGTGGCGTTTCAGGTATTCAAGGCGCTGCCATTCATGAGTGAGTCCTAATAATTCGTATTCTTCTTCTACAGAGAGGCCGGCATGATGAGCTACATCATAACTGGTTAGCTCTTCATCTTTTTTGTGAAAGTCTTTCGTCACATTCAATAACCGGTGTAGGTCGCGGATACCGTTGAGTACTTCACGCATCAGCAGACTATGGCCCTGTTCAACAATATCCGGGTAATTAACAATGGCTCCGCTGAATAATTTATCGGGAATGGATTTCACCACCTCCAATATCCTGAATACCTGTAAGCCCTGTGTGCGTACATCCATTTTGCCATCGGCATACATTTCTACAATCTCGCTGATCCTAACCAGGGTACCCATCTCAGCAATCGCATTATTTAATACAGTTGGAATACCAAAGGGCTTTGATTCAGCAAAACATTCGCTGACCAACTGCCTGTAACGGGGCTCGAAAATATGCAGGTTTACCTGTTCGCCGGGATATACAACAATACCTAAAGGAAATATTGGTACAAAATTCGTCATTTTGCAAAATTATGATTTAGACAAATGTTGAAATGATTTTATACTTTAACATTCTTGGTTCAAAATTCATTGTTTCCGCCCCTGTTCAATTCTCGAAGGCGAACATATTTTAACCAGGTGTAACATGCGTTCATTTTGGCTACCATAAATCCGGCCTCGCCATCTAAAAACCCTAAACGGAAAAAATAATTTTTAATAAAAGAGAAGGTGGCGGCGGCATGACATTTTACCCAGCCCGCTTTTTTTCCTTGCTGGTGATATTTCAAAGCATTCAGCATGGCATAATTTACTGTTTTCAACGAAAAGTCATGTATGTCTTTTGAGGTGTAATGATGAATATATCCTTCCAGGGTAATCACTTTAACAGAGTCTGGTAACTGAAGTGCTTCATGCACGGAGGCTTTGTTCCAGCCCGCCTGTTTGCGATGATATAAACGGATATGCGAATCGTTGGCCCATTCGCCATAGCGTATCATCGTATTACCTAAAAAAACCCGGAAAAGAATATTGTACACGATGGTTTGATCAGTAAGCGTAAGCGTTTGCAATTGTTTAGCAAGTATGTCATCAACAATTTCATCGGCATCAATGGATAATATCCAGTCGTATTTAGCCATGGCCACACCTTTGTTCTTATTAGAACCGTAGCCCTCCCAGCCGGCTTCCAATAACAGTGCACCGGTTGCCGCAACCAGTTGCTGGGTGCCATCGGTACTGCCGCTGTCAACCACTACAACATCATCCGTAAATTGAAAAGCAGCTGCAATCGTTTTACCAATAATGTGCGCTTCGTTTCTGCAAATGATAACGGTAGATATCTGGCTTCTGCTCATGGTGTTTTTACCGTTTGTTGAAAGTTCTGTTGCCCAAAGAAAGCAATAAAAGCTAGGATTACTACACCATATTGTCCTTCCAGCGAATCATCTACAAGAAAAGGGATGAATGCAATTACCGATAAAATGACGGAAAAAATATTTTTCGCCGTAACAGCATACAACAATAAAAGCAAACCCGCCGTAAAAATCAGCAAGCCCGGCCAGCCGCTCCCTGCGCCGTACACCAGCCATTCGTTCGCCGGTAAAAAACGTTCGTAGGCATAACTGCCAGGGTGTTCTTTTGTGTGCCATTGATCAATGGCTGTTCGGATATCACCAAACCCTACACCGGTTGTAGGGTGTTGTTGGGTAATTTGATAACCCGCCTTAAGCGATAACCACCTGGCCCCATCTGTATACCCGGGAATAAAATCGCCTTTCGAATAATTACTGAAATCATATACTATATATTGAACCCGGTTATGTAGGGTGGGCATGGTATGATATACAAGTGTAATAAACGCAACAATAATGACTATAAAGCCTATACCCAGTTTCCATTTTTTTTTGATGATGATTAGATACAGGATATACAAAAAAATGGCTGCATACAAACAAAGTAACCCTGTTCTAGAAGCCAGCAGGTGCAGGTATACCACCAGGAACGCCATTAACAGAGATAAGAGCATTTTTATTTTTTTATCTGTTTGTTCTAATACACATCTTACCGCCAAAACAATCGCAATTACCACCATCCAGCTAAAACGTATATAATCATTGTCTGCCAGTGTGGGTAATACTTTTGCTTTCAGGTAAGCGGCCTGTATGCTACTGGTATTGTTTACATATTGCCAAAAGCTCCAACAGGAGGCGAGTGTGATGGCAATAATATACAGGCAGGCCAACTGCATCCATTTATACCTGGTAAGTGTGGTAACCGATAAACCTAAAAAAAGAGTGAGGAGGGGAATTTTTACAGAAATGCTATTCCACCATTCAGTTGTATCCTCACTCCAGAGCCCAGAAATAATTATAGGTAACAGGATCAGTCCAATGCCTGCCAATGCCTGTTTTTTAAAGGGTTGATACTTGTAAGAGGAGAAAAAAGGGATAATCATCATAACCGACGCAAAAGAGAGTAAGGCACGACTGATTAATAATCCTACGATGAGCAACACGACAGATGCTGATATCCATTGTTCCTGCCATTTATTTTTCAACACTCTTTGCATGATGCGTCTAAATTCGTTCATCCAGTTTACTTTAGCAATCATGTGGCAGGAATTATTAAAAGATATTCAGCAGGGAAATGTAAAATCATTAGCCCGCAGCATTTCTCTGGTAGAAAATGAGGTGAATGGATATGAGTTGTTTCTCCAAGGCCTGCCACCTTCTTCCACAAAAATTATAGGTATTACCGGCCCGCCGGGAGCAGGTAAAAGTACGTTGGTGGATGCATTGATAGGTGAGGTGGTGTTACAAAATAAAAAAGTAGGCGTCTTATGTGTGGATCCCTCTTCGCCTTTTAACCTCGGTGCATTACTGGGCGATAGGATACGGATGAGTGAATGGTACAACCACCCTGATGTATTTATCCGTTCACTGGCAACCCGCGGAAGCCTTGGCGGCCTGCATCCGAAAATTATTGAGATAGCGGATGTGATGAAAATTGCAGGCTTTGATCATATAATTATTGAAACCGTGGGCGTGGGACAAAGCGAAATAGAGATTGCGGGACTTGCCGATACCACCGTTGTGGTGGTTGTACCTGAAGCCGGCGATGAAGTACAAACCATGAAAGCGGGATTGATGGAGATAGCTGATATATTTGTTGTTAATAAAGCCGACAGGCCCGGTGCAGATGCTTTTGTAAAAAATTTGCGCATGATGCTCGCACCTGCTTTTCACAGGTCCACGGCAGAGATAGCGATTGTAAAAACAGTGGCATCGCAAAAAGAAGGTATAAAAGAATTATTTGAAAAGATACTTGCCCACCAGCAATTGGTGCAGACTACTGACAGGAAATACTGGTTATTAGCTGAGAAAGCTTACCATCTTATTCAACAACACAGGATGGCTGATATTAATAAAACGGAGCTTAAAAAACAGGTCCAGGAAATGCAGGATAGTAACTTATATCAATTTATCAGGAGGTATAAATAGCAATGGTTGTTGGTCAGGCAACCAACAAAGGCACCACAGCCATTATCTCTAAGCTGAGAAATACAAACTATTTCTTTTCAAGTTCCTTTTCATTCTTCCACCATTTCCACCCGATATAACCCATAATGGCAAAGGGCGCTGCAGCCAGGTACAAAATGGCTGAATTTAAAGCTGAAGCGGGGCCATCGCCCAATTGTGAAGCTGTTTTTGTGCAGATAGAACATTGCGCTTGTGCAAGCTGAACGCTGAAGCCGCAGAGTGTAATGCAAAATAAATAAACCAATCTCTTCCTCATCTGGTACTAATTTCGATACAAAGATATGACTGTAAATAATGGCAATAATCATTAACTTTCTTGCTCAAAATGATTCATTGTGGAACCTCGTAGAAAATTTTTACAGCAGGTAGGATTAATGGCGGGAGCTTTCTCGGCCAACAGCCTGTTTAACCAGTTGCATGCGGCTTCCTGGACGGCGGCTTCCCAAAAAATAAGCTCACTTTCACCCCAGGCTGCTGCGGTAGATGAAGACTATTGGAGCGTAATTCAGCAATCGTACACGGTTAATTCGAACCTCATCATCCTCAATAATGGCGGGGTAAGTCCTTCGCCAAGAATTGTACAGGAAGCCGTAGAACGGTATAATAAACTATCGAATGAAGGGCCTTCTTATTATATGTGGCGCATCCTGGACCAGGGCAGGGAGCCCCTGCGTCAGAAACTGGCGGTACTGGCCGGCTGCTCACCGGAAGAAATTGCCATCAACCGGAATGCGACGGAAGCATTAAATACGGTTATCTATGGTTTGGATCTCAAAGCCGGCGATGAAGTAATCGGCACCAAACAGGATTACCCGAATATGATACAGGCATGGCGGCAAAGGGCGCTCAGGGATGGTATTGTTTACACGCAAATAAGTTTTGATTTCCCTATTGAAAATGATGAGGAGATCGTAGCTGCTTTTGAAAAAGCGATCACGCCCAAAACAAAGATCTTGCACCTTACCCATATTATTAACTGGATAGGGCAGATACTTCCTGTTAAAAAAATTGCACAGATGGCCCACCGCAGGGGATTGGAAGTGATTGTAGACGGTGCTCACTCATTTGGTTTATTGGATTTTACAATACCCGACCTGGAATGCGATTATTTTGGAACGAGCTTACACAAGTTCTTAAGTGCGCCAATCGGCAGTGGCCTGTTATGGATAAAAAAAGAAAAGATTGAAAAGATATGGCCGTTGACCTGTAACGATAAACCAAGAAGTGCGGATATCAGAAAGTTTGAAACCCTTGGTACGAGAAGCTTTCCCATTGAACAGGGAATTGGTGAGGCAGTGAATTTTCAGAATGCGATTGGCAGTAAACGAAAAGAAGAACGAATTCGGTACCTGAAAAATTATTGGGCAGGTAAAGTAAAAGACATCCCAAAAGTAAAAATACATACCTCTTTCAAGCCTGAGTTTTCCTGCGCCATTTGCGGGGTAACGGTTGATGGAATGACACCGGGTGAATTAGACAATGCTTTATTCACTACCTATAAGATTCATACGGTTGGCATTGTTTGGGAAAATATTTCCTGCGTAAGGATTACGCCACATGTGTATACAAAAATACAGGACCTCGACAAGTTGGTACTGGCTATTGAGGAGATTGCGGGTAGGAAGAAAGGGTAAAAGAAATTTTGGAATGTGTACCGCCGAAGCGGGAGGAAATTTCGGATTTGAAAAATCCAAATCTAAAATTTCCAAGTCCCGAAAATGTTTTATGAAGCTTTTACTACCGGCTTCTTGGTTTTTGTTGCTTTTGCAGGTCTGCTTTTACCAAACGAACCCTGAAATCTTTTGCCTTTTGCGGTTTTTTTATCACCTCTGCCCATGGTTGATTTTTTAAGAATGAATAATGTATGAGCTGCAAAAATAGAAAAACCCCCGCATACTGCGGGGGTTCAATTCGATTTAGTCTAAAATTAGAGCTTAGAGCTTAATTCTTTACCTGCCTTAAACTTGGCAACTTTCTTTGCTTTAATCTTGATAGCAGCCCCTGTTTGTGGGTTGCGGCCAGTACGTGCAGCACGTTTTGATACAGAGAAAGTTCCAAAACCAACTAAAGTTACTTTATCACCTTTTTTCAAAGTTTTGGTAACGGCGCCTACAAAAGAATCGAGGGCAGCGTTTGCTTGGGTTTTAGTTACGCCGGCATCTTCAGCGATTTGAGCAATTAATTCAGCTTTGTTCATAGATGTGTTTTTAAGTGTTTTGTTAACTGCAACAAATTTATTCGCTTTTCCCTATCAACAAAATATTTTTATTAATTTTTGTTTTCTTTTAATTCCTGCAAAACCCCTATGTATAAAGGATTTCAGCGGATTTCGAATTGACATATAACTATTTTTATATCCACCTATTTTCCCTGTAACGCAGTATGGGCAAGGCTTTCAGGTAAATATGGCTGTAATTCAATGCCCAAGCGGGTTTCAAAGGAATATAACAAAGTTTGGTGATTGACAAAATGAATTCGGTAAAGTATCCACACTCAATTCACAAGTTCCATCAATGAGCGAAAACTGATTAAATCCGCTCCCCAATTATCCAGTACATCTTTCCTTACGCCGGGGGCATGGTTTTCAAGGTAATTATGGTAGTTAGCTTTACTCTCTGCAAAAAACTGTACAGCGTAAGTAGGCCCCTCGCTGTCATCTATCTCTAATATCCGCACAAAACGATGGTCTGTAAAACAATGGGTGTTCATTACATCAGGAATATGTATCTCCTTCATCCATTTTACCCATGCTTCATGAATCGCAGGGGTTATTTTAGTGGTTATATTGTAAATGAACATGTGGGTTGAGTTTGGGGTTAGAAAGTTTCACTTCAGGCTTTATAAGTTGTTTACTCGATGGTTTTCAGGTTTTATAAAGTTAGTTCTGCGTAAATTGGACAATGATCACTGTGTTTTACATCCGGATAGATTTTAGCAGTTGTTATTTTTGTCTGTAGATTTTCAGTAGTACAGATATAATCTATCCGCCATCCTTTGTTTTGTAAACGCACCGTAGGAAATCGCTGGCTCCACCAGGAATAAGCGCCTGTTGACACAGGGTTTAACTGGCGGAAGGTATCTATCCATCCATTGGCTAAAAAAGTATCCATCCATTTTCTTTCTTCAGGCAAAAAGCCGGAGGAGTTCTTATTTCCTTTGGGATCGTGTATATCTATTTCTTTGTGGGCAATATTATAATCACCCACTACAACCAAATGTGGTCGGGTTTTTCTCAGGTCCTGTACATAGTGAAAGAACTCGGCCAGCCATTTGTATTTATAGGTTTGTCTTTCATCACCACTGGTGCCTGAAGGAAAATAAGCATTGATCAAAGTAATTTTTCCAAAATCAGCACGAATCACCCGTCCTTCAAAATCGCTTTGTTCCAGTTTGTGTCCATACTCAATATTATCCGGTTTTATTTTGGTAAAAATCGCAACACCGCTGTACCCTTTTTTGTGTGCAGAGAACCAGTAATTGTAATAACCTAGGTCTTCGATCCTTTTAAAATCCACATTGTCTTTCATTGCTTTGGTTTCCTGCAGGCAAATAATATCTGCCGGATCGGTTTGTAACCAATCGGTAAAACCTTTGTTGATGGCAGACCGTACACCGTTTACGTTATAGGAAATGATACGCATAGGTAATATTTTGTTTTATTCGAAAAATTTATTGAAACCGATCATTAACAATGAGTTTAATAATTCAGGGGATAAAGATGCATCAAAAAGTACAAATTTTTCAGGGATAAATTTCCCCTGTGCAATGCAGGCAAGTTTATCATCGAGGTATATTTCTTTTATCGTATTTCCAAACCCGCTGCATTTAATACTGAAGTTCTGCTGATTAATCTTTCCTTTAACCACATAATCGTACAACAACGGCCATACGGATTGTTGTGTGGAAATGGATGTATAGGAAGCACTGTCGTAACCGTTTGAAATGGCATTGAAAAATATCTTTTTATCAGGATCGGTTACGCCCTTTTCAATGGCGAATACGGCTACCGTATCGTTCTCAGAAAGCAGGTAGTGACTATTGCCTGCCAAAAAGTTGGTAAATAAAAGGACGTTACTTACCGGAGGGTTTTCCGGATCAATCTGCGTTAATAGTTTCAACTGGTAATTTTTATTTCGCAATACATCCCTGCCTTCCTGTTTAAGAAAAACGTAATCAGATAAAGAAGTGTGAGCTGTTTTCCTGATGGCCTCTTCCGTAGCTACCGGTAATTTATCTGCTTTTTTACCTCTCATAATGATCTGTTCATAAACAGCGTCGCCCAAACGTATCATTTGGCCCGTGTTTTTATAAGAATAGGTGCTGATGTCTTTTGTGTTAACTACATATACCCTGGGCAGGTGCATGGTTTTACGAAATATATAATTATCGGCAAAAAAAATCGGTGCAACTTTTACCTCTATTTGTGCCATTTCATTTAGGGGGTTCAACAAAATATTTAAAGCAGCTTTTAATGTTTCTACAAAACTTTTCGGGGTAAGAGCAACTGTATTTGCTATAACACCCATACCAGGTGTATTGCCGGTAGTGACAATAATATCAATTGTGTTATTGAATAGGGTGCTATCTTTTTTTTGTAATACAACCTGCAGTTGTAAAACACTTTTCGCACGTTTCATCAATACAGAATCTTCAGCGGTGGTTGAAAGGTGGGCATAAAAACGTTGTGGGGTATTTTCGAATATGTCAAGATACATGTGAACATTACCGGTATCTGAATCAACAGAATAAGTGGGGGATTTATTGGATTTGGTATTCTCGTTAAGGACAATGATGTTAAGGTTAGATGTATCCGCGAGGGGTGCCTGGTAGTATTTTAATAAAAGGGTATTTAGCTGTAAGGCAAAACTTTTTATTGTCTCCTCATTTTGCCAATACGCCATTAAAGGGCCCTTGATTGAACGGCATCGGATGCTTTCCAAGATAATTTTTTTCTGTGCCGGTAATACCTGAATGCAAAGAAAAAAAAGCAGGAACAAGAGTATTTTTTTGGTCATGAGCAACAGTATTGGCTAATGTTCCTTTTCTACATCAAATTTTATGCTAATTTGATGCAGAATTGAATATAACAAGAGAATATGGAAATATCTGAGAGAATTATTCCGGCAAAAGAATCAGTGTATTTAGATGGGCCCAAACCAAGAATGAATGAATTCTTTTTTGCCTGGCGCGTTTTTATGCAATTCATTAAAGGGTTCAGGACACTTCATTTTGTAGGGCCTTGTATTACCGTATTTGGCTCTGCCCGGTTTAAGCCGGGTGATAAATATTATGAAGATGCGAGGGAATTTGGCAAACGGATTGCCGCGTTAGGTTTTACCACCATGACGGGTGGTGGCCCGGGTATTATGGAAGCAGCCAACAGAGGTGCTTTTGAAAATGAAGGTGTTTCGGTAGGCTGTAATATTAAACTGCCTTTTGAACAACGCCCAAATCCTTATATGCACAAGTGGCTAACGTTTGATTACTTTTTTATACGGAAGGTATTGCTGGTAAAATATTCTTATGCTTTTATCATTATGCCGGGCGGGTTTGGTACGATGGATGAATTTTTTGATACCATTACCCTGGCACAAACAAAGTCAATTACAAATTTCCCATTGGTATTATACGGTAAAGAATATTATCAACCCTTAATTAATGTTATTGATAGCATGATCGTTACGGGAACCGTTTCAGAATTAGATAAGAAACTGGTCTTGCTTACAGATGATATGGATGAGGCAATGCAGTATATACAAGCATACATTGCCCAGAATTTTAAAGTGAAAGCGCGTAAAAAATTGTGGTGGTTGTTGGAGAAGAGGTAAGGCGTGATTCGTGAATGGCGAGTAGTCTATAACAATATTGCAAAGGGGTTTTTTTTACTCACTACTCGCAATTCACCACTCTCATCTTACTATTGCACAATTTTCTTTCCTGCGGGCACAGTGAACCCGAGGCTCAGCACCAATTCATAGGTACCAAAAGCCTGGTTGGCTGTGCCTTGATAGGTTTTTAAATTTGAGTAACGTGCATAATCCAGTTTATTGGAAAACTCTAAGAAAACATTTTTAAAGAAGGTTGCACGAACCGCAGCTTCTACGCCCATATTCCATCCGCCTAACTGAAAGCCAGGGTCATTTGCCTGGCCAAAAAAACTATTTTGAACGTGCGGTATTAATGGGCCAATACCTGCTTTACCTAATGCATCAACGGTAAACCGGCCATTTTTACTTTCATGGCAATGCCAGCGTTTAACGATATTGAATAAAAGAAAATTAGCACCATTGTTGAGGTAATAATAAAAGCCATTGCCTTCAGAAAAGTTTACAGAAGAATCTACCTGACGGCCGTTTAACGTGCCGGCAATTTTTACCTGCTGGTTATCTTGTACAATGTGCTTGGTATGATCGAAGTTGATCTCGAAAGCCAATCCCTTTTTCTTATTGAAGAAATAACCCAGGCGGTAATTGTATTGTGGGATACTTATGGGGATACTGAACAAACCTTCATCCCAACCCGGGTGGTCGTGGGAGTAGGCGCTTTTGAGTGTATAATTATTATTGAGGGAAGGCTGGTTTACCTTTACATCAGAGCGGGTGTACCATTCTTTGTTATATCCCCAGGAAAAATAAAATTCACCTTTTCGTTCTTTTGATTTTTTTTGAGCGTTTGTGATTACGGGAATGATCAGCAACAACACGATTAATAAATAACACGATTTCATGTATTTCCTTTTTTATTTATTCTAAAACAGGGCTCAACCATTTTTCTGCAACATCCAGCGGCATATTCTTTCTCCTGGCATAATTTTCTAATTGATCGCGCTGGATCTTCCCTATACCAAAATACTGGCTTTTCGGGTTTGAAAAATACCAGCCACAAACAGAAGATGCCGGGTACATGGCAAGGCTTTCAGTAAGTTGTACGCCAATAGTATCTGTTGCGTTGAGGAGGTCGAACAATTTATATTTTTCTGTATGGTCCGGGCAGGCCGGATAACCTGGTGCCGGCCGGATACCGGTATATTGTTCTTTGATGAGTTCTTCATTGCTTAGTTTTTCATTCTTATCATATCCCCAGAAATCTTTTCTTGTTCGCAGGTGAAGTGCTTCGGCAAAGGCCTCGGCAAACCTGTCGGCTAATGCCTGCAGCATAATTTTATTGTAATCATCGAGATTGGTTTCGAACCTTTTTAAGTGCTCCTCGATGCCGTGAAGTGTAACAGCAAATGCACCGATAAAATCTTTTTTGCCGCTGGCCTTTGGCGCAATAAAATCGGCGAGTGATAAATTAGGCTGGTCAGCTGCTTTCTTTATTTGCTGCCTCAGGAAAGAAAGCTGTACATACTCCTTTCCTGTTGTTACTTCCACATCATCCCCTTCGCTGCTGGCCTCCCAAAAACCGATGATGCCTTTGGCGGTTAACCATTTTTCTGCAATAAGTTTATCTAACAAGGCATTGGCATCATTGTATAATTTAGTAGCTTCTTTACCAACGACAGCATCGGTTAATATTTCGGGAAAGTTGCCATGCATTTCCCAGGTAATAAAAAAAGGTTTCCAATCAATATAGGGCCGCAGGATGTTTAAATCAAAATCCTCAAAAACTTTTGTACCCCTAAAAGAGGGTGTTGCTGTGGTGTGATTATTCCAGTCAACCTTTACTTTATTTTGTAAGGCGTCTTTATACGAAAGATACGTTTTGACTGTTTTTTTATTATCAAAACCATGTTTCAGTTTTATATAGTCTTCTTTAATACCATTTAAAAATTCAGGTTTCTGTTCCTTATTCAGCAGGGAACCGGCAACGGTTACACTTCGAGAGGCATCTAATACATGCACCACGCCCAAATCGTATTGAGGGGCAATTTTTACTGCGGTATGTATGCGTGAAGTAGTTGCACCTCCAATTAGCAAGGGCTGTGTCATACCACGCCGTTTCATTTCTTTGGCGATATGTACCATCTCATCTAAGGATGGTGTGATTAAGCCGCTTAATCCAATTATGTCTGCATTTTCTTTTTGGGCTGTTTCCAGAATTTTATCAGCGGGCACCATTACACCGAGGTCAACAATATCATAGCCATTGCAACCTAAAACCACGCCAACGATATTTTTTCCGATATCATGTACATCGCCTTTAACGGTTGCCAACAATATTTTAGCGGCACCGGCCGCTTCACTATTGGTTGTGCCTGCTGCAAGGTGCGCCTGTTTTCTCAGTTCTTTTTCAGCTTCTATATAAGGGGTGAGGATGGCCACGCTTTTCTTCATTACCCTTGCACTTTTTACCACCTGCGGCAGGAACATTTTGCCGGCTCCAAAAAGATCGCCAACAATGCCCATACCATCCATTAACGGCCCCTCTATTACTTCTAATGGGGTGGCATATTTTTTCCTGGCCTCTTCTGTGTCAACATCAATATAGTCTGTAATACCATTTACAAGGGAATGAGAGAGCCTTTTCTCTACGGTGTCATTCCGCCATGCTTCATCCCTTACTTCTACTTTGCCTTTTGCTTTGACTGTTTCGGCATGGATGATGAGTTTTTCAGTTGCCTCATTATTATCATTGTTGCGATTAAGTATCACATCTTCGCAAAGCTGGCGGAGGGTTGGTTCTATTTCATCATAAACTACCAGTTGACCGGCGTTTACGATACCCATATCCATACCGGCCTTGATAGCGTAGTACAGGAAAACAGCATGAATTGCTTCGCGCACATGATCGTTGCCCCGGAAAGAGAAAGATACGTTCGATACGCCCCCGCTCACTTTTGTTAATGGCATCAACCGTTTGATCTCTTTTGTAGCCTCTATAAAATCAACTGCATAGTTATTGTGTTCCTCTATACCTGTTGCAATGGCAAAAATGTTCGGATCGAAAATAATATCTTCAGGCGGAAAACCGACTTCGTCGACCAGCACGCGATAAGCGCGCTCGCAAATTTCAATTTTTCGCTGATAAGTGTCGGCCTGGCCTTTTTCATCAAACGCCATCACGACAGCCGCTGCGCCATATCGTTTCAACAGCTTGGCCTGATGCTTGAAGGGTGCCAGTCCTTCCTTCATCGAGATTGAATTGACAATACCTTTGCCCTGAATGCAGCGCAAGCCAGCCTCAATGACGCTCCATTTGGAGCTGTCGATCATGATGGGTACGCGCGCAATGTCGGGTTCGCTGGCGATCAGGTTCAGGAAACGCACCATCGCCGCCTGGCTGTCGAGCATGGCTTCGTCCATGTTGATGTCGATGATCTGCGCGCCGTTTTCAACCTGCTGGCGGGCCACCGCCAGCGCGGCTTCGAAATCGCCGTTCAAAATCATGCGGGCAAATGCCTTTGAGCCGGTGACGTTGGTGCGTTCGCCGATGTTGACGAACAAACCGCCTGTGCCAATGTTGACAGGCTCAAGGCCTGACAGCTTCATGGGACCAGGGGGAACGGATTTTTCAATAGCAGTAGACATGGACTCACCTTTTGGTCAGGTGAGCGTCGTTGCAAAGCAGTGCGGGGCACGCTGTTATCCAAGCCTCACGAACACGGTTCGCTGCAACGCTCCTTGGAGTTGCCTCATTTTACGGCTTTGCGCGGCTTTTTGTCGCACGGCTTAAACGGGGCTAATCAAGCGAGTCCGTTTTTACCGCGCCCGCAAGACCGCAGCGCTAAAATTCTCAGGCTAACCAATGGACATGATGTTAAAAAATCTCGTCGACAAGATCAAACGCACCATGCTGCCCTCGTTTGAAACCATGAGCCCGGAGGAGCGCCATCGCGCTGTAAAAGGCTCCAGCAGCGCTGAAATGGCCGCTCAACTGCTGATCGCGCCGACAGCACTGATGCAGCTCACGCTTCAAGACGCGATGATCGTGGTGAGCTACATGACACCACTAAAAATACTTCGGGGAACAACGTTCATCAAGGAAGGCGACAAAACCGACACGGCCTACATGGTGCTGCTGCTTGAAGGCGAAGTCACGGTCGAAAATATCGCTGTCAGCCGAAGCGAGCCTGTCACCGTCACGGTGCTCGGCCCCGGCAGTCTGATCGGTGAAATGGGTCTGGTCGATGGCGAGGCGCGGTTGGCCTCATGCACCGCCACCACCACTGTACGCTGCGCGAACTTGACCCGCGCCGCACTGGAAAAACTTACCGCTGACGACCCGGCAACAGCCGCAAAACTAGTTCTGGCCGTGGCTTTGCGAATCGCCGAGCGGCTGCGCGATACCGCTGGCAAGCTCAAACTTTACAGTCAGTTGGTGCTCGCCATGCAGCAGGAAAACGACCACATGATGCCGACGCCGCGTGAGTTGATTGGGCGCTCGACAAGGCGCTGACGGCGTTGGTAAAGGTCTATGATGACCAAACTCCAGAGCCGCGAACTGCTTTCCGATCAAGCAGCCTCCCGGTAAAAAAAATCACGCTTCAATTCGCGCGCCGCCAGTGGATGCACCGCATCGCCAATCGCGCCAATGTGCTCGGGCGTGGTGCCGCAACAGCCGCCGACAATATTGACCAGCCCTTCGGCTG
>JAYSXR010000083.1:0-5336 GCA_043717145.1 Chitinophagaceae bacterium | reverse complement strand
TGGGGCCGCCGCCTTCGTTCACGTGAATACAGACAAACAAATCACCCCTGGCCTGATTGGCTATTTGTGCTTTTCTGGTTACAGGATCAAAAACATCGGTTCTGCGGGTCATGTCAATCTGTACATCCGGCATTTGTTCTTTCAACATAGCTTCCAGCCTGAGGGCAATGGCCAGAGTGATGTCTTTTTCTTTTGAGTATTGGCCCGATGCACCTGCATCACTGCCGCCGTGTCCGGCATCAATTACAATCTTGCGTAAAGCCTGTTTTTGTATAGGGTTGCCCGGCTTACCGGTATAAGACGAAAATAGTATTAAACCAAAACTTAACAAAAGCAATGCAGCATATCTTCCTCTCATCATATCATTTCGTTAAAGGATTTAATCCGGAATAGCATTTACACACCTAAGACCTTATTTTTGCCTTTGTGAATATGCGTAAACTCTACAAAATTAACGTAAAAACACCCCTGGCTATTATTGTTGCGGCATTTTTGCTCATATTAACGTTTTGTGTGCAGGCGGCACAAAACAGTAAACAAGGTTTTATGCCTTTTTTAACCATTAGGGATACTACTCCTTCAAAGCTGCAGAAAGATTCATTTCCGAATATTATAAAAAAGAATCTGCAGAATGATACTTCTGAAAAAAAAGCAGGGGCAGATTCCCTCATTTTTATTGATAGTTTAAAAATATCAAAAGATTCTATTGATGTACCGATCAAATACCATGCGGATGATTCTGGAGTCTTGATTATGTCAACCCGTGATTTTTTCTTATACGGGAAAGCCAAAGTAGATTATAAGGAACTCAAATTGGAAGCGAATACCATTCATTTAGATCAACATACACAAACGATAAAAGCTTACGGGGCACTCGACTCAACAGGTAACCCCATGAGTAAGCCACAGTTTACAGAAGGTGAAATGAAAACAGTAAGTGATACTATTGCTTATAACCTTAAAACCGGAAAGGGCCTGATACAAAATACTTTTTTCCAGGAAGGGGAGATATTTATGAATGCCCGGTACTTAAAAAAAGTAAGTGCAGACGAAGTGTTTGCTCGTCAGGCAAGGTTTACGACCTGTAACCTGGATACACCACACTTTGCTTTCCGTGCCAACCGTATGAAAATTATCAATAACAAATTAGGTATTACTGGCAGGGTTTACCCGGAGATTGAATCGGTGCCCATACCTATGATCTTTCTTCCCTTCGGAATATTCCCATTAAACAGGGCTCGGCATTCTGGTGTGCTGTTACCCGCATTTACGGCCAGTGAAGATTTTGGGTTGGGATTAGAAGGCCTGGGCTATTATAAAGTGATTAATGAATATGTTGATGTTACTACCAGGGCCAACCTTTATTCGTATGGCGGATGGAGCCTTAACTTTAATTCAAAATATTTACGCAGGTATAAATTTACCGGGAATGTGAACCTCTCTTTTCAAAATACCAAGGCACTTAACAGAAATAGTTTATCGAAAGAGGAATTTAACAATTCAAAATCGTTCATGATTAACTGGAGCCATAGCCGCGA
Organism: Chitinophagaceae bacterium; assembly: GCA_043717145.1. Lineage (GTDB taxonomy): Bacteria > Bacteroidota > Bacteroidia > Chitinophagales > Chitinophagaceae > Sediminibacterium. Next base: position 3,798 of record JAYSXR010000083.1, on the reverse strand, counting down.
TAACCGTGCGAGACCCGGAACCAATTTTTCTGCCAACGTGAATTTTGGTAGTACTAAATTTAACCAGACGCTGCTCAACAACCCTTTCCAGAATTACCAGAACCAGTTAAGCTCTTCTATTAATTACAGTAAAGACTGGCGGGGTAAATACAATCTCTCTCTTAACCTTAACCACAACCAGAACAGCACTACTCGCCTGGTTAATATGAGCCTGCCCAATGCGAGTTTCAACGTAGTTACTTTATATCCTTTTCAGCCTAAAGACCAGGTGGGTACAGGTAAATGGTACGAAAAAATAGGGGTTGGGTATAGCGGCAATTTTCAAAACCAGTTATCGTTTTATGATACGGCTTTTAACTTCCGCAGGTTACTAGATACTGTACAATGGGGTGCAGTACATAATATCCCGATTACTTTATCATTACCCGCATTGGGCCCCATTACCGTGTCGCCGAGTGTTTCTTATGAGGAACGTTGGTATGGCCAAAGGATTTTCCGTACCTGGAACGATGTCAATTCAAAAGTAGATACCACTATACAGAAAGGCTTTTATACGGCCAGGCAAATGAGTTTTGGGGTAGGTATCAATACACGTATTTTCGGAACCTATGCTTTTTCTAAAAACAGCAATATACAAGCCATCAGGCATGAGATTCGTCCTACGATCTCCATCAATTATAAGCCTGATTTTGCTTCTAAATATTATTACAATACCAAAGTAGATACCAGTGGAAGAGTGCTTCGGTTCTCTCAATTTGATGGTGGCATTATCGGCTCATTTTCTGAAGGAACTTTTGGCGGTATCGGGTTTGGCATAGACAACCTGCTGGAGATGAAGGTCAAAGATAAGAGCGACTCTACAGGAAAATCTACCAAGAAAGTAAAGTTGATTGATGGTTTCGGTTTTAACTCGTCATATAATTTATTGGCGGATAGTTTTGCACTGGGTAGTTTTTCTTTTTATGCACGCAGTACGCTCTTTGACAAGATCAATATCACTGCAGGTGCAAACCTCGATCCGTATGATGTGGACAGTAAGGGTTACCGGTTAAAAAACATCCTTTGGGATCCTCGGCGATTTAAATTCGGAAGAATTACCGGTGGTAACCTGGCCATTTCTACTTCTTTTAAAAGTAAGAGTGCAGATGGGAAAGAGAGTGATAAAAACAGGCAATTACCGGTAGACCCATTCATGACACCCGACGAACAGCAACGGCAATTACAGTTTGCCCGCGCTAACCCGGCAGAGTTTACAGATTTTAATATTCCTTGGACATTAAGCCTTTCTTATTCACTCAATTTTACCCGTGTATTAGAACCTGATTTTTCTGGGTATAAAACACAAACCTATTCCAGTGTAAATTTTAATGGTGATTTCAGTCTCACTCCAAAATGGAAAGTGGGAGGTACCGGTTTTTATGATGTAACCAAAGGTGATATTCAGCAGATAAGTATGTTCATCACCCGCGAAATGCATTGCTGGCAACTGGCTATTAATGTTACGCCGCTGGGCCTGTACCGTTCATTCAATATTACGTTCAGTCCAAAATCAGGGATACTCAGGGATCTTAAAATAAACCGGAGCAGGACTTTCTCAAGTTATTAATGATCGTGCAGTAAGTAATAATCCCACATTAATTTGAAAACAATTTCCTGTAATTCATCAGCAGAAATATTTTCTGATGATACGGCGGGTAAAAAATGCATTTCCAGTTTATGGGGAATCAGGTAAAAAAATTTATTGGAAGGCAATACTTTTTTGGTATGAAACAGTACTGCAGGCAGTACGGCTTTTTTTGTATCCGTTGCCAGGCGGAATGCGCCGCCATAAAATTTTTTCAATGGCTCATCGCTGCGGTTACGGGTACCTTCGGGATAAATTACCATGTCCAGGCCTATGGACAGCATTCTTTTCATTTCATCATAACTTTTTCTGCGGCTGGCATCGCTCTTACGATCCACCAATACACTGCCAAATGCATACACCCATCCAAAAACGGGCAGTTTGGTAAACTCTTTTTTGGCAATGGTTTTATTGGCCCTCGGCATAAACGGGGTGCTTACGGGAACATCCATTAAACTATTGTGGTTACAAACCACTATATAATTAGTGCCCTTTTTAAAATTTTCTTTGCCAATTACGGTAAGGGGGCAGCCAACCAGGTTGAGGTAAACAGTCATCCAAACACGCGATACTTTCCTGTGCCACCATGCTTTCGCAGGATCCTCTAAAAAGAAACAGGCAGTATAAAAAAAAATAGCAATGAAAAGTGTAACTACAAACAACAACAATGCCCACAATGCCCATATGCGGGCAAACACTTCACCCCAAAAGCCTGATGGTGTTTTTTTATTCTGTGTATTTTTAAAGTTCTGCATTTGTTTTTGCTACCCAGTTTATAAAGTTCTTAAAATTCCCTTTCTGTGGGTCACGAGATGGGGTTCCAGTCTATTGCATCCAGGCCCTGCATCATCAATAATTCATTGGTTCTGCTGAAATGTTTACAGCCAAAAAATCCTTTATCTGCACTAAACGGCGATGGGTGAGAGGCTTTAAGTACATAATGTTTTGTTTCATCAATCAGTACTTGTTTTTCCTGGGCAAATTTCCCCCATAATAAAAAGATGACCCCTTTTTTCTCATCTGATATTTTCCGTATCACGGCATCAGTAAAATCCATCCAGCCAATTTTAGCATGACTCGCCGGTTCATTGGCACGCACCGTTAATACTGCGTTTAACAATAACACACCCTGCGCTGCCCATTTGCTTAGGTTGCCTGTTGCAGCAATGGGCATGCCGATATCTTTGTGTAATTCTTTATAAATATTTCCTAAAGAAGGCGGTGACGGCACACCATCGGGAACAGAAAAACTTAACCCATGGGCTTGCCCATGGCCATGATAAGGATCCTGGCCAAGTATCACCACTTTTACCTGATCAAAGGGTGTTTTATTAAAGGCATTAAAGATTAGGGAACCCGATGGATATACTACGGCACCCGTAGCTTTTTCTGTTTTCAAATGCGTGACAACCTGTAAGAAATAAGGCTTGGTAAATTCATGCCTGAGTATTTGTTTCCAGCTGGCGTCAATTTTTACGTCCATTATTGTTAATTGAATTAAAAGGCTTTATTGGCATACAAATGTACACAAAACAGGGTGCTAAGTCAAGCTTAGCTCAAATGGAATTTGGTTTATTTTAATCAGATAAAGAAGTGTAAAATTTATTTGATGATGGTGATACTACCCCCTTCGAAAGCTAATCCGGGTGAGGGTTTGATAATATAGTAATAAGTGCCTACGGCTAAATTATTGCCATTATATTTTCCATCCCACGGCTTATTGTATCCTACTGAACGAAACACCTGCTGGCCCGTACGGTTATATATTTCAACAATACACTCAGGGTAGAGTTTTAGTAATGGTATTTCCCATAAATCATGGATGCCATCCCCGTTGGGTGTAAAAGTATTGGGTGCATCAAAAAGAGGTTCATTAACTACTGCACTAACGGATAATGTGGTGGAACAGCCTTCAGGATTAATGCCTTTTACATAATAGGTCCCCGTTATATTAATAGCTGTAGGGTTGGCAAGCGCAACGGTTGTTAATGAATCTTTCCAATACGAAAAAACAAGTGCGCCGGATGAGGTAATGACCGATGATAAATCAATTGTTGCAGGTCTGACAACCGTTGGCGTAGCGTTTAATGAAAAAACTGGGTAATCACCCACGATAACTTCCAGTTGTTTCAAAGCCACACAGCCAGAATCATTGATGCCTTTGATGTAATAAG
>JAYSXR010000082.1:0-5358 GCA_043717145.1 Chitinophagaceae bacterium | reverse complement strand
CGTATACGCCATCTACCTGCAGCGTCATATAAGTAGTTAATTTCTTTACCTCTTCCACTACCTGCACCACCAGTTCGCGCGTAGGTACAAGGATCAGCATTTGCACATCCCTTTTTTTAGAAAACTTCATCAAACGCAAAGAAGGCAATAAGTAGGCAAATGTTTTTCCTGTGCCAGTTTGTGCAATCCCGCAAACATCTTTGCCCGACATAATCACGGAAAATGCTTTTTGTTGTATAGGGGTGGTAGTGGTGTACCCCAGGTCTGACAAAGCATTTAGCAAATGTGTATTAAGGTTTAATTCATCAAAATTCATGATCCGGTTAATATGATTGAAGTGTAAAGGTAATGCCTGCTGCCTACGCATGGGAAATATCGTATTCCCGTTAATTTTTATCCCTCTTTCTGGCATAGTGTTATATTTATCACCATAAAATAACCCAATATGAAAAGATTTGGCTTTGCGTTATTTTTCAGTTTACTTACTGTTGTATCCATCAACTGTATCCCGGTAAATACCTCACGTAGATCAGCAGCAACCGCAAAGATCATCACCGGTGCAGATCAAACAAAAAAATACCTGCCCTTATTAAAAGGTAAGCGGGTAGCCATATTAGCTAATCCTACCACCATTATCGGATATACACATTTGGTAGATAGTTTGCAAAAACTGGGGATCAATATTGTGAAAGTATTCGGACCTGAGCATGGCTTTAGGGGCAATGCAAGTGCAGGTGCTAAAGTGTCAGATGAAGTGGATCAGGCAACTGGCATCCCCATTATATCTCTATACGGGAGCAAAAATAAGCCCAGTAAAGAAGACCTTGCTGATGTAGACCTGATGGTATACGACCTGCAGGATGTAGGATGCCGTTTTTACACCAATATCAATGCCCTTGCCCGGTTAATGGAAGCCTGCGCAGAGAATGGCAAAGAATTGCTCATACTCGACAGGCCCAACCCGAATGCGTATTTAATTGATGGCCCTATACTAGACATGAAACTAAAATCGGGGATCGGTATGTTTCCAATTCCTATTGCTCATGGACTAACGATTGGCGAATTTGCACAGATGCTTAATGGTGAGGGCTGGCTGGCCAATAAAGCAAAGTGTAATATCCATGTCATACTTGTTGCAAATTACAACCATGAAATGCCTTATACGTTACCGGTAAGCCCTTCGCCTAATTTGAATACACAGCAATCCGTTATGCTTTACCCTTCTATCTGCTGGTTTGAAGGAACAGTGATCAGCCAGGGGCGCGGCACTTATTTTCCATTTACAGTACTGGGTAACCCGGAATTAAAAGGGCAATATTCTTTTTCTTTTACACCCACTGGCATAAAAGGCATGGCCGAAACGCCATTGCACATGAACCAGGCCTGTTATGGCCTGGACCTGCGTAATTATGATATTGAAAAGCTGCGCAAAACCAAACAGTTGAATATCCAATGGATAGTAGACATGTATAAGGCCTTTCCGCTCAAAGAAAAATTCTTTGATTTCAAACAAAGCAAAGAAATGGGGAATTTTGATTTACGCTCCGGTAATACTGCTTTTAGAGAACAGATAATTGCCGGCGTTTCTGAAGCCGAGATCCGCAAAAGCTGGGGGCGGGAATTAACTGCATTTAAAGTGATGCGAAAAAAATATTTATTGTATCCATAACTATAAATGTAAAGCAGCAGATTTGCAGATTATTATAAAACTTATCTGCGAATCTGCTGCCTATTTTTTTTACTCACTTAATTTATTAATTGCACTGTCTTTTATCTGCTGCAATTGTTTTTTGCCATAGGCCAGCTTAGTTATTGTTACAAACAAAACCGGGACAATAAAGATAGCCAACAACGTTGCACCTAACATGCCGCCAAGAACTGTCCAGCCTATAGTAGAGCGCGCCACCCCACCGGCACCGGTAGCAAAAGCCAGGGGTAATACACCGAGTATGAAGGCCATTGATGTCATGATGATAGGCCGCAAACGAAGTTTTACGGCGGCAATGGTTGCAGGGATAATTTCCATACCGTTATCAACCCGTTCTTTGGCAAACTCTACAATCAGGATGGCATTCTTTGCTGCCAAACCAATCAAGGTAACCAGTCCGATCTGCGCATACACATTGTTAGTTAGTGAAGGTAGTAAGGTTAATGTAAGTATCGCCCCAAATGCACCCGTTGGTACTGCAAACAAAACGGAGAATGGAACCGACCAGCTTTCATATAATGCTGCCAGGAATAAGAACACAAATAGAATGGATAATGAGAAAATATAAATGGTACTTGATCCTGCATTGATCTCTTCGCGGCTCAAGCCTGAAAATTCATATCCATAACCTGCCGGTAATACTTTATCGGCTACTTCACGTAATGCCTGTAAAGCCTGTCCACTGCTGTAACCATCTTTGGGGCCACCATTAATTTCAGCTGTACGAAAAAGGTTATAATGTGTGATCAATGGGGCACTCTCAATGGTACTTGAAGTTATCACAGTACTTAAAGGCAACAATGTTCCCGCCTGGTTTCGTACATAATACTGTTCCAGGTTTTTAATATCTGATCTAAAAGCAGTGTCAGCCTGCGCCACCACTCGGAAATTTCTTCCATAAATAGTAAAATCATTGATGTACTTACTCCCAAGATAGGTTTGTAGGGTATTGAATACATCTGAAATAGATACACCTAATTTTTTACATTTTTCACGGTCAACATCAACTTTATACCCGGGTGTTTTGGCTGTAAAGAATGAAAAAGCGCGTGCAATTTCGGGTCGCTTATTTACTTCACCCACAAACGTATTCACTACTTTTTCAAATTGCTTGATATCATCCGTACTTTCTTTTTGTTCTAATTCAAATGTAAAACCACCTGTTTGTCCAAGCCCAGGGATAGCAGGTGGTGAAATGGCCAGGATATTGGCACCTTTGATAGACGACAATCTTTTTTGTACATCAGCAATAATAGCCGCGAGTTGTAATGATTTTTCTTTTCGTTCATCCCACGGCTTTAACTGCGTAAATACTGTTCCGCTGTTCGATTTGGTGGCACCGGTAATAATATTAAACCCTCCTAACGCAGCATAATGACCTATACCCGGCGTTTTAGCCAAATTGGCCATGATACTGTCCAGCACTTCTAAGCTTCTTGCGGTAGATGCAGCTTCGGGTAACTCGTAAGTAACAAACAAACGGCCTTCATCTTCTGTAGGAATAAAACCGGATGGTTTATTCTTGAACAACAAAACAGTACCGACCATGATGCATACCAATATCACCAATACATACGGCGTACCTTTTATGGCACGTTTAACACCTCCTGAATAAGAATTGGTAACCCTGCTGAACCACTGGTTAAAACGGAAGAAGAATTTATTTAACCCTCTAGCATTTTTATCAATATGCATAGGTTTTAAGAAAAGTGAACACAATGCAGGTGTTAAGGAAAGCGCTACGAAAGCAGATATCAAAACAGAAATAGCGATAGTGATGGCAAACTGCTGGTACAATCGTCCCACAATACCGGGAATAAATCCTACCGGAACAAATACGGCAGCCAATATCAATGCGATAGCAACTACCGGGCCGGAGATATCTTTCATTGCTTTATAGGTAGCTTCTTTCGGTGATAATTTTTCATGGTCAATATAATGTTGCACAGCTTCCACCACCACGATTGCATCATCCACTACAATGCCAATGGCCAATACAAAACCAAACATGGTTAAGGTATTGATGGTAAATCCTAATGGAATGAACAAAGCAAAAGTTCCAATAATTGAAACCGGAATAGCCAATACAGGGATCAATGTAGCCCGCCAGCTTTGCAGGAAAAGGAACACAACCAATACAACCAATGCCAATGCTTCGAGCAAGGTTGTGATCACTTCACCAATAGATACTTTTACAACTGATACGGTTTCAAACGGAACCACGTAATCAATATCTTTTGGAAATGATTTCTTTAATGCTTCCATCACTGCATATACCCCTTTAGCTGTTTCGATGGCATTACTTCCGGGTGCCTGGTATACTAACAGGTATGAACCCCTTTTGCCATCTACAAATGAGTTACTTGCATAACTGAACTTCCCTAACTGTATCCTAGCCACATCTTTCAAATGCACTACTGATCCATCTGTGGGCTTGGTACGCACAATCACATTCCCAAATTGCTCTTCGGTACCTAAACGGCTATTGGTAAACACCGTGTACTCAAATGCCTGCACACTTTTCTGCGGTGGCGCACCTACCGATCCGGCAGCTATCTGAAGGTTCTGCTCCTGCAAAGAAGCAATTACTTCACTGGCAGTAATACCCAGCTGTGCCAGCTTATCCACCTGTAACCAGATACGCATACTGAAGTCATCGGCACGTGAAAAGATATCACCTACACCGGGCACACGCAACAAGGCATCTTTTACAAAAATGTTTGCATAGTTGTCAAGAAAAGTTACTCCATGGGTTGCATTGGGTGAATACATGGCTACCAGCATCAGGATACTCGGGTTACGTTTACGCGTGATTAAGCCCAGCCGTTTTACATCATCCGGTAACTGCGGCGTGGCAATACCTACCCTGTTTTGAATATCCAATGCAGCAATATCTGCATTGGTTCCTACTTTTAAAGTGGCAGTTATCGTGGTACGGCCATCGCTGGTGCTGTTGCTTTGCAGGTAAGCCATACCAGGCGTTCCATTTACCTGGGTTTCTACCGGCGTCGTTACTGTTTGCTCAACGGTTTGTGCATCTGCACCCGTAAAATTACCGGTAATCTGTACCGTTGGCGGTGTAATCTCCGGATACTGACTAATGGGTAAGTTCATGATAGACAGTATACCCAACAATACAATCACCAAAGAAATAACAATAGCCGTAACCGGACGTTTGATAAATAAATTTGCAATCATACTTTCTCTGGTTATGGTTTATTCGCCTTTGGTGTGGCAGTATTAACGGTAATACCCTCCTTTAATTTCTGTACGCCTTCCGCTACTATTTTATCTCCTGCCTGTAATCCTTCTTTCACGATCACTTTATCATTGATCCTTATACCCAAAAATATTTTTCGTTGCGATACCTTGCTGCTATCATTTACCACGAACACAAAGTATTCGCCCATTTGTTCCACTACAGATTTATAGGGGGCTAATATAAATTCGCCTACATTGTTATTTTTCACACGTACGTTAATACTCATACCGGGTTTCAGTTGACCGCTGTTGGCGAATATCAAACGGGTTTTAATCGTTCCGGTTTGTGGGTCAACTGCACGATCTATCAGGCTTATATGGCCTGTTTTACTATAGGTGCTATTGTCTGGTAACGATAAAGTGAAAGCGGAATCTGATTCCGTCCCCGG
>JAYSXR010000081.1:0-1839 GCA_043717145.1 Chitinophagaceae bacterium | reverse complement strand
TAAAATGAGTGTAAAAAAATTTATAGTAGGATGTTTTGACGATGAAGATATTTTATTTCCGGCTGTTAAGAAAGTTCGTAAAGCAGGGTATAAAATTTATGATATTTACACTCCAATGCCTATTCATGGTTTGGATACTGCAATGGGGCTGCGAGATACAAGCCTGCATACGGCTGGGTTTATTTATGGAATATCCGGGACAGCGACGGCGCTTGCTTGTATGACCTGGGTTTTTACAAAGGATTGGCCATTAAATATCGGTGGCAAACCTCATTTTGCCTTACCTGCTTGGATACCGATTACTTTTGAACTAACAGTACTCTTCGCGGCAGTTGGTATGGTACTCACCTTTTGTTACCTGTGCCAGATGGCACCTTTTGTAAAAAAACATCATTTTCATTTACGCGCAACCGATGACCTGTTTGTTATGGTGATAGAATGTACAGCCAAAACAAATGATGCCGAAGTAACAGGGTTTTTAAATAGCATCGGATCACTAGAAACAAATATCCAGGAAGCAGAAACGGGTTGGTGGCTTGGAAGATATGATAAAGACAGTAAGCCGTTTGAGAAGAAGGGAATTGTAACAGCTTAATTGAACTAATTCAATAAATACTGATGAAGAAATTATCCGTTATATCATTTGTTTTAATTACAGTATTTTTTATAATAAGCTGTAGTGACGTAAGGCGTACACGTGGAAGAGAATATATGCCGGATATGGCTTATAGCCGGGCTTACGAAACGTATGCGCCTCATGAATTGCTTACCGCGGCCGGTATTAATTATACTGCTTTACCTGTTGCGGGTACCATAAAAAGAGGAGAGCTATTTCCTTTCTCTATTTCAAAAGACAACGATGGGGACACTATTAATTATGTAGCGTCAAGGCAGGTACTAAATCCTGTTTTAACCCCGGACTCTGGTCAGTTGAAAGAATCCGAGAGAATGTTCCTTATTAACTGTGCAATCTGTCATGGAACGAAGTTAGATGGTAACGGTCCGTTGTATAACGATGGTAAAGGACCCTACAGCGCGGCGCCGAAAAATCTTGTAGGGCCTGACATATCCGCGATGCCCGAAGGTCAGATTTTTTATTCTATCACTTATGGTAAAGGCCAGATGGGGCCTTATGGTTCCCAGTTATCAACAAGTCAGCGCTGGAAAATAGTTCATTACATAAGAAGCAGGCAGCAGGCTGCAAAAACCGCTGCCGGTAGCACCGCTTCAGCAAATGTATCAGATTCAACAATTACGGGTTCAAAAAAAGGGGGCGCAGATCTAAGTAAAGCAAAAAAATAAAATCTATTAATCATTTGCATATAAATTATTCAGTATGGCTTTAAAAGAACAATTTCAGGTTAGTGGCAGGTATAAAACCTGGTCTCTTTCTTTGTCTGGCGTTGGTGTGTTGTCGATACTGATTGGCTATTTTGTTTATGGAACGGGTGATGAACATGCGCAAGTTAGGTTCTGGTCTATGATGTTGCAGAACAGTATATATTTTTTGCTGGTAGTTAATGCTGCTATGTTTTTTATATGCGCGACCACCCTTGCCATGGGTGGCTGGCAATTGAGTTTCAGGCGTGTGTCGGAAGCTATTTCCGTTGCTGTTATTCCGTTGGGTGTTATTGCTTTTATCATTTTGATGTCATTGGTATTTGGTAATCAGCATCATATTTATCATTGGTTAACACCAAACGGAGATAAAATTCTTGAAGGCAAAAGTGGTTTTTTAAATCCTACATTCTTTACGGTCTGGACAGTATTGAGTATCGGACTATGGATTTTGCTTGGTTATAGAATGAGAAAGATCTCAAGAGATTTGGATGAGCATCC
>JAYSXR010000009.1:0-2239 GCA_043717145.1 Chitinophagaceae bacterium | reverse complement strand
TAATAGAAGCTGATATCATTGTTACTGCTTCCGGTTGCCGCGACCTGATTACAGAAAAACATTTTCGTTCGATGAAAGACAAAGCGATCGTTTGTAATATCGGCCACTTTGATATTGAAATTGATGTTGCCTGGCTGAACAATAACTATGGCCAGACAAAAGATACCATCAAACCACAGGTTGACCTATATAATATTGATGGCAAAGACATCATCCTCTTGGCAGAAGGACGTTTGGTAAACTTAGGTTGCGCCACCGGCCACCCGAGTTTCGTTATGAGTAACTCTTTCTCTAATCAAACACTTGCTCAGATTGAATTGTGGACCAACAGCAAAAACTACGAAAACAAAGTATACGTGTTACCTAAACATTTAGATGAGAAGGTTGCCCGTTTACACCTTGCCAAAGTAGGTGCTGTATTGGATGTATTAACAGATGCACAGGCCGAATACCTGGGTATACCCAAGAGCGGCCCTTTTAAAGCGGATCTGTATCGTTATTAAGAACGTGTACTTTAACCATGGACAATAGATCATAATGGAGCCCGCTTCTTTGAGGCGGGCTTTTTTTATACCCTACACTTCGAAATATTGAAGTGAAAAATATTGTGACATTCTATATGCATCCCATCTTAATAGGATTGGCCATTAATGGTAAAGCTTTAGTTTCATACATTGCACAGCCAATAACGTATTCCTTGTTAAAATACTGTTCAAATAACAAAGCGGTTTATTATGTCATCATTCTGTGTATCGTTTGCTGCATAGGCAATAATGCAATGGCAGGTGAAAAAATAAATAGGGATTCCACACCCTTGTCCACAAACAAACAGGCACTTACCTTTCTGGATAAACAGGCCGACCTGCAAGCCAGTAATTTTTGGCCAAAAGTAAACCCTGTTCTTTTTCTGCTAAACCTGAAAAAAAATATTGAACACCCTTTAAGCATCTATGAAGGAAGGAGTACTAACTTTTGTGCATATGCTGCACTCTCGTACCTGCCCCTGCATGATGATCCGGTGAATTATGTAAAATTCATGGTGCAACTATACACTGACGGCAAGGCAGTTTACGGAAAAGAATATTTTGAGCCAAGTAAGGAGGTAAAGTTAGTAGCCGGATCCCTAACATTTAAAGGAGAGCTGGACATACGCCATGCCGACCAACTCTGGTTTCTCTCACTGGCGGATCATTTTAAAGGTTACCTGAATTTGTTTGACAAACATTTTGATATGGGTGATGAAAACAAAATGTGGGCGGCTGTGAATTTTTCGAAATTCAATCGGATGGTTAGAAAATTATTTAACTACCAGGTAGACGCAGTTGGTTCAGACCTGATGCGCCCCGGCGTAAGGGATATGTTCGATTACTTATCCGAGAGATTAAAAACAGGTAATGTTGTCTTATTCGTTAATAACCTTTCACTGTATAAGAAAAATCATACTAAATTAAAACTGGCTGTCCCAACGCATTTCATCATTTTACTGAATATTGAAAAAGTAGATGCCTGGATCGCTGTTACCTATTGGGATTACGGTGGCCGTACTCTGCAATTATTAAGTCCTGCATTCCTGAAAAAAATCATTTTCGGCATTTCACATATCACAAAAAAAACAACCGATGCAAAATAAAAGCAGCCATATCCTATTGCTTTTATTTATCATCACTTTTGTATGCTCCTGCGCTTCCAGGAAAGTGATCACTTCGAATTATTTTTATCAGAATGAAAAAACACTTACTGTTATTGAGCAATCTTATAAAGCCCTGTACCGGCAAAATCCATTTTCGCTTGCCTTCACTGATGGGTCATTCAATTATATTTCATTGGAGATCATCACAGATTCGATCAAACTCATTTATGAATTCCAAATTAATGAGCCGAGGTTACAGGATACTTTGGCAAAATACCATTTACCTGCGATAGCTGTAACGGGCCTAATCACTCAAATGCGTTCGATCCATTGTATCTGGATTAATAACCTTGATTTCTATACAAATAATCGAAAAAATTATCTGGTACTTATGTCTATCCGGCCGGTGGCTGTTCACCTCCCTTTTACTAATGAAAAATATTTTATCCTTACATTTTATTCACAACCGCAATATTTCGACAGCGAAGGCAGGTTACTGGCTAATCGCAGGGCAAGAAAATTGCGAAAAATAAACGGTGATGTTTTCCAGAGAATTAATGATAAGGTTTGTTACACAATTTCCGGAAGGTTTAGATGAGTTGGGGTTTG
>JAYSXR010000080.1:0-1840 GCA_043717145.1 Chitinophagaceae bacterium | reverse complement strand
ATTTGACCAACTATGCAATAAAGAAATGGTTGATCTTGACCAATTGAACGAACAGGATATCCAATTACTGCAAAATATGATTTCAAGACATTATGCATACACGGCAAGTGGTGTAGCTAGGTTTGTATTGGATGATTTTGAAAACCAGTTGAAAAACTTTGTAAAAGTATTTCCGAGAGATTATAAGAAGGTATTAATGGATAAGGTTGAAAAATTAAAAGTAAAAAGCTAGTTTATGTTGAATGTTAAATTTTAAATGTCCAAACCCTTTAAAATTTAATATTTAACATTCAAAATAATAAACAATGGGCAAACCAACAGGTTTTATAGAATTTACAAGGGAACTGCCTACAAAGCGTTCGCCAAAAGAGAGAGTGAATGATTTCAATGAGTTTGTGGGAAGGTTACCTGAACAAAAACTCAACCAGCAATCTGCACGATGCATGAATTGCGGGGTTCCATTTTGTCATAGTGGCTGCCCCCTCGGCAATATCATTCCTGAATTCAATGATGCCGTTTACAGAAAAAGTTGGCATGAAGCGTATGAGATTTTAAGTGCCACTAATAATTTCCCTGAGTTTACAGGTCGAATTTGTCCCGCACCTTGCGAAACTGCCTGCGTGCTGGGCATTAATCAACCACCTGTTACTATTGAAGAAATTGAAAAGCATATTATAGAGATCGCATTCGATAAAGGATTTGTGCAACCCCGAAAACCCAATATAAGAACCGGGAAAAAAGTAGCTGTTATAGGTTCTGGCCCTGCAGGCATGGCGGCCGCTGCACAATTAAATTATGCCGGTCATGCAGTAACTGTATATGAAAGAGATGATATGCCCGGGGGTTTATTAAGGTATGGCATCCCCGATTTTAAACTGGAAAAATGGGTGGTGGAAAGAAGGGTTGCTTTAATGGAAGAGGAAGGTGTTGTATTTAAATGCAATGCTAATGTAGGTGTTAATACCAGTATCAATGACCTGCTGCGGGAATTTCATGTGGTGGTTTTAGCGGGTGGCTCAACCATTCCACGTAACTTGAATATACCGGGAAGGGAATTAAAAGGCGTTCATTTTGCAATGGATTTTTTGAAACAACAGAATAAAAGGGTAAGCCATAAACCCGTAGAAGGTGAGGATATTTTTGCTACGTCCAAAAACGTGGTGGTTATCGGTGGCGGTGATACGGGAAGCGATTGCGTTGGAACCTCAAACAGGCATGGCGCAATCTCAGTAACACAATTTGAATTAATGCCCAGGCCGCCAGAGAGCAGAACGCCAGTTATGCCCTGGCCCACTTATCCTATGACACTGAAAACAACTTCTTCACACGAAGAAGGCGCACACAGGCATTGGGCTATTGCCACCAAAGCATTTATAGGAGATGAAAATGGCCAGTTAATTGCCTTAAAAGTGGTTGACCTTGAATGGAAATCAGGAAAAAATGGGGCTGCTGCCGGTTTTGAACAAAGACCCAGAACTGAGCGTGAAATACCTTGCGAACTGGCTTTATTGGCCATGGGTTTTATACATCCTCAGCAGGAAGGGCTAATTAAACAGCTGGATGTTGACCTGGATGAGCGGGGGAATGTAAAAGCAACTGATCAGTCGTATCAAACCAATATCCAGAAAATTTTTACTGCCGGAGATATGAGAAAGGGCCAGTCTTTAGTTGTCTGGGCCATAAGTGAAGGCCGGGAATGTGCCCGCAAAATAGATGAATACCTAATGGGCAGCTCTGTTCTTGAATCAAAAGATAAAAGCTACTTAATATCCATATAATAAAAATATAAATACAAATAATAAAGCCCCACTTAATAAAAGTGGGGCTTTATTATTTATTC
>JAYSXR010000079.1:0-1847 GCA_043717145.1 Chitinophagaceae bacterium | reverse complement strand
TACTTCATCAACTCCTCATTATTGAGTTCATCTTCATGGTTCAATATGTCTTTCAGGTCTGCCATTAAAATCGGGTCATTTTCTTTTCAACGAGTATTTTCAAATTTCGTTTTCCATTTTGTATATAACTTTTTACCTGAAGCAGGTTAAAGCCGGTAATCTCGACAATTTCCTGGTAACTTTTCTTTTGCAGGTAGAATAAAGTTACGCAGGTTTTTTGCTCCGGGTTTAATTCTTCCATTGAGTTCTCAAGCAGGGTTAGCGTGATTTCTTTGTCTGCGATTTCTTTTTGATCGGTTTCTGTGGCTACTAATTGCGTTTTTTCTTCCACTGAAATGAATACATGCTTATCCCTTAGTTTCATTAAACAATGATTGCGGGCCACCATGTATAACCAGCTTTTAATATATACCACCCTGTATTTAGCTAATTCTGTGATGGCTTTCAGGAAAATCTGCTGTACCGCATCCTTGGATTCTTCCTCGTTTTTCAGGTATTTCATACAAACACCCAATAACAACAGTGTATAGCGCTGCAAAACAATACCCAACCATTGGTTGTCATTGTCGCTGTAGAATTTTTCTAACAGTTCCGTATCAGTTATATGGTCATATCGCTCCTTACTCACTGCTTGAAAATAAGCATTTTAAGTATAGATGCAGTAGCAGTAAAATTCCATATCTTGACTTTAAATTTGAAGTATGACATTTGTTGCATGTATCGTTCCTGTATGCCCTATGCGCAAAGAAGCGGGTCACAGAACAGAAATGGTTAGCGAATTGTTGTTTGGTGAAATGGCGGAAGTGATTGAAGAAAGCAAAGCTTTTACCAAACTGCGTTCCGTATATGAAGGTTACGAAGGCTGGTGCCAGACAAGCCAGTTAACCAGTATTGATGTCCTGCAGGCTAATCAATCCACTGATTTGTTAACTGCCGAATGGATTGCTGCCATTGATTTTAACGGCCATCCTATGCAATTGCCAATGGGCAGTTCCTTAGGATTATTATCAGGCGGTAAAGGAAAAATCGGGCAATACTCAGTAACCTATAACAGAAAAACCTGGAACCCTTCCACCGTGCTATTTTCGGGTGAGGCGATGAAAATGTTTAGTTTACAATACCTGAATACACCTTATTTATGGGGTGGGAGATCGGTATTCGGAATTGATTGCAGCGGTTTTGTACAGCAGGTATTCTGTTTTTTCAATAAAAAATTACCTAGAGATGCTTATCAGCAGGCAACAAAAGGAGAGGTTGTTGGTTTTTTGCAGGAAGCGCAATGTGGCGATCTTGCTTTTTTTGATAACGATGAAGGACAAATTACCCATGTGGGACTTTTATTAAACGCTGAAACCATCATTCACGCTTCCGGTAAAGTGCGCATAGACAGGATTGATAATATGGGTATTGTGAACACCGATACCGGCGAGAGAACGCATAGGCTGCGGATTATAAAACGATATTTTGGAAGATAATCGTGAGTTAAAATGGTTATTTATAACATGACTCCCAACTTAATAATCCTGGGCAAATAAAAAAGCAACTGTCTACAGTTGCCTTCTATAATCTATTATATAATTTAATCGGTTTTAGAATAACCGCAAAGCCTTTGCAAAATAAGTAGTTGTACCAGGTAATGCCAGCCAGAAAAACTGGCGGTAAAATACAACAAGTGTAATCAATATAGCCAGCCAAATAAAAGTAAGTACCCAATATTTTGTTGTTGATTGATTTGCTTCCATGAAGTAGGTTTTTAGCAAAGATAAGGGCCGGGGCTGATTTTACCAGTTTCAGTTGGGGGATTGTTGAATATTTGTTGATGAAACCGTACTATCCTTTGCCTGCTT
>JAYSXR010000078.1:0-5422 GCA_043717145.1 Chitinophagaceae bacterium | reverse complement strand
AAAAGAATTTTGAAGTGTACTAATCCAAAACCAATCACTAACTTATTAACAATTTTCATATAATAAGAAATTTTCTCAATCAACAGGTGCAGCAAATAAGCGGTAATAATAATGAGATAGTCGCTAATGCTTTTTTTTTCAATTACCGATATCGTTAATAATCTATTACTCATCCCGGTCTATACTTTCCTGATATTGTATTATTGAAAAAGCAGAAAAAGAATGGAGAAAAAAAATTACTAAAAACATAAGCTTCATACCCGTTCTTTTTGATGGATAGGGGTTGCGTTTGACATTTTCTATCGCACATCAACATTATCAGATCTCATAACCAATAAATCTAACTGTTTCGTATTTTTACCGGACAGCATTGATTAATTCACTCAGACGGCTCTATTTAAAATAAAACTTCTATTTTATGTAATACACCATCATTGATAAGGGTTACTCTTCCTGATACCTGTTCATTCCCATCCATTACTATTTTTTTAACTGTACCTTTCCCGTGAACCTGTTTAAATGTAATGTGATAAACAGTTGCTACATAACGATAGCTAACGCTATAGGAATCCCATGAAAGGGGCACATTCGGTGCAAAGTGCAAAAGATCTCCTTCTTTATGTATGCCTGCGAACGACTCAATAATAAGTTGGTACATCCAGCCGGCAGAACCTGTATACCAGGTCCATCCCCCTCTTCCTTTATGCTGGGGAACACCATACACATCTGCCGCGATTACATAAGGTTCTACTTTATACGCTGCAATACTTTCAGCATCATTTCCGTGGTTAATAGGGTTAATCATTTTAAGCAACTCCCATGTACGTTCATTATTTCCCATTTTTGCAAATGCCATCACCATCCAGATAGCGGCATGTGTATATTGGCCCCCATTCTCCCTTACCCCAGGCACATAGCCTTTGATATATCCGGGGTTCTGGCTTGATTTGTCGAATGGCGGATCAAATAATTGAATGATATTGGTTTTTGTATTGATCAGGAATTTATCAGCCGAAGCCATGGCCATTTTTGCTTTATCAGTATCTCCCCCTCCCGATAGTACCGACCAACTTTGTGCAATAGAATCTATCTTACATTCTTCATTTGTGGAAGAGCCCAATGGTGTACCATCGTCAAAATAAGCCCTCCGGAACCATTCGCCATCCCATGCAAATTCATTGATATTCTTTTTGAGGGTTTCTGCTGCCAATCGGTTCCTTTCAATAAACGCATTGTCTTCTTTTATTTTTGCTATAGCATTAAACCGTTCGAGTATATCATATAAAAAGAAAGCAAGCCAAACGCTTTCGCCTTTTCCATGATTACCTACTTTGTCCATGCCATCATTCCAGTCGCCTGAGCCCATGAGTGGTAAGCCGTGCTCTCCAAACCTCATTCCGTGTTCTATTGCCCTTACACAATGGTTGTATAAAGTAGTGGATTCATCTGAGCGTATAGGAAGATCATAATAAGAATCTTCATCCACATTTAATGCTCTTCCTTCAAGAAAATGAATATCGGTATCCAGAATAGAAGTATCGCCTGTTGTAATCACATACCGGGCTGTTACAAACGGGAGCCATAAAAAATCATCTGAGCAGGTTGTTCGTACACCCCTTCCCATTGGAGGGTGCCACCAATGCTGCACATCTCCTTCTTTAAACTGGCGTGAGGCACATAATAGGATCTGCTGCTTAATAATTTCAGGATGTGAATGCAGGAGTGACAGGGTATCCTGAAGCTGGTCCCTGAAACCAAATGCGCCACCTGATTGATAAAAACCACTACGTGCCCATATGCGGCAGGCCAGTGTTTGATAATTGAGCCATCCATTGGCTAAAATATTTAAGGCGGTATCAGGCGTTTGTATTTGTACAGTATTTAATGTATGATTCCAATACTCTTTTACTCTTTTCAATGCATTCGCAGCGCTCGGTGAATCCTTATATTTCATTATCAGGTTTTGTGCATCTGCTGCATCGGATCCGGCACCCAGGTGAAAAATAATTTCGCGCTCTTCATCATCTTCCAGTTCAAAAACAACCTGTAAAACCGCACAGGGATCAAACCCCGCGCCTGTTTGACCAGAAAGCCTGGCCCTGTTCATACCATCCGGGTTGGCCAACGTTCCGTTACGTCCAATGAATTCTGTTCTGTCTGCCGTGTAAGTCCGGTTTGTTTCATTCACATCAAAGAATGCCACCCGGTTCTCAAACTCTTTATTATAAGGATTGGTTGCAAACACAGCACCGTTAACCATATCTGCTTCAGTTACCACGTGCATCTGGTTTTTTGAACGAAGATCACCTAGTACCCATTCAATATAACCCGTAACAGATAAACGCCTTGGCCGTCCCGATGCATTGTGCAGTTTTATTACAATAAACTTGATGGCGTCTTCTATGTCAACATAAATGCATATTTCTGACTCTATTCCATCCTCGCTATGTTCAAAAATACTATACCCAAAACCATGTCGGGTAATATAGATTGATTTCCCCCGTTGTGGTAATGGAAGGGGCGACCAGAAGCGGCCACTTTCTTCATCCCGCAGATAATAAGCTTCTCCTGCCGTATCACTTACAGGATCATTGTTCCATGGCGTTAACCGTAGCTCGTGTGCATTTTCAATCCACGTGTACGACTGGCCGCTTTCAGATATCACTGTACCGAAACGAGGGTTAGCTAACACATTCACCCAGGGCGCAGGTGTTCTTTGCGATGCAGTGGTTGTGATTACATATTCTTTCCCATCGGCTGAGAAACCTCCAAACCCGTTAAAGAATAAAAGGTTTTTTGGCAACTCCAATGAAGTAAGCACTGTTGCATAAAATTTGGAAGGGCTGAAATAAGGGATGATGCTCTTTAATTTCGTTCGCCTCGTTATTTGTTCGTCCAGTGATCCCTGTCGGTCTGATATAACTACTCTTGCCACACTCTGAAAAAGGATGCGGTCTTCATTGGATATCTGGTCTGTCGACCTGATAAAAATTCCTCCTGGTTGTTCCTTTATTTCAGCAGAAATTCCCGGAGCCGCTATACCTAACAGTTGGTTCTGTAATGTTTGGCGATAGCCGCCATGATCATCGTTCCATATAACAAGGTCGACCGATAGCCCTTTCATTTTCCAGTAGGCATGTGCTTGGATCAGTTGTTTAGCGAGGTCAATATTATTTGAATCTTCAATTTGCAAAAGTACAATCGGCAGGTCGCCTGATATGGCATAGCCCCATAACCCTGATTGCCCACGATGGTTTTTAATGAGCACAGATGAGTCGGCCCGTAGCGAAGGATTTACAAATATGATGGAACTGGCAAGCCGGCCGTACATCTGTGCATCGGTTTCTTTGGCATCTATCTGCCTTAATATTACCTGGCTATGTGTCCATGCAAGTTCAAATGCCCTGTTGGCCATATGGCGGTCCTGGTATTTTTCCACGAGGGCATTACATATTTCCCTTGTGTCACCAATACCAAAAACCAGGTCTATGATAGCCGATGCCTGAGGTTCTATGGTAATGCGGTATTGTATGGCAATCACTGGATCCAGTACAGAACCCTGTGTATCAGACAATGGATTTTGCTGCTGAAGCATTTGGGGATAATGAACCGTATTACCACGGCCTATGAACCTGCTTCTGTCTGTTTCATAAGAAACATGATTAATTTCTGCATTATGCACCTTCATTAAGTGAAACATAAAGGGCATATGCGAATCAGCTGATCGGGGCCTTCGTGTACAAAGGATTGCATGCCTTTGTGGATTGATTTCTGTTTGTACAAAAAGGTTACTGAAAGCAGGATGCGCCGCATCTGCCATTTCGGAAGTAAGCACTACTTCTGCATAACTCGTTATTTCAAGTATCCTTTTCTTCCGTGACCGGCTCGTAATATGTACGCGCCTTAATTCAACATCATCTTCCGGTGATACAACAATTTCGGTATGTGTTTCAAGCGAGTGATCCCGTCGCCTGAATTCTGCGCGGCCTTGCGAAAAAACAGCTTCATAAGTTTCTCCGGCCTGCAATGTGGGTTGATGTGCTGTTGACCAGTAAAAATTGGTTTCCAAGTCACGTATAAAACAAAAAGTACCCCAGTTGTCCGAAGTGGTGTCTTCTCTCCAACGGGTTAAGGCTATATCTTTCCAGCGACTATAACCGCCACCCGCATTTGTCACCATTACATTATATCTTCCGTTTGACAATAATTGTACAGCCGGTATAGGTGTTTGCGACGTGCTAATTACACGCATGGGAGTATCAATTCCAGGAAGTGAACTGGTATCAGAAACATGAATACCGGGAGAATAAAAAGTGGTGATCCTTGGAATCCTTTCCTGCAATAATAAAAGTGTTGCTTTAAACTGCACTTCGGTTTCAAACCTTTTTTGCATAGGTTTATCGTTCAGGCAATAGTCAAGTGCCAGCAGGCTCATTCCCTCATGGTGAGCCATAAAAGAACGAATGATCACTTTATTTTGCCTCCGGGGTACTCTTGAAGTAGTATAATCAATCGCTTCAAAAAAACCGAATCGCCCTTGGAAACCTTCCTGATCCAACAGCTGCAAATTCTCACATGCTTTTTCGGCATCTACTATTAAAGCCATTACTGATGCATAAGGGGCAATTACCAGATCTTCACCCAGTCCACGTTTAAAGCCGGTTCCTGGTACCCCGAATGCACGGTATTGATAATTAAGATTCGCATCTACCAAGTTATAGCCCGATTCTGAAATGCCCCAAGGCACACCACGTTTTTTACCATACTCAATCTGTTTCTGTACAATTGCCCTGATGGTTTCATCCAACAATGTATTTTCATAAGTAGGCATTATTAATGAGGGCATTAGGTATTCGAACATCGATCCGCTCCATGAAAGGAGTAATGGGGCACTCCCTACACTTGTTAACTGCCTACCCAAAGCAAACCAGCTTTCCTGCGGGAGTTTTCCCTGCGCAATGGCCACAAAGGTGGTTAGCCTTGCCTCAGAAGCGAGGAGGTCATAATAACTATTATCAATTTTATGTTCTTCAATATTATACCCGATAGTTAATAAGTGCTGTGACTTATTGAACAGAAAATCATAATCCACCGTAGATAGTTCAGTACACTCTTCCGATAACCGTTCAGTCATCAGTATAAATTCCTTGGCCCGTTGGCTGCCCTGTACAATTAGTATGCGGAACCTGTCGAGCCATTCCATCTCTTCTTTTGTATTCTCTGGTGTATAATACCCGTTGATGCACGGTAATAAATATTGTTCAATCCGCGCCAGTTCCCAAAAACTGGGCATTTCCGCTACCAATGAAAACGCATTGGTAAATTTCTCAGGTACCGGTATCAGCAACCATGGAAGGTAAGTAGTAAGTTCTCGTATATTTTGTGTTAGTAAACCTGTTACTTTCTGTGCCCATTGCTGCTC
>JAYSXR010000077.1:0-1847 GCA_043717145.1 Chitinophagaceae bacterium | reverse complement strand
TATTCCTTACTGCTGCCTCCCGTAGGAGTCGGGCCCGTGTCTCAGTGCCCGTGTGGCTGATCATGCTCTCACATCAGCTACTGATCGTAGACTTGGTGGGCCGTTACCCCGCCAACTATCTAATCAGCCGCACACCCATCAATAAGCGCCGAAGCTATAATAACAATGTGATGCCACATCGTTATGTTACGGGGTATTAATCCAAATTTCTCTGGGCTATTCCCCACTTATAGGAAGGTTGTGTACGTGTTCCGCACCCGTTTGCCGGTCGCCGCCCAGTATTGCTACCTGCGCTGCCCCACGACTTGCATGTATTAAGCCTGCCGCTAGCGTTCATCCTGAGCCAAGATCAAACTCTCCATTGTAAATGTTGTTTGAACCTGACTATTACTCTCAATAAATTGAAATTAACAATCGGTATGTTGTTGTTTTTTTTGATTGCTGTAAACCTTACCATAAAATTTCAAAATTTTATGCTGCTGTTGCTTCCAAACTTTCAAAGAACTTTTTGGCGTTACATTGCCACCCTTTTTATTGGGGTTGCAAAGGTAAGAGCCTTTATTTTAGTAACCAAAATTATTTGAAGAAATCTCAAACTTTTTTAGTTGTAAAAATCAACTTAAGAACTACCGTTTTTTTAACGGACGGCAAAGATAAGAGGGTAATTTTCTGCACCAAATTTTATTCAAATTTTTTCTTTCTAACTAACCCTTTTCTGCTTCAATGAACAACCGTTTTGTTGAACGGGCGGCGAAGATAGGATTGTTCTGTTAATCACCAAATTTTTCTTTAAAAAATCTGGAATTTTTTACCTGCCATTACATTCATTTCATTTACAAAGAACATCCTCTTTTTATAAAAGCGGGCTGCAAAGATAACCCCGGATTTCTTTTATCCAAATCTTTTTCAGAATTTATTCCTCTCTCATTGTTAAAATACTTTGTCAGCAAGGGTTTCAGGGCATAAAAAAAATGTAATTGCCATAAATAAGTACACCTATCAACACCTTTTAGTTAATTAACTAACAGATAAAATGACATGCCAGGCGATGAAAATCTTTATGAAAGGAAATTTACCCTCACGCCTGCAAAAATGTGCTTACTTCTTTACTATACTGAACATGCTTAAGAAATAAGCCCTGCGCAGGCGTAGAAAAATTAGCTTTGGTGCAGTCTTTCGCTTCGATAATGTCCCTGAATTGGGACACCGTAAGCTGACCCCGGGCCAGCTTTACCATCGTGCCTACCAGCCCCCTGATCATCCCCCTTAGAAAACGGTTGGCCTTTACCTGGTACATCAACAAAGCCCCTTCCTGCTGCCATTCAGAACATTCAATAGTGCATAGAAAGGTTTTTACCTGCGTGTTTCGCTTGGAAAAACTGGTGAAATCTGTGTATTCCATCAGGATATGGGCTGCTTCCTGCAGTAAGTCCATATCCAATCGGTATGGGTATAGCCAGCCCCTGTCTACCATGAAAGGGTCTTTCTTTCTATAAATGAAATAGTTATATTCCCGGGCGGTTGCATCAAAACGACAATGGTATTTATACGGTACCGGATAAATACCTTTTGCTGTGATCTCTATAGGAAGGATGGCATTCAGGTTATATATACTTGCTTTCTGAATGATCATATCCGTATCGAAATGAAAAAAATTTTGCAAGGCATGCACCCCAGCATCGGTTCTGGATGAACCGGTTAACTCAAAAGACTGCCGGAACAGGGTTTGCAGGGCTTTCTCTACTTCTGATTGAATGGTATTAGCATTTTCCTGCACCTGAAACCCACTAAAAGCCGTGCCTTTATAAGCCAATTCCAGAAAATAGCGTGGCATAGGGCTTATTTTA
>JAYSXR010000076.1:0-16432 GCA_043717145.1 Chitinophagaceae bacterium | reverse complement strand
CGAAGGGTTATGTACTAAAAAGCTGTCTATACGGCCTTGTACATCTTTTAAATAATCAGGATTGGTAGGGCCTTTGTTACTGCCCGATGAACCTGCGGCATTATACCCGGCCGCCGATGGGCGGCCATTAAAATACCTTTCCTGTGTAAAGCTTTGTCCTTCTAAAGTATACCCTTTCACCTGTCCATTTACCGAAACGGTTTGGCCCTCACCTTTATTGGGTGCGGCTTGTGCTATACCAAGTATCAATAGGGAATAAACACCGCTGAATATAATAATACAGAGGGCTGTAAGTTTAACTGCGGGAATAATATGTTGTTTCATTGTATTAAAATTTATGATCAGTTAGGATTGATATTAAAACCAGACAGACACGACAAGGTCAATTAATTTGATACCGATGAATGGTAAGACCACGCCGCCCAATCCATAAATTAACAGGTTTCTTCTTAATAATGCGCTGGCACCAATAGGTTTATATGCCACACCTTTCAATGCCAATGGTATTAATAAAGGGATGATGATGGCATTAAAAATAACAGCAGAAAGGATAGCACTTTCTGGGCTGTGCAGTTTCATCACATTCAAGCTTTGTAAACCGGGAATAGATACGATGAACAATGCGGGTACAATAGCAAAGTATTTCGCAACATCATTGGCAATAGAAAAAGTAGTGAGCGTTCCCCTTGTCATTAATAACTGCTTGCCGATTTCTACAATTTCTATCAGCTTCGTGGGATCATTATCCAGGTCAACCATATTGCCCGCTTCTTTGGCGGCTTGTGTGCCGCTGTTCATGGCTACGCCTACATCGGCCTGTGCAAGTGCGGGGGCATCATTAGTACCATCGCCCATCATGGCAACTAATTTACCACCCTGCTGCTCCTGTTTAATATAGTTCATTTTATCTTCGGGCCTGGCTTCGGCAATAAAATCATCTACACCCGCCCGCTCTGCAATGAATTTTGCGGTAAGTGGGTTGTCGCCGGTAACCATTACAGTCTTCACACCCATTTTTCGAAGGCGTTCAAAACGTTCCTGAATGCCGGGTTTGATGATATCTTGTAATTCAATAACCCCTAATACGGTTTCATTCTGGCTAACTACCAGCGGTGTTCCACCAATAGAAGAGATGGCTTTTACGTGTTCTGCTGTTTCAGCGGGAAATGGATTGCCGGCTTTCATTACTATATTTTTAATGGAATCAAAAGCACCTTTGCGAACCCTGACACCTGTTTTCAGGTCAATGCCACTGCTTCTAGTTTCAGCAGTAAATTCAATAAACCTGGCACCATCTACATTAAAAGAGTTTTTATTAAGGTTAGCCAACTCTATAATTGACTTCCCTTCGGGTGTTTCATCAGCCAAAGAAGATAATACACAGGCTTCTATAAAAGCAGTCTCATCAATCCCGTTTGAAGGATAAAAATGTGTTGCTTTTCTATTGCCGATAGTGATGGTACCTGTTTTATCTAATAATAATGTATCCAGGTCACCGGCTGTTTCAACCGCTTTACCGCTTTTGGTAATTACGTTGGCACGCAATGCGCGGTCCATACCGGCAATACCAATGGCACTTAATAAACCACCGATTGTGGTAGGAATTAAACACACGAATAATGAAATGAAAGCAGAAATGGTAATGGGTGTATTAGCATAATCGCCAAATGGTTTTAACGTAACACATACGATAATGAACACCAATGTAAAACCTGCTAATAAAATAGTGAGTGCAATTTCATTAGGTGTTTTTTGACGGCTGGCACCTTCTACCAGGGCGATCATCTTATCTAAAAAGCTTTCACCCGGCTCAGTGGTTACTTTTACTTTAATTCGATCACTCAATACTTTAGTGCCGCCAGTAACAGAACTTTTATCGCCGCCCGACTCCCTTATCACGGGTGCAGATTCACCGGTAATGGCACTCTCATCAATTGTAGCGATACCTTCAATAATTTCCCCATCCATGGGTATGGTATCGCCGGTTTCACAAAGGAACACATCCCCTTTTCTCAATTGTGATGAGGGTACAATTTTTATTTCATTCACAAACATGTCACCTACGGGCTGTATCCATTTGGCAGGCGTTTCTTCTCTAGTTTTACGAAGACTGTCGGCCTGTGCTTTGCCCCGGGCTTCTGCTATGGCTTCTGCAAAATTGGCGAATAATAAGGTAATGAATAATACACCGGTAACCACAAAGTTATATGCTAAGCTGCCTTGTGTTTTATCACCAGTCATTATCCAGATACAAACGCCAAGCATTACGGCTGTTCCAATTTCAACGGTAAACATTACCGGGTTACGGAACATGATTTTGGGGTTGAGTTTGAGCAAAGATTGCTGTAAAGCCTCTTTCACAAGTGCGGGTTCGAAAAGTTTGGTTGATTTATTTGACATAGGTTATTCCTCCGGCCTCCCCGAAAGGGGGGCTTTTATTTTAGTTATGTGTGAGATGTTTCTTTTAAATTCTATCGTTGAAGCGTGCGTCGCAACGATGCCGGTCAGGGTTATGTTGTGTGGCCCCTAATTTTAATGACGCATACTGAAATATTCCGAGATTGGCCCAAGTGTTAATGCCGGGAAGAATGATAACGCCGCGATAATAAAAATCACTGCAAAAATCATAATACCAAATGTGCCCGTATCGGTTTTCAGTGTGCCAGCACTTTCAGGTACATATTTTTTATTGGCCAGTATTCCTGCTATAGCCACCGGGCCAATAATTGGCAGGAACCTCGCCAGCAACATGATGATGCCACAACTGATATTCCACCATAGGGTATTATCACCCAACCCCTCAAAACCACTGCCGTTATTGGCCGATGAAGATGTGTACTCGTATAGCATCTCACTAAAGCCATGATCGCCGGGATTGTTTAGCCAGCTTGCATACGCTGTGGGATTGTGAGAGAACAGATAACTGGCTAGTGCCGTGCCCACTAAGATCAGGAATGGATGCAGAAGAGCGACAATCGCCGCGATCTTCATTTCCTTAGCTTCAATTTTTTTACCCATGAATTCGGGTGTACGTCCTACCATCAAGCCGCTGATGAATACAGCAATAATGATGAAAATATAAAAATTCAGAAATCCAACCCCTACACCACCATAGAAAGAATTGATCATCATGCCCAGCATGGCAAACATGCCGGTGAGTGGTGTAAAACTGTCGTGCATGGCATTTACAGAACCGTTGGAAGTAACCGTAGTGGTAATGCCCCAATAAGCAGATGCTGCGGAACCAAAACGTACTTCTTTACCTTCCATGCTTCCAAGATTTTGGGCAATACCCATTTTGGAAATGGCGGGATTGCCCTTCATTTCTAAATAAATGGATGGAATTACAAAAAGTAAAAAACCAATAGTCATTATACTAAAAACCATCCACGCAAAACGTTTTCTTTTGATCATATATCCCAAAGCGAAAATCATGGCAATAGGGATGAGAATAATGAGTATGTTCTCAATTATATTGGTGAAGTATGTTGGGTTTTCCAATGGATGTGCGGAGTTGGCACCAAAGAAACCACCACCATTGGTGCCCAGTTGTTTTATGGCTACCAGCGCGGCGGCCGGCCCGCGGCTAACATTCACCGTATCGCCCTGCACAGAGATAAACTAATCCTTACCTTTAAACGTCATTGGTGTGCCATTGAATACCAGTGTAACCGCAATCACAAAAGATATAGGTAATAATACCCTTGTCAACGATTTAATGAACAAGTTATAAAAATTGCCCAGCTTATCGGTTGTTTTTTCTTTCATTGCAAGAAATACAACAGCACAGGCGGCCATGCCCGCAGCGGCACTGATAAATTGAAACAACATCAATATAAGCTGACCCAGATGCGATACACCGCTTTCACCGGAATAGTGTTGCAGGTTGGTATTGGATATAAAACTGATAGATGTGTTAAAGGCAAGATCCGTTGTCATCGAAGGGTTACCATCGGGATTAAGTGGTAACGCGCCTTGTATCATTAATACCAGCATGGATAACAGGAACCAAACCATGTTGATGGTAAGCAATGCAACAAGATGCTGTTTCCAGTTCATCTCCTTTTCTGGTTTAATACCGCCGGCTTTAAAAAAAAGTTTGTCTAATGGATGCAATAAACCATCCAACCAGGTTCTGTGCCCGCTGAAAACTTTACCAATATAATGACCCAGTGGTATGGCTAACGCCACCGTTATTAAAAACATCAGCATTACGCCAAGAATTTCTGTGTTCATAATAAAATATTTATTTCTCCTTCAGGGAGTTAGGCGGTTAAAACTTCTCTGGTTTTACTAATACATAACAGATGTAACAAAACACCAGTATGGAAATGATAAATAATGCTAACATGGGTTTACATTTTGAGTGATTCGGAATAAGTGTATTACTTAAAACCTTTAGATTTTCTCGAAAAAATCAATGGATTTAAAAAAAATTGCGAAACCAATAAGGCCTCCGGCGATAAGTAGTATGAGTAACATAGTATTTGGTTTATGATAGTATGCCAAACAATATGCCTGCTGGAGGTGAGTAATGAATAGTGAATGGTGAAAGGTTTGCTGGTATTGGATTTACAGGAATTTTAAGTGAAAGTCGCACTAGTTTTTGCTGATACAAACCCCTTCCATTTTGAAAGGGTGGTTTCCGAAATGGAAGGGTTCAGGCTATTTTAACCTTCTGTATAATTCAGTGTATGCTGAGGTGTAGAAGGGAGTACTTAACTAAGAATATGGTACTCTTCGATTTTTCTGTATAAAGTGGTAAGGCCAATATTGAGTAACCTCGCAGTTTCTGTTTTATTACCTTTGGTATGATTGAGTACCCGCTGAATATGCAATTTTTCAACACTGGTGAGATCGAATGCAGATAAAGTTTGTTGTGTGTTATGTGTGGTTTGCAGTTCGAGGGGCAGGTTGCAAAGCGTTAGTTGGGTTTCATCAGCCAATATTACGGCCCTTTCTATTATATTTTTTAGTTCGCGGATATTACCCTTCCAGTCGTGCTGTTGTAAGTGCTCCAAGAAGATCTTATCCATCCCTTCTATTCGCTGGTTGGTTTTTTCTGCAAAAAGTTTTAGAAAATGACTGGCTAATACCGGAATATCTTTTTTTCGGTCGCGCAGTGCGGGCAATGTTATCGTAAAGACATTCAGGCGATAAAACAGATCTTCCCTGAATTTCCCTTCCTGTACCTCGGCCTGCAGATTGCGGTTGGTGGCCGCAATAATGCGTACATCAACCTTACTTATTTTCGTATCTCCTACTTTAATAAATTCACCGGTTTCCAAAACACGCAACAATTTAGCCTGCAGTTCAACGGGCATTTCACCTATTTCATCTAAAAACAAAGTACCGGTATCGGCTTCTTCTATTAAGCCACGCTTGTCTTTGGCGGCACCGGTAAATGCACCTGCTTTGTGACCGAATATCTCACTTTCCAGTAATTCCTTGCTGAAGGCACTGCAGTTGAGTGCCATAAAAAGCATACCGGTTCTTTTACTGCCGGTATGAATGGCCTGCGCAAATACTTCTTTGCCGGTTCCCGTTTCGCCTAAAAGCAAAACGGTGGCATGTGTAGGTGCCACTTTTTTAGCGAGGGAAATGGCCTCATTGATCTGCGACGAATTGCCCAGTATGTTTTCGAACCCGTATTTTTTGCCAACCTGCCGCTCCAGTTGTGTAATCCTTTTTTGTAACTGTACTTTTTCGAATGCCTTATTCAGCAGCGGTATGATCCTGTCGTTGTCATCGCCCTTGGTTATGTAATCAAAAGCACCGTTCTTCATGGCCTGCACACCATCGGCAATATTGCCATATGCCGTCAGCAGGATAATTTCGACAGCAGGGTATTTGAGTTTGATTGTGTTTACAAAATCAACACCGCTTCCATCGGGAAGCTTAACATCGCATAAAACAATATCAATGGTTTCCTTCTCTAATAGTTTTAGCCCGGCTTTTAATGTGGGTGCTTCATGTACAATAATCCCTTCAAGCTTGATGATTCGGCTGAGGAGGCTCCTTAATTTTTCTTCATCATCTACCAGTAAAACTGTACCCACGTTTTTTTATAAAGATAGGTTATCGTAGTGTATGCATTTTTTCAAACACAAGGGAAGATTGGAAAGGGCATATAATTTCCAAGCTATCTTTGCCTATGTGTTTTTACCCTTCGGTTATTTTAGCTCTGTCATAGGGCTAACATTATTATCCCCGTCTACCGAAACCACAAAAACGCGTTTGTCTTTTGTATCAGGTATCTTTGCCATGTCTATCACGGCCACTTTATCTGCAACCACTAGCTGAACCAATTGAGCGAGCACAAACCGTACTTCTGTATTTAATGTTAAAGTCAGGATGCCGAATGCTTTAATTTTTTTATCGCCTTTGTAAACAAGTTTGACCATATTATTGGCCTGTTTCTCAATTAATGGCTGGTCCGGCGCAGTATTGTCTATCCATGCCATGGGTGGTACTAATGCCGGGTAATGATAGTAGTGATTGTGCAGGCTGTCGCTCCAACCATTCGGGTTGGTTTCAAAGGATTTACTGCTAAAATAAACACTTCCCTGTGTGGTTGGGTAAGCCCTTACTGCCTGTAATTGCTGCGGTATTTCATTCGGGCTTCGCCATGCGGCATTGGTGCCAGCTCTATAAAAACCGTGACCGATATATAATTGCCTGCCATAGGTATGATCATTCCACCAATCTAATAAAACATCATAATCTGCCAGTTTGTGGCCCCGCTCCCAATAAAGTTGCGGCACCACATAATCTATCCATCCCTTTTGCAGCCACAATAAAATGTCTGCATACAGGTCATCATAATTGGTCTGGCCGGCTTTGGTATCACTGCCCATTGGATCCTGGCTTTTGTTGCGCCATACACCAAAAGGACTGATACCAAATTTGATGTGAGGATTTACTTTCCGGACGATAGTATGTATTAGCAGAATAACGCTGTCGCAGTTGCTTCTTCGCCAATCTTCTTTTTTCATTCCATTACCATATTTTTCAAAATCTTTCTGATCAGGAAATTCTTTTCCGGCGATACGGTAAGGATAAAAATAATCATCCATGTGGATGCCATCAATATTGTAACGGGTAACCAGGTCTTTCACCACTTTAGCCGTATGCTGACGAACTTCCGGCAAACCGGGATTAAAATATTTTTTATCGCCATAAATCAAGAACCATTCGGGATGCACTTTAGTGAGATGTGTGGGGGAGATGGAAGAGTTTAACAAATTAAACACGGCCCTGTACGGATTTAACCAGGCATGAAATTCCATACCCCGTTTATGGGTTTCAGTAATCATGAATTCCAAGGGGTCGTACAAGGGTGTTGGTTGTAAACCCTGCTTACCGGTTAAGAACTCGCTCCATGGTTCGTATGGAGATGGATAGAGTGCATCACCTGCAGGCCTAATCTGCACAATCATCGCGTTCATGCCATTACGCTGATGCATATCCAGCAGCCTGATATATTCTGCTTTTTGTTCAGCAACCGATAAGTTTTTTTTACTGGGCCAGTCAATATTGGCTACGCTGGCTACCCAAACACCCCGGAACTCATAATTGGGTGAGGATACCTGCGCCATCGCTTTTTGAAATGGGTAACAGGAAATTACTACCACGCAAATAACAAAGAGGTTCTTCATAAAATGAAGATAAACCTAAGCGGGATGGTTTTTACCTATTGTGGATGAATTCGTGAGCAGTGGAAGATAAATTAACAATGGTTAAGCCGGGTCACGCATTTTATCTAATAACTTATTTAACACAGCGGCTTCTTCGGCACTAAGTCCTTGCAGAATGCTATCTAATACTTGGTTCTTTTTATCAAGGGATTCCAATACAGCAATCCCTTTCTTGGAAATATTCACGTCTACCAATCGTTTATCGAAGGAACAAACCTTTTTCTCAACCAATCCTTTCTTTAATATCCTTTCTACAATACGGCTGGTATCACTCATCTTGTCAAGCATACGCTCGCGAATCTGCAAAGTACTCATGGGTTGTTTATTGCCTCTTAATATTCGGAGGATATTATATTGTTGTGGAGTAATGTCTTCCGCCTCCAAAAAATCCTTGATTCTTTCATGTAGCCAGTTAGCAGAAAAAATAATATTCACAGTGGCTTTCTGGTGTTCATTCCTGAAAGCCTGTTGCTGTATATCTTTTTCAATACCCATAGCGCAAGTTAGTTAGCAGCGGAAGTTAAATGGCAAAAGTTAAAAAATAGTAAAACACCCGTATCGCGCACCTTCACTCCTCACTCCATACTTTCAATCCCTCGCTGCAGTTGGCGCAGATATCTATGTTTTTCCGGCTGGTAAGCAGTTCACGGCGAAATTGTTTGTAGTTGTCATTATGCCAGGTTTCTTTAAAACCTTGTGTTTTCAGGTTACCCAGTTGGTGTGTGGCATCTTTATCAAAACAACAGGGAACTACCAGTCCATCCCAGGTAATCACATTGGCGTGCCAAAGTCTCCAGCAGTGATTGCCCAGACCGCTTTGCACTTTCATATTGCCGGATGCATCTTTTTTATAACGACTGTATTTGTTATTGACAGGAATTAGCTGATGGGGGTCGTTTTCATAATCGTACACTTGCGCCGTTTTAAAACGAACCTGGTCTACACCTATCTCTTTACCTAATTTTTTTACTTCTTCTATCTGGTGCTCATTCGGTTTTACAACAAGGAATTGAAAAAAGATAAAAGGCGTTTTACTGTTCATTTGTTTTTTCCATTTCACAATATTGCGCGCACCCTCCAGTACTTTGTCCAGTTTGCCGCCCACACGGTATTGCTGGTAAACATCCTGCGAAGTGCCGTCTATTGAAATGATCAGCCGGTCCAGGCCACTCTCAACCGTTTGTTTGGCCTTTTCATCTGTTAAATAATGTGCGTTGGTAGAAGTGGCCGTATAGATGCCTTTATCATGTGCATACTTCACCATGTTTAAAAAATCGGGATTGAGGTATGGCTCACCCTGAAAATAAAAAATAAGGTATAACAGGTCCTTATAAATATCATCAATGGTTTGCCTAAAAAAACTATTTTCCAACATACCCGTTGGCCGTGTAAAAGCCCGTAACCCACTGGGGCATTCCGGGCAGCGAAGATTACAGGATGTGGTAGGTTCAAACGAAATGGAAATGGGTAACCCCCACTGAACTGGCTTGCCCGTTAACTTAGTTACCTGGTAACTACTATATACTTTAGCAGCGTTCCATAATCGGCGGGGCCTGAGCTTGGTTAAAAAATTAATGGTATCGTTCCAGTTAAAATAAGGCATAATGGATGGTAAAATTAAGCGAGAATGGCAATATGCCGCAGTTTCTTACTAAACCACCTCAATCAGGGGAATTTTTAAAATCTGTAGATTTTTTGCTACAAATAAAATTGATTGGTTTAACATTCCTTTGGTAAACATTTGATATATATATGCGTCTATTATTAAGAACTTTGCATCAGGCAACGCAGAAATAGGGCTTTGTATCTGTTTAGAAAGGTTTAACAACAGAAATAAAACCGGTGGCACAAGGTTTGCTATATAAGATTATAACAATTAAATTTTCAACTTTCTCATAAGCAGTTAGTTTTGGTTGCGGTCCCGATTTCCATCGGGACCAATTTTTTTTATACCCCCCTCATCGTAAAAATTTCTCAACCAATAGATATAACCCAGTAAACTCCCTAATCCATCAGCCAGAATATCCCAAATTTCAAATGACCGGCTTGGGATCCAGTATTTTTGAACAAATTCCATCATAATACCATACGATATGCTGCTTGCCAGGATAAGCAGAAACCAGGTTTTTTTCCTTTTATCTGTTAAGCTGCTTTTTGCAAAAGGATAAGACCAAAAATAACATAGAATAGCGAACATGGTAATATGTACCCATTTATCTGCATATATGCTCACCAACCATGGGTATTTGGGTATGGAGGAACCGGGAAGGCACAGTAATACAAGGCTCATAACAAACCAGGCAATGGCAGGAATAAAACGGGGGAAAGACAATTGAAATGGAATTTAGCAGGAAAATACAGCAATTATTGTAAGCTGATCGTATTAAAATTGGGGAAGAATTCAATCTGTATACATAATTCGCAATAGGCGTTGGTGGAATAGTATTAACCAACCTTACCTGCAACATACATCTGATCCAGGTGTGGGGTAGGGCTACCGCCTTTATTCTCTAATGTAATGGCAAAAAGATTGGCTTTAGGAATATTTTTCATTTTGCAAAGACCTGCGCAGGCGCCTATTACACCGGCATCTATGGGCTTCCCGTCAACAATAGCCCATAACTGGTATTGTTTATCGGCAGCCGCTTCAGGCAGCTTATTGGGGAGTAGGTACACGTCTTTTGATTTGTTATCCCAGAAAATGGTGGCTAAACTATTTTCCTTGCCTTTAATGCCGGGCATTGAGACTTTGGTGAAATTAGGATCACTAATCATCTGCATACTTTGATACAGGTGCAGCACCTTTGTCTGGGTATTTTGGTTATCGGCCAGTAAAGTGCTCTTTTCCAGCAATAACGCCTGGTAAGCTGTAGAAGTAGACCTGAATTGCTGATAAAAATAGATGTTCAAGGCAGCACTGGCCACCAAAAGGATAACAGAAGCTGCAGCCACATAACGGCCCCAGGCACTGGGACGTTTCAAAGCTACCACTTTACCCTGTTCGGCAGCGAACTCATCCGCCAATATGGTAAATAACTGTTGCTTTACATGGGCAGGTGGGGGTATAGCGGCAGAAAGGGCTGTTTGTTCCAGAGAGGCTTCAAACGCGTCAATAGCTTTGCTCATCTCTGGGTACTGACGGCTTAATTGCTCCAATTCTGCAGCTTCCTGTGCTTCAGCCATGCCTAAGACATAGCTTTCAATCACACCATTTTCTATGTAAGCCTTAATATCCACTTTATGGTTTAATAATTTCTCTTAATTGAATTAATGCTGTTCGTAACCTTGTTTTTACTGTTCCCAACGGAATACCCAGCATTTTAGATATCTCATCCTGGGTATATCCCTGAAAATAAGATAATTCAACCAACACTTTGTATTCCTGCTTAAGGCTGTGTACCACTTTACGAAGCCCAATCTGGTCAATCCGTATTTCACTGGTACCGCCTGCTATATATACGTCTTCTGTTAACTCACGGTTTTGTTGGCTGTTCTGGTAACCCTTACTTCTGATAGTATCAATAGAAGCATTTCGGGCAATGTTTAACATCCAGGTAAATAAGCGTCCTTTGGTGCTATCGTAACTTTCGATCTGCTTCCACACTTTTATGAAAACCTCCTGTAATACATCGTTTGCCAGTTCCTCATCACTTACTATGTTACGGATAATAGTCAGCAGTGCCCCTGCATAATTATCGTACAGGTAGCTAAATACATGCTGGCTACGTTGTTTTAACAACAGTACCAATTCGGGTTCGTCGTATTTTTTAACTACTTCCAAAAGCTGGTGGGCTTATGTGTAAGGTTGATAAGAATGGATACGGTAAATGCTTTCATGTGGTTTTATTTGACTAACGCCGCATATGCATCTTTGTTCAATAAAGCGTTTACAGAAGTGGTATCTGTAACCGTCATTTTAATCATCCACCCATCACCATAAGGGTCCGTATTTACCAGTTCAGGCTGTTTTTCCAGCAAGGCATTTACCTCTGTTACAGCGCCGGCAATGGGTAAAAACAGATCGCTAACAGTCTTTACCGCTTCTACAGTACCGAATATTTCCTCGGCAGCCAGGTTTTTCCCGGTAGTATTAATGTCAACATACACAATATCACCCAGCTCATGCTGTGCAAAATCTGTAATACCAATGGTGGCCACATTGCCGTCTAAACGGACCCATTCATGATCCTTTGTGTAACGAAGCTCTGCCGGAAAATTCATAGACTGTACTTTTTATTACTGCAAATATTGGATAAAAAACGATATATGTTATTAAAGAACTGAAAAGTCAAAATTAAAAAGTTAAAAACCTTGCTGTTCAAAATACAACAATACGTGGTCTTTAATAAAATTCTCCTGCTCATGCGATGCCATAACCGGCATTTCTTTTACCTGTTGATAATGGGGCCATCCATCGGCATCATTCCCTTCGAGAGCATAGTAGCCACTTTGACTAAGTACTTTGCAAACGGCCACATGCATCAGGTCTTGCTTTTGTTCTTTCGATATTTTTTCCACCATAAAGCCGGTTTCCTGCATGCCTATTAAAAAGAGAACGGCTTCCAGGTCGGGCTTTTTGCCAAAACGCTCCATTAATCGGGCCTCCAGGCCCCACCATCGCTGTTGTAAATCGTCGCTGATCAGCATAATACTGTAAAGGTAAACGGTGGAAGCATGCCATCATCACCCCGCAAAAGTTATCTTTGCCGCAAATCGATTTGATATGTTACAGGTGAATGTATTGCGCAACAATACAACGGACGTTAAAAAAAGACTGGCCGTCAAGCATTTCAGCCAGCCCGAACTGGTGGATACCATCATTGCATTGGATGATGAGCGGAAAAAGTTGCAGGCTGAATTTGATCATATACAATCCAAGGTAAATGCCACATCCAAAGAGATAGGAAAACTAATCGGACAAGGTAAGAAAGAAGAAGCCGAAGCCAGTAAAACAGCTGTAGCCGACTGGAAAGCCAGCCTTGAACCATTAAAAGAGCAAATGGCACAAGTAGAGAAGCAATTGCTTGATACATTGGTTTTATTACCTAACCTGCCAGCCAAACAAGTCCCCGAAGGCCGCACACCTAACGAGAATGTAGTGGTAAGGAAAGGCGGCAGTAAACCAAACCTCCCTGCAGGTTCTGTACCGCATTGGGACCTTATTAAACAATACGACCTTGTTGATTTTGAAACAGGGGCCAAAATTACGGGTAGTGGTTTTCCCTTGTACAAGGGAAAGGGAGCCAAATTACAAAGGGCATTGGTACAATATTTCCTCGATTATAATACCGCAGCAGGATACACAGAATACCTACCTCCCTTTATGGTAAATGAAGCCAGTGCTTTTGCCACAGGCCAGTTACCGGATAAAGAAGGACAAATGTACCATGCCACTGCTGATAATTTTTACCTGATACCTACTGCCGAAGTACCCGTTACCAATATTTACCGGGATACGATAGTAAAGCAGGAGGAACTGCCTATAAAAATGACAGCGTATTCACCTTGTTTTAGAAGGGAGGCCGGAAGTTTTGGTAAAGATGTGCGCGGTCTTAACCGTGTGCACCAGTTTGAAAAAGTAGAGATCATTCAATTGGTAGAACCGGAGAAAAGTTTTATGGTTTTGGATGAAATGGTGTTGCATGTAGAAAAACTCTTGCAGGCTTTACAACTCCCTTACCGCATCCTACTTTTATGTGGTGGTGATATGGGTTTTACGAGTGCCATCACCTACGATTTTGAAGTATATAGTGCCGCGCAGGAACGTTGGCTGGAAGTAAGCAGTGTAAGCAATTTTGAAAACTACCAGGCCAGCCGCATGAAATGCCGTTACAAAGATGCTGCCGGCAAAACGCAATTTGTACATTCTTTAAATGGAAGCTCATTGGCTTTGCCCAGGATTGTGGCCTGTTTGCTGGAGAATAACCAAACTGCAGAAGGCATCCAGTTGCCCGAAGCGCTACATAGTTATTTTGGATCCGGCAAAATAAGCAGATAGCCCTTCTGCGAAATTCTTTTTGCTATGTGATTGATTTTCCTGTGGTGAAAAACAACTCTACACAACTACCAACTCATAAAAAGCTTCTGGGTTCAGGTATGTTTTGGCCAGTGACTGTAACTCTTCTGCCGTAATGGATCGAACTGTTTGGATGCTGTTGTAGAAATAGGTTTCCGTTAAATTATTAAGGATATAACTTTTCCACCGCGCAATTACCTGGAATGGTCCATCGAGGTCGCCGAGCAGGGAGCCGATCATATAATTTCGCACAAGGTCAAGTTCCTCACTATCCACCGGCTCATTACAAAGAATGGCCATTTCTTTATATACCTCTTCAATGGTTGCTTCACAAACATCCCTTCCCGCTTCGGTACTCACCATCCAGGCGCTGGCATGAATATGATTTTGCATATAACTATGTATACCATAGGTATAGCCTTTGTCTTCGCGTATATTGCTCATCAGCCTTGATCCGAAGAACCCGCCGAAAATATTATTCAATACCTGCACTTTCGGAAAATCTGGGTGATGACGGTTAAAAATAGGCCGTGCAATCCTTATTGCCCCCTGTACACCTGCTGTATCATTGATGATGCTGTATTTTTTTATATCGGCAGGCTCAACATTATATTGTATTTCAGGCACTGCTTTTTTATTCAGCGGCAGGTGTCCAAAAGCATGGTTAAGCTGCTGTGCCAGGTCGGCGGGTGGTTTGCCTGCAACAAATACCAGGCATTTTCCTTCGATATAAAATTTTTTATAGAACGACACCAACTCATCTCTTTCTAATTGATCATAATCAAGTGTCGAGGTGTAGCGGCCATATGGATGATGAAACCCATATACATATTCATCAATTAACCGGTTAGCGATAAAATCGCATTTCTTCAGGTTAACTTCCAGTCTTTGTTTTTGATTTTGTTTGTAGATAGCCAGTTCTTCTTCAGGAAAAATACTTTCCGTCATCAACTCTGCTACCACCGGTAAGAGTTCTG
Source organism: Chitinophagaceae bacterium (assembly GCA_043717145.1). Lineage (GTDB taxonomy): Bacteria > Bacteroidota > Bacteroidia > Chitinophagales > Chitinophagaceae > Sediminibacterium. The sequence continues at coordinate 1,742 of JAYSXR010000076.1, read as the reverse complement.
CCAGGTGTTTATTCAAACAATGTAGTGTTATGATCGCTGTTTCATTATAACAGCTGCGATTGAGGTAAGCCCCATGAAATTCAAAATGTTCATTGATGGCAAAAGCCTTTTTCTGGGTGGTGCCGTTCTTTAGCATAAAATTGGTAGTGGCGGCTACAATATTTTTTTCTTCATACCAGTTGCCTCCATAAAATACCCATTCAAGCATCAACACATCCTGTGCACCCGCATCAATACTATATACCGGAATGCCATTATCAAGTGTAAAATGTTCGTAGGGTTTCAATAGCAGTTTCATATCTACTGCATCTATTATTTCCGGGGCATTCGTTCTGTTGGTCATTATGACTTACTTACTATGATAAAATAATGTATTGCTGTTATCGTTCCTAAATACCTCTTTGCAGGATTGTTGTATATCTTCTGTGGTAACTTCATGGTATTTTTCCAGTTCCGTATTCATCAATTGTGCATCGCCCAGCAATTCGTACATGGCAAGGCTGTTGGCCCTGCTCATCACACCCATATCTTCAAACGCGATAACGCTTTCTGTTTTGTTTTTTACTTTCTCCAATTCTAAAGCGCTTACTGGCGTTGCCATTATTTTTTCTATCTCTTCATCAACTGCTTTTGCGGCGGTTTCCATAGCTACGCCTTTCACGAGTTTTCCCTCTACTGCTACCAAGCCCTTATCTATACTGCCAAAATGATAGCAATCCAGCCCCGAAAACAATTGCCTTTCTTTAACCAGTGCCTGAAACATCCGTGAAGAGCCGCCGCCACCTAAAATTTCCGTGGCCAGGTCCATCACATAATAACCTTTATCCAAACGTGCATCCATATGCCATGTTTTAATAAAAGCATCCAATGGAACATTGGCATACACTTCAGATTTCCTTGCTTCTGTTTGACGAGGCTCCGCGGGTAGCTTGCGGTGGTACTTTTCCCCCATGGGAATATCACCGAACCATTTATCGGCAAGTCTCTTTACGTTTTCAAGTTGCACATGCCCTGCCACTGCCAGTATAGCATTTATAGGTCGGTAATGTTTAAAGAAAAAATGTTTCACATCATCACTATTGGCATTTTCTACATGGCTTAATTCCTTACCAATTGTCATCCAGCGGTAGGGGTGCGTGGTATAAGCCAGTTCCCGCATCTTATGCCAGGTATCCCCGTAAGGTTTGTTGATATAGTGTTCTTTAAATTCTTCACACACTACTTTTTTCTGTACCAACAGGCTTTTTTCGCCAAAGGCGAGACTTAGCATCCTGTCGCTTTCCAGCCAGAAAGCAGTTTCAATATTTTCGGCTGGTAGCTGGCAATAATAATTCGTAAGGTCGTGTGTGGTATAGGCGTTGTTTTCGCCACCGGCTCTTTGCAGCGGTTCATCATAATCAGGAATATGAACACTCCCGCCAAACATGAGGTGTTCGAACAAATGCGCGAACCCTGTTTTCTCAGGATTCTCGTCTCTTGAACCTACATCATACATAATATTCACTACCGCCATCGGGGTTGAGTGATCTTCATGCACCAGTACGCGCAAACCATTATCTAAAACAAACCGGTCGTAAACTATCATATTGATTATTAAAAGAACCTGCAAAAATAGGGCATTGCAAAAAAAATAACGAAGGAAAGTTCGCCAGTGGGTTTATCGGCGTATATCTTTTACGTCAAGTGTCAGGATTATTGGCTGCTGGTTACGGAATACAACCACTTTTACCTTGCCTATGCTG
>JAYSXR010000075.1:0-53224 GCA_043717145.1 Chitinophagaceae bacterium | reverse complement strand
TAAAGGCCTTATCACCTTCTTCACGTGCAGTAAATGAACCGCCTTCTGTGATTACTTTACCATCGGGCCGGGTTACAATCACATAAATGTCTTTTGTGCCTGAAGGCGTAATCTTGTTCTCATCCAGGTTAAATGATATTCGCATCAGGTTGGCCCTTTTGGCCGTTGTGGTTTCTTTTTCTTTTCCGCCATTACTTACTTTTATGGCAGCAATACCAATTGAGGAAGCATGTAGGGTACTAGCCACATCCACTTTTTCTTCCAGTTGTTTCTTTTCGGTTTTTGTAGAACTAAGGTTCTGCTCAAGATTTTGTTTATCAGTGGTCAGTTGTGTTTTTTCTGTACTCAATTGCTGGTTGCTAGAAGTTAATTGCTGGTTTTCGCCTTTTAATTTGTCTATTTCGGCAAATAAACCATCCACTTTTCCATTAAGTTCACCAATCATCTGTTTGGCATGTGCTAATTCACTGTCGGTAGCATTTTTCTTTTTAAGTATACCACCTATATTACTTTTCAGCTTCTGGATAGCGGAATTTTTATCAGCCAGGTCACCCGTTAGCTGAATATTGTTCTCCGTTAACGAATCTGCCTTGGAAGATACCGTCAAAAACTCCTGTTGAATGGCATTACGTGCACTATCAACATTAACAATTTTGGTCTGAAGCTGTGCTACCGTTTCCCTCGACTGGCTCTTATCGTAAATAATGTAGCCCCAGGTACCAATAAGCGCGGCGATGAGAATACCGTATATTAGTTTACGGTTATCTTTTTGTTGAGGATAAGGGTTGTTTGTCCCTGTTCTCGAAGTTTCATTATAACTCATAGTGTAGGATTTTAGCGATTAAATAAATAGTACAATTTATAATATGATGACAGAACTTTTATAGCTGGATATAGAAGCGGTTCCACAGTTCCCTTTCTTTGCTGGTATGGATCCTGGCTGGCAGGACCTATTTTGGAAAAAAATGCGAAAACCGTGCCAGAAGATGTGTCGGCTGAATAAAATTATAGAAAAAAAGGTGCCATGTAAGCTGAATTTGGTAAGATCATTTGTATTTCCACCGCTTTTTTTATGAGAATGAGGATAAGCAGCTATGCCTGAAAATGAAAAGAATCTCTGGAAATGATGAGGTGGAAATACTACATATTTTTACTGATTTATGTAATAAAATGTACCAGCATAACCGGGGTTTTCAGTTTGGCGGGCATAATATTAAGGAGTTTGATATCCCTTATATCTGCCGCAGGTTATTGATTAATCACTTTCCTTTACCCGAATACCTGCAATTACACGATACAAAACCCTAAGAGGTGGAAATGTTTAATACCCTCAACTGGTGGAAGTTTGGCGATAATAAAAATTATATTTCCCTCCATTTGCTGGCTAATGTACTCGGTATCCTTACTTCAAAATCAGATATAGATGGTAGCGTGGTGCAGGATGTATATTTTAAAGAAAACAACCTGTAACGCACAGTAAACTAATGCCAGCAGGATGCGGTGGTTGCGGCTAATGTAATTCTCTGTTTTAAAAACTGCCTTTGCTGTTGGAGGATAAAATTAGTATAGTTTAAGCTTGCACAATGAATATTGAATACTTCTTATTCATCGGATGTTTACAACTTTTATAAGCAATTTTTCGTGTTTCATGGTTCGTACTAGATCTTTGCACCCATGTCGGCAGAAAAAATCATCAATGAATGGAAAAAAGGTACTTATAAACCCATCTACTGGTTAGAGGGAGATGAGCCTTTTTTTATCGACCAGGTGGTTAATTATGCAGAACACTACATCCTTTCTGAAAGCGAAGCGAGTTTTAACCTCACCATTTTCTATGGAAAAGACGCAGATTGGGCGGCAGTGGTTAATGCATGTATGCGTTATCCCATGTTTGCCGGGCGTCAGGTAGTATTGCTTAAAGAAGCGCAACAAATGCGTGATATTGAAAAGCTGGAAGGGTATGTTGACAATCCCTTGGCCTCCACTGTATTCGTGATAAGTTATAAGGAGAAGAAGGTGGATGGCCGTTCCAAACTGGCCAAACTGCTGAAACAGAAAGCCGAGATGATGTCTACCAAAAAAATGTACGACAGCCAGCTGCCCGAATGGGCCAACCAGATGGTGCAGCAGCATGATCTGACCATTTCTCAAAAAGCCCTGTTTTTACTGGTAGATCATATTGGAAACGACCTGAGCCGCATCCAAAACGAGATAGAGAAACTGGCTGTAAACCTGGGAACTAGGAAAAACATTACGGAAGATGATATTGAGAATTACATTGGCGTAAGTAAGGAGTTTAATGTATTTGAACTACAGGATGCTATTGCCAGAAAGGAATTGTCTAAGGCAATCCGTATAATACAGTACTTCGAAGCCAATCCTAAAGCCGCTCCAATACAAATGATCCTGCCGGCACTGTATAATTTTTTCAGTAAGGTATTTATGCTGTATGGTGTTCAGAACCCCGATGAAAAAAGTGTTGCTTCTGCGTTGGGGGTAAATCCATATTTTGTAAAAGACTATATGGGTGCAGCGCGAAAATACGATTTCAACGGGGTAGAAAAAATACTCATGTTACTCCATCAATTTAATTTACGCAGTTTGGGTGTGCACGACGGTAACACCTCTGATGCTGGTTTGATGAAAGAAATGGTGGTTAAAATGATGCTCTAAACCATCGGTTTCGGCACCCTTAACCTGCTACACCTTTAATATTAGTCCATAACATGAGAACATGCGTATTCTATCTACACTTAATCTGTGAATGTTGTAATATATGCCATGTATTTTGTAACAATACACTCGGCATAACACCCCAACTTTGCTCTTAAACTATTAGTGCAAGAAGGTATTTTGAATATAAAACTATTTTTTGCCTAAATCCTTTAATAAATATATTTATGAAAAAAATTACAAGTATCACTTTATCGGTTTTCTTTTTGTCTTTTCTTTTGTTTAGTTGTTCGAGCCTGAATAAATCACAAAAAGGGGCAGTTATTGGAACTGCCGGTGGCGCAGCAGTAGGCGGTGCTATAGGAAGTTTGTCGGGTCATGTGGGCTTAGGTGCCATTATTGGTGCAACAGTAGGTGGTGTAGGAGGTGCTATTATCGGTCATAAAATGGATAAACAGGCAGCTGATATTCAAAAGGATCTCCCCAACGCAAAAGTAGAAAGAGTTGGAGAAGGTATTGTGGTTGAATTCAGTGATAAGATATTATTTAGTGTCAATAGTTCGGATTTGTCGGCTGAATCAAAAACAAATCTTAATAAACTGAATGTGATTCTTGTCAAGTACCCCGATACAAATATTGAAATACAAGGACATACAGATAATACAGGATCTACCGGTTATAACCAAAGCCTGTCGGAGCGCAGGGCATCGACGGTTAGCGCTTATTTGAGCAGTAACGGAATCAGTTCATCGAGGCTTTCAAAGAAAGGTTACGGTGAAGAAGCTCCCAAGTATAGCAATGATACAGAAGATGGCAGGATGCAAAACCGGAATGTTCAATTCCTAATATCCGCCAATGAGAAAATGAAAGAAGCTGCACGTAAAGAGGCAGGTACAGGAAATTGATAATAACGGTCGCTGTTAATCAATGGTTTTGCATTATCAGATAAGTCTTGCAATAGTGTAAGACTATAAACAAGATAGAGTTTTATATTGTAAATGATATTCAAATATCCACAAATTATTTTAGTATAGGTTAAAGAATTAACAAACTTACCTGCAAATGTTAGGTAGGTTAGTCCAGCCTGATTCATAAATTTATTCTGAAAAAAATAATATACCCAAACGTCATCTTCTCCTAATAATAAATGGTTAAAGGATTTTTCTTCCTTTAACCATTTTAGTTTGATAATATAATTATTTCAAGGCTTTGTGCATTGCTGATGAGCCTGCACTTTGATGGTAGGTACTATTTGATGCTCCCCTCAGGTCAATAAACAGCCCATGTGCAACGCCGCCAGCTAAATAAGCAATGCAATACCAAAGTGCTTCGCCGCCATTTATGCCTGCTGCTTCTTCAAAAAATAACTCTTGCAAAGCAGAACTGAATTTTTGTAGTTTCATATATTTAATTTTTAATGAAAAATTGATTTCAATGATCTGATCGACTTTGGTATGTTATCACATGACTAAATGGTCGCAATAATAATTGCAGTAAATCCTGCAACCTCGATTGGCCGCATCTTTTGGATTTTTTCTTTTTATTTCATTCTGACAGTTTTTGTGCCTAGTTTCTCTTTTCCACCCATCGGCAAATTCCTGACTGATATCGCCAAAATTATTAAATGCAGAAACAATCAGTCCAATAGCAAGTGAAGCAGGTAACCACCACGCACATCCTTAAATACTTTTACTTTCAAACTCCGTCATGGGTGATAATCCCATCTTGTTTAACTCTAACTTTTTCGTAAAATTTTATTTTAATCTGTCTACCTCATTTTCGAAGAATGCATGGGTATAGAAGGAATGATAATTGCCCATTTACCATTGGCCAAATGGTGCACTAAAATTCTAACAGATAAATCCATTGACCAAGGAAATGTATCATAACAATGTTAGTAAAACAGACAATTATCTACTGGGAAAAATTACCGTTTAAATACGGGTTGGGTTAGCGTATTACCACCCATTTTTGCGTGGAAGAAAGCTGTTATTATTGTGGGCTAATTATTCTCAATACTTACCCATGTACCAACAAAGCCCCGAAAGGATTCGCATTGCCAGAAATATAAAACTCATCAGGAAAATTCGCAATTTCGATCTATGGTAGGTGGCATCTGAATTATGGTTAGCACGCTCAACGCATTGTAGCTGGGAAAACGGACTTACAGAAGAGAAGATTGAAACCCTTATCAGGTTGGCACAATTACTGGGAGTTGATAATTACCGGCAGATCATAGACTTTGACCCGGATCCGTTATTCAAAAAAAAATCAGAAGAGTATTGAAATATACAATTGGGTGGAATTATCATAAAACAGCAATAGCTGCCAGTTTATCTTTTTGCAGTTGCTGCTTCAACTCATCCAATCCAGTAAACTTTATTTCCCCGCGCAGGTAATGATGCAAATGCACTTGCAATGTTTGGCCATATAAATCATCATCAAAATCAAAAATATTCACTTCTATTACTCTTTTTTTTCCATCAACAGTTGGTCGCAAGCCGATATTCATCATCCCTGATAAATTCACGATTGACGATTGACGATTCACGACTTTAACCGCATACACCCCATTACCCGGAACCAATTTCTCTTCGCTGGCAATATGCAGGTTAGCCGTTGGGTATCCGATGGTACGGCCCAGTTTATTACCCTCTATTACAATGCCCTCAAAAAAATACGGGTACCCTAAAAACTGGTTGGCTGTGGCTATATCATTTTCAATCAATGAATGACGGATTTTTGTAGAACTGATTACTATTTCATTTAACAACTGCTGAGAAATCTCTTTCACTTCAAAACCCATTGAACGGCCAAATTGTTCCATTGACTGGTAATTTCCTTCGCGGCCCTTCCCAAAACGGTGGTCGTAACCAATGATCACCGTATGTGGTTTAAAATATTTGTAGAGAAAATCCTTCACATATTGTTCAGCCGTTTGGCTGGCAAAAACATGATCGAAGGGAACAACAACCAGATGATCGATACCCGCAGCATCCAGTAATATAATTTTTTCGTTAAGTGTGTTAAGTAATTTGATATCACCCGGTACTGAGGATACAATTTTGCGGGGATGCGGATGAAAGGTAATAATTACGGTTTCCCCACCAATTCTTGCAGCTTCTTCTTTTAACTGCGCCAGTATTTGCCTGTGACCAAGGTGAACCCCATCAAACGTACCAATGGTGATAACTGCCTTATGAAACTCCGGTAATGAGCCGGCCAATTCGCGATGTACCTTCATAACAGTCACAAAAGTAAGGTACTAAATTGGGAAATTGTCTATGGTCTATGGTCTATGGTCCATGACCATGACTTACATTTGCAACAATTCTAAAATTCTCTCCCGCTGGGGCGGGACCAAAATTTAATAATGTCTCTATACGCTCAACGGGGTGTCTCGGCCCAGAAAGAAGAAGTTCATGCCGCTATCCAGAAATTAGACCAGGGATTATATCCGAATGCATTTTGTAAAATATACGCCGATTTTTTGTGTGGCGATTCAGATTGGGTAAATATTATGCATGCCGATGGCGCAGGTAGTAAAAGTATACTAGCGTATCTCTATTGGAAGGAAACCGGCGATGTAACGGTTTGGGAAGGAATTGCGCAGGATGCCGTGGCGATGAATTTAGACGACCTGCTTTGTGTCGGTGTAACCGATAACTTCTTATTCTCTTCTACCATTGACCGGAATAAGTTATTGATAACAGGTGATGTATTACAAGCGGTAATTAACGGCACACAGGCATTTTTTTATCTGTTAAAAAGCTTCGGCGTAAATATCCATTACCTCGGAGGTGAAACAGCCGATGTGGGTGATGTAGTTCGTACCATTGCGGTTAATGGTACCATGACAGCCCGCTGGCCCAAATCGAAACTGGTTACGAATGATAAAATTGCCCCGGGAAATGTAATCGTAGGCTTCGGTAGCGCAGGCAAAGCATCTTATGAAACCGACTATAATAGTGGCTTAGGCAGTAATGGATTAACCAGCGCAAGGCATGATGTATTAAGCAAATATTACGCAGAAAAATACCCTGAAACATTTGAACCGGTATTGCCTGCTGAGGTAGTATATATCGGGAAAAATAAATTGACAGATGATTTATTAATTGCCGGTGAAAAAATAACTGTAGGAAAATTATTGTTATCTCCCACAAGAACATACGCTCCATTGCTGAAAGTTTTATTAGATGAATATTTTGCTGATATCAATGGCCTGATACATTGCAGTGGCGGTGGCCAGACTAAGTGTATGAAATATTTGCCCCGGCCACTTTCTGTTATCAAAGACAACCTGTTTGATATACCGCCCATTTTTCAACTGATCCAGCGAAATTCAGGTGCGGATTTCAGGGAAATGTACCAGGTATTCAATATGGGCCACCGGCTCGAAGTATTTACGAATGAAACTGCAGCTGTAAAAATGATAGCTGCAGCGAATACATTTAACATTGAGGCAAAGATAATCGGGAGGGTAGAAGCCGCATTGCAATCTTCCTTATTGCTGAAAGGGAGTTTTGGTGAGTTGGTGTATGAATACTAAAATCGGGTTACTTCTGCATTCGATATTGCTTGTTCAATATTCGATATTAAAATTGCAGCTTATTAATTTACTTATAAACATCTTAACAATAGAATTCAATTAAATTCGATCAAAAAATTGTACATTAGTCCCATGTCAGACATAGTCGTATCTATTCATAATGCCAATATTTTTCAAGGCGATAACCTTGTACTGCAAAATGTAAATTTTACTGTTAGCAAAGGCGAGTTCGTTTACCTTGTTGGTAAAACCGGAACAGGTAAAAGTAGCTTACTGAAAACATTGTACGGGGAATTGACCCTTACAAACGGCGAAGCTTCCGTAGTGGGTTTTGACTTGCGTATGATGGATTGGAAAAAAGTACCTTTTCTGCGACGCAACCTAGGCGTGGTATTCCAGGATTTCCAGTTGCTTACCGATAGAAATGTGCATGAAAATCTCCGCTTTGTGTTAAAAGCCACAGGTTGGCAGGATGAACGTTTAATAGAAGAAAAGATCAATGATGTATTGGATAAAGTAGGCTTGAAAAGTAAAGGCTTCAAAATGCCATTTGAGATGAGCGGTGGCGAACAGCAACGTGTTGATATTGCGCGTGCTTTACTCAACTCCCCTAAATTGATCCTCGCTGATGAACCTACGGGCAACCTCGATCCCGAAACAAGCGATGAGATCATGCAGTTACTGATACAGATCGCTAAAGATTATGGAACAACTGTATTAATGGCCACGCATGATTTTATAGTGATAAACCGCTATCCATCGCGTATGTTGAAAACAGAAGGTGGTAAATTAATTGATAGTGCGGCGGTTTCTGCATAAATTGTTATAGATACTTATAAGTGGTACTCTAAAGAAAATTGCGAAGGTTCTGTTTTATCTTATTGTTATGTAAGGTTTGATGGAGACTTAATTTATAAAGAATGTCTAAATTTCATCCAATAAATTATTTATCATTTAAAATCAAAAAAACATGTTAGTACAATCCTTACTGGGCGAGTTTTATCATGAGGTTGAAAATACCCGCAAATTATTACAGGCCATTCCCGATAGCGCCCTCCAATATAAACCGGCAGAAAAATCATGGACCACAGGCCAGCTTGCTTCCCATATTGCAGAAGTATATAACTGGTACCATCCCACCCTTCATCAGAATGTGTTTGATATGGCTACCTATAAATACGATAAAGGGGATACCAGTACTGCTGCAAATATTGTTGCCAAATTTGAAGAAAATGTAAAAAATGCGCAACAAGCTTTAGAAACGGCAACAGATGCAAGTATGTTTGAAAACTGGAAAATGGTAATTGGCGGTACTGAACCCATATTTCCCGAAATGCCGCGGATACAGGTTATTCGTGGGTTTTTAATGAACCATTTATATCATCACCGTGGAGAAATGATCGTATACCTGAGAGCTACCGGTAATAAAGTTCCTGGTTTATATGGTCCTACTTCAGATGATGTAAGATAAAACCACCATTTAGTTAAACAAGTAAACTCAATAAAAGCCGTAAAATTAACAGATAGTTTTGCGGCTTTAATAGTCAACTATTTCCCCAGATCCATTCCACCTGTTTTTTTGCATTTGCTTCATTATTAAACATCCCACTTAATAGGTGCTTCCTCAATTCAATTTCATCCGAAGTAAATGGTTGGTGATACAATTGTGCAAGGATCTCGCAAAAGGAATTGGCTGTAGTTCCTGTATGGCAGGCAGATATCAGTCCACTACCTGCAACTGTTGCTTCATTTACCACACAGTGCCTGCCATTAAACAATGCATTAATGAGTTTTATTTTAATCCCCGTAGTGGTGTAAGAGGGAATTACGTTGATATGTGCCTTGGCTATCATATCCTGCATTTCCTTTTCCGATGGATTGGCAACCAAGCAGGTATGGCCGCTTTCATGCACTAACTTATCTAATTTATTTGATGGATTTTTTCCAGCGATCACAAAAGGAATTTTCAATTTACTAAATACCTTTTCCAATAACCAGATAGCGGCTTTCTCATTGGCAATCACACCCAGGTCGCCATGGTATAAACAATACGTGCCCATACCTTCCATGCAGATTACTTTCCAATCGGGCAGGTAAAGGGGAAGGTATTCAATATTTTTGCAACCCAATTCATTCCTGTAAACGTTATCATCCTTTTCTGTTACTCCCCAGAATATTGCTTTAGAAGCGATTTTTTTCTCATATACTTCCAGTAGCCTGCTTTCCAGCCAGTAGTATAATTTTTTTATCGGGGAAGTAGTATTGCTGCATAAATCACGGTAATACTGGTACTCTACATTATGTATCCTCACAAAGCACTTTCGGTTTTTAAATCTGTCATCCGACAATAAATAGGTGCAATGAACACCTTCCATAAAAATAGGATATTCGTCGAGTAAAATATTTTGCAGCAGGTGTTCATTCTTTCTGCTCGAAACAATATATGGTAAAGTATTGGATACCCCTTTATGGCCCTCATTTCTTTCATAATAATCAACACTCACACAATATTTATTTAATTCAGGCTGCTCACTTCGGCCATTGGTAAAGCAATGCAGGTGTATCAGAACACCCCGTGCCTGTAATGCGGGGAGTTTATAAAAAAGATCTACGACTCCGCCATAATTAACGGGGTAGGGCACATCCAATGAAATAATATGTAAATGTTTTTCCAATTTTATAAGGCCTTGTAAAAATCAAATAGTCTGTGTTGTTCCATTTCCCAGTTCAATAGGTTTCTTGCTCCTGCGCAATTGTTTTTTATTTTACTATAAAGAACATCATCTGCTAGTAAATTGTTCAATGCCCTGGCAATTGTAAGCGTTTCGGTGTCATTAATCGTATAGGCAATATTGAATTGTTGGTTGATCGCAGCATATTCAGGGTAGTTTACACATAGCTGCGGTATGCCGGCCATGATGTAGTCAAAAAAACGGTTGGATAAAGAATGATATTGGTTTAATCCTTCCCGTGTAAATAATGTAATCCCGAGGTAAGCATTGGGGGTCAATTGAATCAACTCCAAAGAAGAAACATAACCCCTTAGCTCAACTTTCCCTTCCAACCGATGCTTCTTAATGAGTTCTTTCACCTCTTCAAAAAAATTACCTTTACCACAGACCACCAGTTTGGCATCTACTTCTTTCATAGCAGGTAGTAATGTTTCAAAACAACGCCCTTCATTTACAGCACCCTGGTAAATAAGCCATTTTTCTTTTGGTTCAAAAACTGTGACATCCTGTTTGGTAAGCCGGGGCAAGTTCCTGACAACCGCATAATTCACTTTATATCTTCTTAATAATTCGGCACTTATAAAACCATTCACCGTATACCCATTCGTAAACTTCGGAACAGCAAACTGTTCAATGGCTAACCATATTGCATGGATAACCGGTCGGCTGATAATCTCTTTTTGTTCCGTAAATAATTCATGGGCATCATATACCCTTGTTTGTTTTTTGATGGCAGTTACCAAATAAACAGGCAGGATGGTATCCAGGTCTATGGCACAGATAATCTCTGCCTTTTGAAACAGCAGGAAGAGAAAAAGCCGCAGGTTGTATTCTGCATAAAACAAGATACCCTTTGTAAAATAACAACCCAGTCTTTTTTGACGGAATGCCTGTATTTTGAGGGGTACAGAATCCTGCAACCTCCTCCCAATCAATAATACCCCATACCCGAGTTCTGCCAATGATCCGGCAATGCGTTGCATACGCTGGTCGTAACTAAGGTCGTTGGTAACCGCAAAAATAATCTTTGGCAAAATGGGCTGCTTGAATAGCAAATATAACCTCCCTACAGTAAATCTATCCGGTGTTTCAACTCTGTTTTTTACAGAAAGTATGATATTTTATCATGCTGATAATCAATTTACTATATCATTTTTCTTTTCACATCTCCCTATTCAAATCCTAATTCTCCACCTATTATACACAGCTATTTTTTCTCTTCATAAATTCTACCTCAATTACTGTATGTTCGCAGGTACTTAAACAGGATATACGTGAGATTAAAGTCGCTAGAAATCAAAGGATTCAAAAGTTTTGCTGATAAAACAGTTGTCAGTTTTGATGAAGGTATAACCGGTATCATCGGACCAAATGGTTGTGGAAAAAGTAATATTATTGACAGCATACGCTGGGTTATAGGCGAACAAAAAATATCTGCATTACGTAGTGAGAATTTGGAAGCCCTTGTTTTTAATGGCAGTAAAACACGCAGCCCGAGTGGCCTGGCTGAAGTGAGCCTTACCTTCGAAAATACTAAGAACCTTTTACCAACAGAATTTAATACAGTTACTGTTACCCGCCGTTTTTATAAAAATGGCGAAAGCGAATATCGTCTGAACGATGTCAGCTGCCGTTTAAAGGATATCCATAACCTCTTTCTCGATACCGGTGTGAGTACGGATAGTTACGCCATTATCGAGTTGGGAATGGTGGATGATATTATCAAAGACAAAGAAAACAGCCGCCGCAGAATGTTGGAACAGGCTGCCGGTATCACTATCTATAAAACACGAAAAAAAGAAGCCAAAAATAAACTGGATGCAACGGAGCAGGACCTTGCCCGTATTGAAGACCTGCTTTTCGAGATCAACAACCAGCTAAAAACAGTAGAGAACCAGGCCAAGAAAGCCGAGAAGTTTTACGAGATTAAAAAGGAATACAAAGAAGTTGCCATTGAACTGGCCAAAGCGGCACTGGAAGGGTTTAATATCACTTACAAAGAATTGAACGAGCAGCAGGATGCGGAAACCAATAAAAAAATCCAGTTAGAAGCCGAGATAGCTACTGAAGAAGCAGCGATAGAACATGAAAAAGTAGGATTTATTGAGAAGGAAAGGGCATTGCAAAGCATGCAACACGAATTCAATGATTATTTGCAGGACCTGCGGACTAAGGAAAATGAAAAAAACCTGGCTACACAAAAATTGCATTACCTGAAGGAGAAAGAAACCAATTTGAAAGAGTTTCTGGAAAAGGCAGAAGGACAACTTAAAACCATCGGTGATTCCATTGAATATACCCAGTTACAGGTTGGTGAAGAAGAGGCCAACCTCTCAGAATTACAGAATAAAGTAGAAACGGCCAAATTTGATGTAGAAGATAAGCGCCGGATTTTTGATGAGAAAAGGAGTGGGGTAGATGTTTTGCGGGGCCGCTACCAACAAATACAGCGTAACCAATTTGATGCAGAGAAAAAAGTAGCCGTAGCTGATACCTCGATTCTTAATTTGCAAAGGGCACAAGCGCAGTTAGCTGAAGAGAAACAAAACCGCGAGCTGCAACTGCAGCAGGTAAGTGTTGAGCTGCGGGAAAAAGAGTCCGGCCTGGAAGCCCGTCGTATAGACCTGCAACAACTGCAGGAGCACCAGGAAAAAACAAAGGAACAGATATTTGAAACACAGGCACAGTTGGAAGTATTGCGTAATGAACTGAATGAGGAAAACCGCAAACTGGATTCGAAGAGGAACGAATACAATTTGTTGAAGAGCCTGATAGATTCGATGGAAGGTTATCCTGAGAGCATTAAATTCCTTCACAAGAACCCCGAATGGAATCATGCAGCACCTATTTTATCGGACATTATTTATGTTAAAGAAGCATACAGAACTGCGGTTGAAAATGTACTGGAGCCTTACCTAAACTATTACGTGGTAAATAACCTGGAAGAAGGTTTGCAGGCTGTTCATTTACTTGATGCACATAAAAAAGGGAAAGCCAATTTCTTCATGCTGGAGAAGTTTGCTGATATCCGCGTGGATACACACCAGCCAGCAGATACCATTAAGGCCATGGATGTGATTGAAGTAGATGATCAATACCGTAAACTGGCAGAATATCTATTAGGCAATGTTTATATAGCTGAAAACGATGAAGCTATCGCTAACAGCAATGGTGCTGTAGTATTGGAGAAACATGGTAAATATGTAAAAGGAAAATACACTTTAACTGGTGGTAGTGTGGGTTTGTTTGAAGGAAAAAAGATAGGCCGCGCCAAAAATCTCGAAAAATTATTTGAAGAAATTGCTGATCAGGAATCAATAGTAAACCTGTTAAAATCTGATATACAGGCTAAGCATAATGAAGTGATCGCTTTCAATGACCAGTTGAAAGAAAATGTGATCAAGCAAACTGAAAATGAGATCAGTCAGTTAACCAACCAGGTATTTGCGGCTAAAAACCGGATGGAGAATTTACAAGTGGCACAACAGAACGGTTTACTGCGCCTTGAAGATATTGAACAGCGCTTGCAGGCCGAGCACGATGCCATCGCTGCCACCCGCGAAGAATTTCATTTGCTGAACGGGCAATTACAGTCAACTACAGACGAGCTGAAAACAGTTGAACAGGATTATCAATCATCGGAACACGAATACAATTTTGCTTCTGTTCAGTACAATGAAACTAATCTACAGTTAACCCGGCAACAGAGCAAGATTACTACCTTGAAACAGGAACTGGTTTTCAAAGAAAACCAATTAAACGATTTGCATGCACAAATAGGAAACAATACGGCCCAATTATTAGAAGCATCTGCAAATATTGAAGAAGGGGAGAAATTATTGATAGGTTCTGAAGAGTTGTTACTGGAAATGATGCGTAAGAAAGAAACCGAAGAGAAAAAATTAAATGAAACAGACCAGGCATATTATAATCTGCGAAATGCCTTGCAGGAAAAAGAAAGTGGGCTTCGTCTGAAAGTCAAGAGCAAGGAAATGATTGATCACCTCGTAACAGAGATTAAAGACAGACTGAATGAACTGAAGTTACAGTTAGCCGGAATGAAGGAAAGGTTAATTGTAGAGTTTAAAGTAGAACTGGATGAGATATTAGACCAGGAGAGGACTACAGATACCAACCTCGAAGAATTACAAGCCAGTTCGGACAGGATGCGTAAACGTTTAGAGAACATGGGTGAAGTAAATCCTACGGCAATTGAAGCCTATACGGAAATGAAAAAACGTTACGAGTTTATCCTTGAACAGAAGAACGATCTGGTATCGGCCAAAGAAAGTTTATTACAAACCATACAGGAAGTAGAAGCCACTGCCAACCAGCAGTTCCTTGAAACTTTTAACAAAGTGCGCGAGAATTTCCAGAAAGTGTTTAAAGCATTGTTTACGGAAGAAGATACGGCAGATATGATATTGGTAAACCCGGAAAACCTTGCCGAAACAGGTATTGAAATTATCGCCAAACCAAAAGGTAAACGTCCATCCTCTATCACACAATTAAGCGGTGGGGAGAAAACATTAACGGCAACAGCTTTGTTATTCTCTATCTACTTGATTAAACCTGCACCATTCTGTATTCTTGATGAAGTAGATGCACCATTGGATGATGCCAACGTAGGTAAATTCACCCAGATGATTAGGAAGTTCAGTGATAACTCACAGTTCATCATCGTTACCCACAACAAACAAACGATGAGTGCAGTGGATGTGATTTACGGTGTTACCATGCAGGAACCGGGTGTAAGTAAATTGGTGCCGGTGGATTTCAGAAGTTTGGCGAATTAATCGCTAAACGGGAATCAGGAGCTTTTATTTTTTCGAAATATTTATAATGACCTCGCCTTTATTCGTGAGGTCGTTTTTTTTTCGGAAAATAATTCAAATACAGGTATAAATTTACTGCCAATACAATACCATGTCCCTCTTTAAAAGAATTAACCCAATCTCCCGTCAAAACAACGACACCGGTTTCAGCACCAATGCCAGCGACCTTACCGGTGGTCGTTTTATCAATAAGGACGGGAGCTATAACTTGGGTAAAGAAAAAATGCCTTTCTGGAAAAGAATCAGCATATTTCATAATATGCTCAACCTACCCCAGTGGAAATTTATTTTGGTAATACTCATGTTTTATGTGGCTATCAATCTTATTTTTACTTTTATCTATTTTTTTATTAGGTCTTCTGAAATCGAGGGACTTCCAAACGGGAATGATTGGCAGATTTTTAATGAGCTTTTTTATTTTAGTACGGGAACTTTTATCACGGTAGGTTATGGGCGCGTGAACCCGGTGGGTGATGGCTCTAATCTTGTATCCGGTGTTGAATATTTAGTAGGATTGTTATCCCTGGCCATTGCCACCGGTTTGATATACGGCCGTTTCTCTATACCCAGAAGTTATCTGGTTTTTAGCGATCATGCATTAGTAAGCCCGTATAAGGAAATGACTGGACTGATGTTCCGTTTTGCAGCCTTCAAAGACAAACATTCCTTAACCGACCTTGAAGTAGGGGTGAATATAGGGGTGCAGGTTTCAGAAAATGAAATACCCATTTATAAATATTTCTCCCTCGACCTGAAAAGAAGCCGCGTAGAAATTATGCCCATGAGCTGGACGGTTGTTCACGCCATTAATGAAACAAGCCCTTTTTATGGCTTTACGGAAGAGGATATGAAAACAGCCAATGTAGAATTGTATGCGATGCTGCTCGGTTTTGATGAAGTGTTTTCCAATTATGTTCAGCAGCGTATTTCCTATACTTTTAAAGAAATATTATTTAAACGGAAATTTGTACCCATGTTCCGCCAAAGTGATGATGGAAAAAAACATACTGGAACTGCTTAAATTAAATATCCATACTGAATTGTAATTATCTGGATAATTCTATAACCATACCAGTAAACTTATATTTTGTTTAAAACTATTTTTATACTTTATATTGTTTGTATTGCCTGTTATGTTCCCTTTACCCGCCAGCCTGATTATTTCGACGGAGAAAAATCACCTGCTGTTATTAAGTTTTTAAAAGATAGTGTAACCGGCGTAACCCTACCCAATGCATTGTATCATGATGGCAGGCTGCAACACAGGATTGATGCCCGTTATATTTTTCGTAAATGGAAAGAAGGTGATACATTAGAAGTGATTTATGAAACGAATAACCCAGAGAAAGCTGCTGTGTACGGGTTTTGGGGATATTGGATAACCTGGGGTGAACTGGTGGCCTCCATGGCATTATTATTGGGATTATTGCTGGTTGCCGTGATGGTAACAAAAAACCCAACACCCGGAGCTTTGGTGGAACAACTGGAATATAAAGAGGAAAAGAAGCGGAAGTATAAAGAATAAATTAAATAATAATCCTCATTACTTTTAAGTAATCCATAAATCATTAACTTGACTACAATGAATAACGGGAATTCTCTAAAACATAACCTGATTTTTTTTTGGATCCTGCTTTTATTAGTAATGGTTACTTCAGTTTTTGGCCAGAAAAATGAAAATGAAGATAGTGTGCCAAGCCCCTTCAGCCTGGTATATGCGATAGACCTATATAGGAAAAGCGTTGATGATTCATTAAAATATTTAATTCCTGTGTTGGATTCCATTTTAGAAAGTGATCAGAAGTACAGGTACGGCACAAATAATAATTCAAAAGGGAAAAAGGAACAGGAAGAAGCCATTCAAAGATTTTTGCAACATACAAATGAAGTGCGGTATATAGATTCTGTGAACACGCTTAAAGTAAGTGCCATATTAGACAAGTATGGATGGTTAGACCGAAAAAGAATCGGCATAATGGAAAGTGATGCACTTTTTTTTGTTATCCAACATGCAGACAGTGCTACACAGGAAAAATATTTGCCATCACTTAGAAAAGCGGTCCTTGACAAAACAATATCCCCCCATCATTTAACCATGCTGGAAGATCGGATAAGCCTGAAAAAGAATAAATACCAGGTATATGGAACACAACTTTTTTACTATCCTCCAAACAAAAGATATTACTTAATGCCATTAATTGACCCGGAAGATATTATACAAACAAGAAAAGCGATAGGCCTGGATTCTGCATCTTTTGGTACTTACCTTACACAGTTTAATCTACAATGGGATATTGACACTTATAAAAAGGAGTTGCCTGATGTGCAAAAATATCTTTTGCATAATAAAACAAAGCCTAAATAATTCTTTAACCGAGTGAAAATAGGCAAACCTAGTTTACATTAAAAATTCTATTTTAAAAACCGTTTGATCTCTTTTTCTACATCCCGGTTTTTAATGGTTTCCCGCTTATCATGCAATTTTTTTCCACGGCCAATCCCTATTTCCACTTTCACAAAATTCTTTTCATTAAAGAATACTTTTAATGGGATGATGGTATAACCTTTATCTTTCATCCGGGTTTGTAATTTGTGTAATTCCCGTTTGTTTAGCAGCAATTTCCTGTCGTGCACTTCAATATGGTTATTGGCAGTGCCATGCGTATAAGAAGCAATAAATAATGCCCTTACCCATAGTTCCCCATCATCAAACAAACAAAAAGAATCGTTGAAACTTAATTTCCCCTCACGGATAGATTTTACTTCAGTGCCCATCAAAGCAATGCCTGCCTCATATTTATCTTCTATGTGGTAATTGAAATAAGCCTGCCTGTTGTTCATTTCTTTTGCCATACTCTCTAACCCACTGAAGGGGAAATTAATAGTATTTCTGAATAATCAGTTGTGGAATAGTTTGTTTTGTTTCCATAATGATTGCGGAATAATAAATATCAAATATTGATTGTTTTTTACTTAGATATTCAACATTCCCTGTTCAATATTCTTTCCCCGATTATACCACCACATAATTAGTATTTGCGATAACTCCCCTCCAGGGCGAGGGGTTAACTTCTGAATAACAGCACCAACTGTGCCAGTTTATCTTTCAGGTTTTTTCTGTCAATAATAAAATCAAGAAAGCCATGTTCCAGTAAAAATTCGCTACGCTGGAAACCTTCAGGTAAATCTTTTTTAATGGTTTCCTTAATCACACGCGGACCGGCAAACCCAATCAGGGCAGCAGGTTCGGCAATATTCAAATCGCCCAGCATACCAAAACTGGCAGAGATACCGCCAAAGGTTGGATCAGTAAGTAATGAGATATAAGGAAGTTTCGCATCACTCAATTGCGAAAGCTTACCACTTGTTTTGGCGAGTTGCATTAAGCTAAAAGCACTTTCCATCATACGGGCACCACCACTTTTACTGATGACCAGGTAGGGAAGTTTATGCTGAATGCAATAATCAACAGCCCGACTGAATTTTTCTCCCATCACACTACCCAGTGAACCGCCAATGAATTCAAAATCCATGCAGGCGATAACGATGCCTTCACCATTAACGGTTCCGGCGGCAACGCGCATAGAATCTTTGAGGTCTGTTTTAGAATGGATTTCATCCAAACGTTTTTGGTAAGGTTTCAGGTCTGTAAAACCCAAAGCATCCTTACTGCGGATATTATCAAACAGTTCCGTATATTCTTTATTATCAAAGAGGAAATCAAAATATTCCTCACTGCCTATTCGGTGATGATAATTACACTTGGGACAAACAAACAGGTTCTCTTTTAATTCGGTAGTGGTACAGATATAGTTACACTCCGGGCATTTATTCCAAAGACCTTCCGGTGTTTCTTTCTTATCGGCAGTAGACGTTAAAATACCTTTCCTGATACGTTTAAACCATCGGGGCTTGCTTGGGTCTCCACCCTGGCTTTCCTCTCCGGTTAAGTTTGCTTCGAAATCTTCTTCACGTTCTTTTTTCATAAAGCTGAATCAATTGGGGGTCGAAGATAATAATAATTATTAACCACCCCGTAACCTCCCAAATTGTTAAGTGGTTTACATCATTTGACGATCATCCCTTCTTGAAAAGTTTGGAAATACACAGTGGAGATTCAAGCAAAGGATTGGACGATTTTAGGCAATTAACGTAGATAATGGCATAAAATAAGGGGAGGTTATGCTATTGTAACCGTATTATCCAAATAAACGTCCTGTATGGCATTTAATAGCTCAATCCCTTCGGTCATGGGCCTTTGAAATGCTTTTCTTCCCAGGATCAGCCCCATTCCACCGGCCCGTTTATTAATGACAGCTGTGGAAACAGACTCTGCCAAATCACTCTCCCCCTTGCTTTCACCGCCGGAATTAATGAGCCCGATACGGCCATTATAACAATTAAGTACCTGGTAGCGGCAAAGATCAATGGGATGGTCTGTGGTTAATTTAGAGTATACCAGCGGGCTTGTTTTGCCGTGTTTAGTAGCCAGGTATCCGCCATTATTGGTTGGGAGCTTTTGTTTAATGATATCGGCCTGTAAAGTCACCCCCAAATGATTTGCCTGCCCGGTAAGGTCGGCAGAACTATGGTAATCTTTACCATCAACAACAAAACCGGGATTACGCAGATAGCACCATAAAATAGTGGCCATACCCAGTTCATGTGCCATTTCGAAGGCCTCGGCTATTTCTTTTAGTTCACGGGTACTTTCTGCACTTCCCCAGTAAATGGTGGCACCTATCGCCACTGCCCCCATATTCCAGGCACTTTTTATGGTACCAAACATAGTTTGGTCGTATCGGTTGGGCAGGCTTAAAAATTCATTATGGTTGATCTTAACAATAAAAGGAATTTTATGGGCGTATTTGCGGCTCATTAAACCCAATCCCCCATAAGTAGAAGCCACTCCATTACAGCCGCCTTCAATAGCCAATTTGATGATATTTTCGGGATCAAAATAAACGGGATTTGGTGCAAAAGCCGAACCGGCACTATGCTCTACACCCTGGTCAACCGGAAAAATACTGCAATACCCCGTACCCGATAAACGACCGTGGTTCAATAATGCCTGGATATTTCGCAGGGTTTGGTTACTGCGGTTGCTATTGATCCAGATATCATCCACATGTGATGGAGACGGCAGATGGATAATATTCTTATCTATGGTTTTACAATGATGATCGAGGAGATAAGAAGCTTTATCACCCAACAGGTCTACTATTTTTTGATTGGCCATATTATTCGGTTTTTAGTGATTAACTGCTAATCTATAAGCTATAGTCAAAACAGTTCTCTCACAAAGTACCAAAACAAAAAAACCGCCCCAAAAATCTGTGACCTCTTTTTTGTTTATTTATGCATTTCGGTTAATGCAATTCAGGTCTTCAAAAGCTGTTTCCAATCGTTTGATAAAGCTTTCTTCCCCTTTGCGCAACCAAACGCGTGGATCGTAGAATTTTTTATTGGGTTTGTCTGCTCCGTCCGGATTGCCTAATTGTGCCTGCAGGTAAGCTTCATTCTTTTTATAAAACTGTTGAACACCTTCCCAGTAAGCCCATTGGAGGTCTGTATCTAGGTTCATTTTAATGGCACCATAACCAATGGCTTCTCTGATCTGGCTTTGTGGAGAACCGCTTCCGCCATGGAATACAAAATAAACCGGTTTAGGACCCGTTTTTAATTCCTTCTCAATATATTCCTGGCTGTTTTTCAGGATCACAGGCCTTAGTTCAACATTTCCCGGACTATACACGCCATGCACATTCCCAAAAGCAGCAGCTACGGTAAAGAGGTTACCTACTTTGCTGAGTTCGGTATAAGAGTAAGCCACGTGCTGCGGCTGGGTATATAATTTATCGTTCTCAATACCGCTGTTGTCAACACCATCTTCTTCGCCACCGGTTACACCTAATTCAATTTCAATACTCATACCCAGGGGAGCCATACGTTTATAAAATTCTACTGAGGTATGAATATTTTCTTCCAAAGGTTCTTCCGAAAGGTCAAGCATGTGGGAACTAAAAAGCGGCTGACCTTTTTCTTTGTAATATTGTTCACCCGCATCAATCAATCCGCTGATCCATGGCAACCATTTTTTTGCAGCATGGTCGGTGTGCAGTACCACCGGAACACCGTAATACTTAGCCACATTATGAATATGTAAAGCACCAGAAATACCACCTGAAATATTGGCCTGCAAATTATCATTTGGCATCCCTTTACCTGCAATGAACTGAGCGCCACCGTTAGAGAACTGGATGATTACCGGAGAGTTTACTTGAGCAGCCGCTTCCAATGTGGCATTTATCGTATTAGTACCAATGGTATTTACCGCAGGTAAGGCAAACTGGTTATCTTTTGCATCGTTGTATAAAGCTTCTAATTCTTTGCCGAATAATACTCCGGCCTTGTATTTTTTCATGTGTGGTAATGTTTTCTTTCGAAGAATCGGTTCATGGTGAATTTAGATTGGCAAGATACTTTACTTGCTGCAAACGGTTGTTAGCTTTTTTATTGATTTCCAGCACATGTTTTTTACAGGTGAATTTGTTCAAGAAGATTTTGCAGATAGGGGGCAGCGTGTAGCATACGGCTTCCATACCAACTGAATACCTCACCATCTGCCAGCAGAATTTTGGCATCGGGTAATACCTGTTGCAACGCATCAATGTGTTTTTGTTTAAACGGATATGGCTCGGAAGAAAGCAGGATCAGTTCTGTATTTTTATCAATCAACTCCCCAGTGCATATTTCAGGGTAGCGGCGGATATCCGGTAATATATTTTCCAATCCGCATAATTTTAGCATTGCATTAATAAAGGTGTATTCTCCCGCAGCCATATAAGGGCCATTCCAGATAAGGTAGGCTGTTCTGTATTTTTTATAGTTTGATTGGTTTATCAGCAGTGCCAATTCCGAAAAATCTTTTTTTATTTGGATGATGATCGCTGCTGCTTTTTCTTTTTTTCCGGTCAGCTCACCAATACTTTGCATCATGTTATAAGCATCATCAATATTGTTTACATCGCTTATCCAAACGGGGGCTATCTTTTCAAGTAATTCAATCTGCTCTTTTACATTCTCTTCTTTATTGGCAATGATCAGGTCTGGTTTTAGTGAAGCAACCATATCTATCTTAATTGTTTTCGTACCACCCACCCTTGTTTTATTCCTGAACCACTGTTCGGGATGCATGCAGAATTTTGTGATGCCGATTACTTCTTGCTCTAACCCCAGATCAAATAACAATTCTGTTTGAGAAGGCACTATTGAAATAATCCGTTTAGGGGGGCAGGGCAATACGATTATCCTGTTTATCTGGTCTCTACAACTAAGCATCTGCTAAAATACTTTAGAAAGATTTAACAGGTTGATCTATGTAAAAAAATATACTGCGCATCTGTTAATTAAAGTTGCTTATGCGAAAAATATTTGTTGCACCTTAGCTGGCAGTTGCCTGTTTGTTGGTAACCTTTCCCTGCTTGGCACAACCAGTACCCGTCTTTAAAGTTCAATGCAAATCATCGGTGAGATCCCTTTGCCGGATGGGCACTAACGGGTAACCATTCCCCTTAATCTTTTTGCCCCTTACTTACGAAATCTCCCGTTGCGGAAGGACAATATTGTTTACCTTTTCAATCAACGGCCCAAAATAAACCAGTCATTGCATTATGCGGCTATTGATATTTCTACCGGAGAGAAAGACCTGCAGCAATGTGCGGATGCAATTGTCCGCCCACAGGCAGAATATTTTTTTGCGACAGAAATGTACGATAGTATCCGTTTTCCGAAAGAAAGCCGTTCTTTTTACCGATTTTCAAATTTTGTAAAGGGGGATAAGACCCGTAACCGGGAAAACTTTATGCGGTTTATGGAAACAGTATTCATTAACTGTGGTACCTATTCATTACAACAGCAGTTAAAACCCGTAACTGATTTTTCAATCATACAAATTGGGGATGTATAGGTCAAAGCCGGTGCATCGGGCCATGCCGAAATAATGGTTAATATGGCCATCCATAAACAAACCGGAAAAAAGATTTTCCTCCTGTTAGAAGGAAATATGCCGGCCCAGGATATGCATATTCTTTTAAATCCTGCCGTAAAGCAATCGACATGGTATGTAGCGGACAGCAATAAGCAGGAAGTTACCCCATCATGGACCTTTACATCAGATCAACTGAGAAGATGGTAAAAGTTTACCTGTATTTAAACCATGCGCCTGTATTGAATAATAATACAGTTTCATCCTCATAAACATAGTCTTTCTCGATGAGTTTTTTAAGACCCATATAAGTGGCGCTGCCTTCAGGTGATAACAACATTCCTTCCGCTGCATTGAACTCTTCCATACCTTTTTTCATGTCTTCTTCGCTGACAGTTATGGCGGTTCCTTTACTTTCCCTGATTACCTGTTGTATCATATCTTTTGCAAACGGCGAAGGAACAGCGAGCCCATAGGCAAGCGATGCTTCAGCCGAAAAATTATCCGGAAAGATTCCGGTTTCAAACATTTGTACCATAGGATTACAATTTTTAGATTGAACAATGATCATTTTGGGCAGCTTACCCGTTAACCAGCCAAGCTGTTGCATTTCTTTGAAGGCTTTCCACATACCTATTAATCCGGTACCGCCTCCGGTAGGATAAATGATGATATCGGGCAGCCGCCAGTTTAGCTGTTCAGCAATTTCAAAACCCAGTGTTTTTTTTCCTTCCAGCCGATAGGGTTCTTTCATAGTCGACATATCAAAGGCCCCCGTTTTCTCCGAAAGCTGTTTTGCTTTTTTCCCACATGCATCTATCAGCCCGTCTATCAAAATCAATTCAGCACCATACGAGATGCATTCTTCCTTAAGTGTTTCAGGGGTATGTCTGGGCATAATAACCGTAGCCTTAATATATGCTTCAGCAGCATAGGCACTTAAAGCGCCGCCCGCATTACCGGCAGTGGGTATTATGCAATGTGATATACCCAATTCTTTGGCTTTCGAAATGGCTACACTCAACCCCCTGGCTTTAAAAGAACCGGTTGGGTTCACGGCTTCATCTTTTAATAGTAGTTTCTTCAGGCCCAGTTTTGCTGCCAGCTTTTGCAAAGAATGAATAGGGGTCCAACCTTCTCCAAGGCTTACGATATTGGCTTCATAGATAACGGGTAACCATTCTGCATAGCGCCAAATGCTCATTGGCCTTTTTGCAAGTATTTCTGTGGGCAGAATAGAAAGTTTATACATAGCAACCAAAGGACGGTTACAACAGGTAGCAAATGTTTGTATCTGCGAAAACAAATATGATTTCTTACAGCAAGAGCATTCGAGATTTTTTAATAGAGAAGTTGTCGCTGTTATTGTTTCCACAGGTCAAAAGTAAGTCATGGGTATAACCTAAATCATACACAGTTATTATAACCTATAACTATAAGCTATATAACTTTTGTGCCAGCTTGATAAAACTTTTATTCAATTCGCTGGTCTCGCCTTTGCGTTGGATGAAATAAAAATTCCTCTCAATATGTAGGCCCTCAAAATGGATTTCTGTGAGCTCGCCATATTTTAACTCCTTCATGATAGAGCGTTGCGGTAAAAACCCCAATGAATCAGATTCAATCAAAAAATTCTTTAAAGCTTCGGTACCGCCTAACCTTACTTTAATATCCAGTTCACTTAATTTGACCTTATTTTTTTCAAGTGAATATTTTAATGCGGCCAATGTACCGCTTCCTCTTTCCCTAATGGCGAGTGGCATGGAAATGATCTCTTTTACAGTATAGCTTTTTCTTTTGGCTATCGGACTCTTCTTGCTACATACCGCCACTACCTGGTCGGTTAAAAAAGGCTGGTAATCAACGTTTGTAAGTTTTACTCGTCCCTCGATGATCCCTAAATTAATATCCTGGTTTAGTAATGCTTCCATTACCAGTTCTGAATTTCGGTTTAATAAACTGATATTGATCTGCGGGTAATGCTGGTTAAAAGAAGACAATACCTTAGGTAGTATATATAAAGCAACCGTGGTACTTGCACCAAGCTTCAACACGCCTTTTGCCTGCAATACATCTTTAATAGTAGATATTTCAAACTCAGTCTGTTCCTGAATACGCTTTACTTCTGTTAGTTTTTCAAAAAGGAGCTTGCCGGCCGGAGTAAGTTCTATCTGGATACCCTTTCTGTCGAACAACTTAGTTTTATAATATTCTTCCAGCGATTTGATGTGCTTGCTGATGGCGGGTTGCGATATATATAGTACCTGGCTGGCTTTGGAAAAGCTCTTATGCTGTGCAACTGTCAGGAAAACATCATGGCGGTTTGAGATCATATTTTCAGATACGTAAGGGTATTACTGCAGGATGCTTGTATGAAAATTTTATTTTGCCAGGCTCTGTATCACGTCATATTTGGTAACAATATGCAATTCGCCTTTTTCGTCTTTTGCCAGCACCGCGCCATTTTCTTTAGTGATCAGGTTACCCAGTCTTTCTACCGGTGTATCAAAATCAACAACGGGGTAGGAGGGCTCCAATACACTTTCCACACTTGCATTTTTTATCTCGGGGTTACTGAACACTTTTTGAAATAAACCGCTTTCGCTTACAGCGCCAATAGGTTCCCCATTTCTGATTACGGGTATCTGTTCAATATCGTATTTCTTCATCATTTCTACCGCTTCCGCAACAGTATGGGTAGGTTCAATGGTTACTAGTCTTTTGGCACTTCTTCCATTTACAATGTCTTTGAATGATTTTACATCAAGAAAACCACGTTCCATCATCCACTGGTCATTATAAATTTTTCCAACATACCGGCTGCCATGATCGTGAAATATACAAACCACTACATCATCTTTGGTTAGGGTAGATTTTAATTGCATCAATCCCTGCAAACAGCTTCCGGTACTGTAACCGCAGAATAATCCTTCTTCTTTTGCAATCTTTCTGGCCATTACTGCACCATCTTTATCGGTTACCTGTTCAAAAAGGTCTATCACACGCATGTCGTAATTCTCAGGAACAAAGTCTTCACCAAAACCTTCTGAAATATAAGGGTGTACCTCATTCATATCAATCACGCCGGTATTATAATATTTGGTCAGTAATGACCCAAACACATCTATCGCCCATATTTTAATATCGGGATTCTGCTCTTTTAAATACATCGCTGTGCCGGTAATGGTTCCACCGGTTCCGGCTGTGCATACAAGGTGTGTGATCCTGCCATCCGTCTGTTTCCAGATCTCAGGCCCCGTACTTTCATAGTGTGCCTGCCTGTTAGCCAGGTTATCATACTGGTTCATGTACATTGAATTGGGAATCTCTTTTGCTAAACGCTTGGCAACACTGTAATAGCTACGGGGGTCGTCGGGAAGTACGTTAGTAGGACAAACAATTACTTCCGCACCAACGGCTTTTAATATATCTGCTTTTTCTTTGGATTGTTTATCGGTTGTTACAAAAATGCATTTGTAACCTTTTACGCAGGCGGCCAATGCAAGCCCCATGCCTGTATTGCCACTGGTGCCTTCAATAATGGTACCCCCGGGTTTTAGCTTTCCTTGCTGTTCGGCTACTTCCACCATTTTCAAAGCCATACGGTCTTTGATGGAATTGCCGGGATTAAAATAATCCACTTTTGCCAACACTGTGGCGGGAATGTCTTTGGTAACCTTATTAAGCCTGATGAGCGGGGTATTGCCTATTGTTTCCAGAATATTGTTCAGCCACATAAAAACGAATGCTTGTTTGAAACAAAGGTAAAGTTTTGCGCATCCGAATGGCCATCAATCTTATAATCGTAATAATTGGGTAGAATTTGTAAACGGGTGACGGATAAGCCTTAAATAGTTGTTGTATCCACTACCCTTGAAAGTATCGAAGTGTGATGCATGAACACAACACCAATTGGTAAAACGCAAGGTTAGAAGCTTTTTACCATGTGTAAAGTAATACCCTCTTCCTGGCCATTGTTTACATCTTTAACCATTTCCATATTTTGTTTGGCGTCTGTACTTACAGTAGTAGTGGTACTATGCAGATATCCGAATAAAACAGCAGGAATCAAGGCGATCAATGCGATAACATTTGCAGTAAAAATGAGTTTTTTCATAACGTTGTTTTTAGGTGGTTTATTTACTTTGATAGAACAAAGATATATTCTTTGATAGTACCATGCAACACATAGTACCATCTTTAAACTGGTATTTATCAGAACATACTATTGAGTTATGCTTTGAAACGCAGTAAATACGAGTGTTTGGTCAGTTTCAAAGGCTAAACACCATTAATAGAGGTTTGTGATGAACGGAAAAATGGCTTGACGAATGAGGGGCTTATACCAAAGGGTAGGGTCTATTCATAAGATTTCTGAGGTGATTTCGATGAATCAATTGATATAAAAGGGCTATGATTTTTTTGTAGCGGAAGGGTTGGTGCGTGTTTTTTGAAACACATATGGTAGATCCATAAAGGGCATTCCTACTGGTTCCTGTAATTATGTGTTTTAAAGACTAGCTGGGTGATAAACATGGTTTGTGATTATTAGGATATAATCACCCTTATGACTTAAACTGTTCAGTCATCTTGGCACAAAGATCACTTTCAATCATTTTCTCAGCCACATTGATCATGAGTTTAAATGATTTGGCTTTACTGATGCCATGCCCGATAATAACCGGTTTGGCCACACCTAAAACCGGCGTACCGCCATAGTTTTCATAGTGGAAGCGATTAAAGTAGTCGTCGTTGATGCCTCTTTGCTGTGTGAGGTCATAAACGGATTCAGCCAGTTTGAGAATGATATTGCCTGTAAACCCGTCGCAAACAATTACATCGGCTTTATCATCAAACATATTGCGGCCTTCTATATTACCTATAAAGTTGATCTGTGTATTCTCTTTTAAGAGCGGGTAAGTAGCTTGTGTGAGTATATTTCCCTTTCCTTCTTCTTCACCCACATTCATCAAACCAATTTTTGGGTTATTGATATTTAGGATATGTTGGGCGTATAAACTTCCCAGAATGGCAAACTGGTTCATTTGTTCGGGTTTGCAATCAGCATTCAAACCTACGTCCACCAATAGTCCCGTTCCCCCGGTTAATTTGGGAACAATCGTAGCGATGGTTGGCCTCAATACACCTTGGATGGCTTTAATACTAAACATGGCACCCACGAGCATGGCACCGGTATTACCGGCACTGATAAAAGCGTCTATCTTACCTGTAGCTAATAAATGAAAACCGATGGCGATTGACGAACGTTGCTTTTCTTTCAATGCTTTGGTGGGGTGTTCATGGTAACCTATCACTTCCGGGGCATGTATCAAATGCAAATTAGGTGAAGTAACCTGGTGTTCCTCTAAAAGTGGTTTTACCAGTGTTTCATCACCTATACAAAATAAAACAGCTGCATGCGTATGTTCAGACAAGTATAATTGCAAGCCTTTCACCGCTTCTATCGGTGCAAAATCTCCACCCATCATGTCTAAGCCAATATTCATCGCGGCAGGAAGATATAATTTGAACTAAAAAGGTTACGCTTTCAGGGGAG
Source organism: Chitinophagaceae bacterium (assembly GCA_043717145.1). Classification (GTDB taxonomy): domain Bacteria; phylum Bacteroidota; class Bacteroidia; order Chitinophagales; family Chitinophagaceae; genus Sediminibacterium. The sequence continues at coordinate 24,891 of JAYSXR010000075.1, read as the reverse complement.
CTTTTTCAGCTACCAATTTACCTTTGTAGAACAATTTACCTTCACTCACATGTGCGCGATGGCGTACATGGGTTTCACCGGTGGTGCTGTCTTTGCTTAATGTAACTTCCTGGGCCACGTAGTGAGTTCTTCTCTTGGCTGTACGTTGCTGTGAATGTCTGCGTTTAGGATTCGGCATATCTCGAAATTTATAGTATCAAAAAAATTATTCTAAGTTTTTAAATTTATCCAACCCTTTCCAAACCGTATTGCTGTCTTTTGTTACTTCTTCTTCCATTTTCCGTAACTTCTCCAACACTTCTGTATTACATTTTGGCCCACCAATCTCTTCTTCACTGCACATCTTCTGTGAAGGGATGCTGAGGTTTATGAATTCATAAATCCAATCCGCCAGGTGCAGGTGGCTTTCGCCACGCGCGATATAATACACATCCGGGTCTTCTTCCTGTTCGTTCATCACTTCAGGATCATCAACGATTTTTACAATGATATTGAATTCATCCCAGAGTTGCGTAGGTAAAGTGTTTCCACACCTGTCGCAGGCTACATTCAGTTCACCGTCAACATCAAATTTCAACTGCATGAAACCATTGTTCTTATCAAGACTTAACTTGATGTTGGCCATGCAATTTTCGAAATCCTGTGCACCATATGGCACAAAGAAGTTATCCTCAATTCTGTATTCGTATACATGAATCCCCGGCTTTAAACCCACAAATGCTATCTCATATTCCCGGCGCTGACTCATAACCGTTTTTTAAGGGCTTGCAAAGTTAGCCCAAAACAGCCGAAACACCAAAGTAAAATTGAATCTGTTGATATGGACCATACCAAAGGCAGATCGGGTAATTTATGGCATATTTGTATATATGAAGCGTTTAGTAGGGATATCAGGGTATAGTTGGATGAAATTAGGGCTGCTACTAATCATTGCACTGGCACTCGCATTTTTTTCATTTTTCCCTTTGCAGGTAGAAAAATGGTATTCAGTTGGCGTGTACCCCGGATTAGCGTCTTTACTCAGGATATTAACTGGCTGGGCACCTTTCAGCCTTGGCGACCTTATTTACAGTATTATCGTTATTCACTTACTTATCAATCTGATAAAAGGTGCCATCCTCGTCTATCAAAAAAAATACACCCGGGAAAAGTTCCTTGCTTTTCTTTTCAGGTTGATAAAGGTTGTTTTATCGGCCTATATAATATTTAAAATTTTATGGGGATTGAATTATAACCGTTTGGGCATAGCCTACCAATTGGGGATCGCTAAAAAAGAATACACCAGGGAAGAAGTTATCCTGCTTACCAACCAGCTTATTGAAAAAGTAAATGAATGCCGCAGGCAAATAAAAGATACGGTGCTGCCCGCTCCCGCTCTGGATACGATTTACCGGGAAGCCTTCCACTCGTATCAAACTGTTTCTTCGCAATATGATTTTTTAAATTACCGGAACCGTTCTGTAAAAGGCACCCTTTTCAACAGTTTGGGTGATTATATGGGTTTCTCAGGGTATTACAATCCTTTTACCGGGGAAGCGCAGTTAAGAACCGATATTCCAAGGGCATTATTACCGTATATCACTTGTCACGAAATGGCCCACCAGCTGGGTTATGCAAGTGAGAGTGAAGCAAATTTTGTAGGGTACCTGGCTGCTGCTTCCTCGAACGATGTATATTTTCGTTACTCAGTTTACAATGACCTTTTTTCTTATGCGCAAGGCGAAGAGATATTTATGGAGGGAAAAGAAAAAGATTTCAAGGCTTTTGAAACCATTATTAAATATAACCGCGACCATCTGGATTCATTGGTAAAAAAAGATAGGAAAGAGATCAGGGAATTTTTTAATAAACGAAAGAACCGCATTTCACCTGCCGTATCAGGTTTATATGACCAATACCTGAAAATGAATAAGCAATCAGCGGGCATAAATAGTTATAATGAAGTGATCGGGTGGTTGATTGCATATCAGAAAAAGTATAGGAAGTTATAAACCCAAGCGGTTAGCTGCTGGCCGCGAACTTATAGTTTGATCGCAATGTATAGTTTTGCCATTTGATTTACTGACAATATTTTGATGGAAATCATACAGGAAAAACCACCGCTCACCGCTCAAAGCCTCAGCTAAAACTTATTTTTCCACATCATACTTTCAATGGGTTTGTTAGGTTGGCCGCTGTATTTAGCGTTGGCTTTCTGGTTGTACTTTACTTCAATTTCGCCATCCACCGGAAAATAGATCAATTGACCAATGGGCATGCCTTTATAAATTTTTACGGGTTGCTTGCAGGATATTTCCAATGTCCAGTTTCCGCAGAAACCTACATCGCCTTTACCAGCTGTGGCGTGAATATCAATACCCAAACGGCCCGTAGAAGATTTTCCTTCAAGAAAAGGTACATGGGCATGGGTTTCGGTATATTCATCGGTAACACCTAAATAAAAAGCATGTGGCTGCAATACAAAGCCTTCTTCAGGTATTTCAAAATATTCGATTTTATTGTGTTTTTTAGCATCCAGTTCTGCATCTACATAAGTGGCCAGCCATTTTCCAAGGTGAACATCATAGCTGTTGCTGCCTAGGTCGTCACGGTTATAAGGTACTATTATAATGGTGCCTTTGGCCATTTCTTCTAGTATGCGCGAATCTGTCAGGATCATTTTTTGACTATTTATAGGTTGAGATGCAAATAAACCTTAAATCTGCAATCTAATTTCTAAATATTGTGCCGTGCCGCTGTTTTATCAACAAGATATTAACGAAACAACCAAACTGGGTGTTTGGAAAATAGAAGAAACTGAATCATTTTTTCTTCAGGCTGTTCCATTGCAGCGTAACATTACGCATCCGCATAAGCGTTTGCAGCATTTGGCCGGCCGTTATTTGTTGCCTTACCTGATCCCTGACTTTCCGAATGATGAAATTGAAATTGCTGATACGCGAAAACCATTTTTACCCGACGAGAAATACCATTTCTCCATATCCCATTGCGGCGATTATGCTGCTGCGATTGTAAGTAGTAATGAAAGGGTAGGTATAGATATTGAAATGATTACAGCACGTGTTGAAAGGATCAAGTATAAATTCCTCAACGCCGATGAGCTGACTTTTGTGCATGGGCATGAAATGCATTTACAAATACCCTTGCTAACGCTTCTTTGGAGTGCCAAAGAAGCGATGTTTAAATGGTGGGGCAATGGAGACGTGGATTTTAGTCAGGCATTGCTGACAAAAAATTTCCCTCTTGCTGCAACAGGAATTATTCCTGCTGTATTTCACAAAGATGTATGTGCAGTTTCGTTGGTTGTACATTATCAGATGAGAGTGGGTTTAAGTCTTGCGTGGGTAGTGGGTGGCTAAATGGTTATAGAGGTAAAAAAGGTTATAACAGTTTTTGAGATAGTGTCTAAAATTTGTCCGGCTCCTCTATTTTTTTAACCTCTTTAACCATTTTACTTCCCCCTTATCAATCCTCAATCATCAAACTTACTCTTCGTTTTAGGAACCAGCAGCAGATTTTTCTGCAATGATTGCTTCAACTGTATTTTCACCAACTGCCCCATAGTTCTTGCTTTGTGGAAGATGGTTGTATTTGAAAAATGGGCTGACAGTTCCTCTTTAAGTTGTTCTATTTTCTCATTTTTCGAAATGGTATCGTGTGCCATTATATCCAGTATTTCTTTTACCCGGTAACGGGATGAAACCAGGCGGAACGTCATCATGGTTCGCTCTTCTGCCTGGTACTGTGCAATGGAATCTTTATCGAGGTGTTTAACAACAATAGCTACAAGGTTTTTATTCTCCTTAAAAAATTGTGGCAGGTATAAATTCTTTCTTCCTTCATACGATTGCTGGTCAAAATCTATGGCGCGGATACGGTATTGGAAATCTTCAATATCAGGAGTGATGTTCACCACGAAATTATAAGACCGCATATCGCCCAGTAAATGAACAAAACAGCGTTCATTGAATTTTACAAATTCTTTGGCGAGGCGTATCAGGTTGGTATTGGAGTCATTAAGGTAATCATTGATAAAAATATCGCCGGGGATACCTGGTATATGTTCTTCAATCAAGGTACTGTTATTGGTAAAATACGTCATCCGGTTGGGAGAGAGCAGGTGCTCCAGTTCCAGTCCGTAAATACGGCTCGCATCCGCCTGTTTAATGTAATAGTGGTCATAATTATCATTAAACTTATTTACGATGCGTATACGGAATGGCTGACTGTTTCCAAAATAACAGAAATCAATCCTGGCCACATCGAGGTGATTGATAAAACTCATATCCCCTTCTGTTTTCAGGATGGCATAAATGCGGACGAGGTTATCGCGCAGGAATTCCCATTCATGCATATCGTAAGAAGCTTTTTCCCAGGAAGTTTCTTTGCCATGTTTGTCTGTTAATGGAACGGTATATGTGTATCGCTGCAGGTCCTGGTAACTTACAGGTAGCTTTACTTCCCGGCCATATTTAACGAGGTATTGCCGTAAATGATCGTTTACGGGAAAGATGGGTTTCTTTCTTGAGGGCCTGTCTGGCTGATCGGAGAGGGTGATATTTTCAAAACTGTTAATCAAGTAAAATTGGGTCAGTGTCTTCTAATAAATTCAGGTTAACATCATTACCGGCAATACCTTCTACCGAACCTTTGATGTGGGCTGCGTTCAGTAATACTTTTTCGAGTTGTTTTTCACGCGCTTTCCATAATTTTTCCATGGCATCGCGTTCGCGCTGTATGCTGAGCTTCATGCTCATGAAACCTTCGCGAATGGCTTTCCAGTTTTCGCTGAATTCGCTTCCGGTTAAATAATCATACAGCATGTGCATCTTATCGCCTTTGTTATCCTGGCTTTTTTTAGCATCGGCTATTTTAATGATGGCGTCGCGCAGCAGTAAAGCAACACTTCTTACTTCGGTAAACGTACAAACATACACCCCGTTTTTTTCTCCAAACCGCTCCATATCTTTTGGCAGTGCCTGCGTAACAATTACGGCAACATCGGCACCTAACGTGCGCATATCTGATTTTAGTTTTTCTATCCAATCGTTCTGAAAGTCTTTTGTACGTTTACTTTCATAAATAATCTTACCGGTCTCATTGCCAAAATGATTACGCACTACCTGAATACAATCAGCTCCTCGAACGCCTTTGCCTACCTCTTCTATTTTGTCAAAAGGGAAAGTGGCCAGTAATAATTCCTGTAGTAAAAGTTCCTGCACTTCGCCCTGTAACTGCATGCTGCCCTGTTCGGATTTGCGGCGCATTTCATCGGCGAGTTTTTTCTGGTCTTCCAGTTGCTTTTCCAGTTCTTTTGTACGTAACAGGTATTCCTGTTCTTTCAGGCTTACCCTTTCGGTTTCTTCTTTCAGTAATTGTTCTTTTAGTTTTTCCCTCTCTTTCATTAACTGGCGTTGCAGGGTGAGTTGGAGTTCTTCTTCCTTTATTTTTAAACCCTGTTCTTTTTGCAAAAATTCCAGCTCTTTTTGGCGGGCTTCTTTTAATTTTTCTTGATTATCAGCTGCGTTTTGCTGTAACATTTTTAGCTCATTCTCAAAATCTGTAGCGACGGATTTAGTTATTGATTCTTTAAGCTCAAGAGATATTTTTTGCTTTTCCTGCTGTAGTCTTTGAGAAAAAAGCTCATTTTCTTTTTTCTTTTTTTCTTCAAAGTTTTTTTGTTCATCAATCAATTTCTGCTTTTCAACCTCTACAGCATGGAGTGAATTACTAAGTTTTTCCTGAAACTCTTTTTGATACTTGAGCTCGAGTTCTGCTGATAAAACATTTTCAATATCAAATTCATGCCCGCAATTGGGGCATTTAATATCAGTTGCCATCTAGTATTTTTTTACAAAGTAAGCCTAAGCCATCAGAAATAAAAACCCGGCTCATTTGAGCCGGGTTTGTGCGGAAGAGGAGATTCGAACTCCCACGCCCGGTAAAAGGCGCTACCACCTCAAAGTAGTGCGTCTACCAATTTCGCCACCTCCGCATATTAAAGGACCGCAAATGTAAAGGAAAAACAGTTAATTACTGAATACAGACACCTTAGAATTTTAAACAAATTTTGCTACTGATTCACAGCTTAAATCAATGAAAACATTTGAATCTGTAGTGAAAAAATCATGTATTTAGATGTATTTACATCCTTTCTGGAACCTTGATGCCCAATACATTCATTCCAGTTTTAATAACCTGCGCGGTAAGTTGCGATAATTGTAACCGTAACATTTTTTTTTCTTCTGTTTCTGCATTCGCGATGGAATGTTCGGTGTAGAATGAATTAAATATTTTGGACAGGTTAAAAATATAGATAGCCACTTTGGAAGGGTCATGGCCCACAGCTGCTTCTTGCAGCACCGAGGAAAACATTTCTAAATGTAATGCCAGGGTTTTTTCCAAAGGGAATAAAGTTTGGTGTCTGGTGTTTGGTGTTTGGTATTGTGTTCCTGATCTTCGTAAGATACTTTTGATCCTGGCATGGGTGTATTGAATAAATGGACCTGTGAAACCGTGAAAGTCAATACTTTCCTCGGGATTGAAGACCATTTTCTTTTTGGGATCTACGCGCAACAAGAAAAACTTTAACGCACCAAGGCCAATGATATCATATAATTCGGCCAATTCTTCAGTTGTAAAATCTTTTACCTTCCCCAATTCCTCCGTTTTTTGCCTGGCGATATTGATCATTTCTTCTACCAGATCGTCTGCATCTACTACAGTACCTTCACGGCTCTTCATTTTACCAGTTGGCAATTCAACCATACCATAACTTAAATGAAAGATACCATCAGCGGAAGGCAGGCCTAATTTCTGGCAGATTAGTTTTAATACTTTAAAATGATAATTCTGTTCATCACCCACCACATAAATGCTTTGTGCCGAATTGAATTCTTTTTGCTTTTGTTCGGCGAGCCCAATATCCTGTGTGATGTAAACAGATGTGCCGTCTTTCCTTCTCACTATTTTTTCATCCAATCCATCAGCTGTCAGATCTATCCATACACTGCCATCTTCTTTTTGAAAAAAAACGCCTTTTGCAAGACCGGTATCAACCAAATCCTTCCCTAATAAATAAGTGTTGCTTTCATAGTAGGTTTTATCAAAATCACTACCTATCTTTTTATAAGTAATAGCAAATCCTTCATATACCCAACTGTTCATGTTTCGCCAAAGCTCCATTACATCCGGCTTATCGGCCTCCCAATCAAGCAGCATTTTTTGGGTGGCTTTCATAATGGGCGCTTCTTTTTCTGCTTCTTCCTGTGTTTTACCCTTTACTTTCAGCTCCTCTATTTCTTTTTTATAGGCATCATTGAACTTTACATAATAATCCCCTACAAAATGGTCACCTTTTTTCCCTTCCGTTTTTGGGGTGGCGCCATTGGCAAAAAGCTGCCAGGCAATCATACTTTTACAAATATGTATGCCCCGGTCGTTTACAATACAGGTTTTCACTACTTCATTACCGGAGACTTTTAATATCTCAGCAATACTTCTTCCTAAAAAATTATTTCGTAAGTGGCCAAGGTGAAGCGGTTTGTTGGTGTTGGGAGAAGAATATTCCACCATTACTTTTTGACCGTTATGGGCGGCTTGTCCAAAACCAGGATTCTGAAAATTTGTTTCCAAGAAAGCGAGCCAGTAGTTATCAGAAACGGTCAGGTTTAAAAAGCCTTTGATCACATTAAACCCTGTAAAAAGCGAAGAATGCTGCGTTACAATGTATTCTCCCAATTCCTGTCCCAAAGCATCGGGCGATTTTTTCAATTGTTTTACAAAGGCAAATAGCACAACAGTATAATCGCCCGCGAATTCCAGTTTTGTTTCATTTACCAATACATCATTGGCCTGCAATTCAATATTAAACAAGTGATTGATAGCCTTTGCTGTAGCCTCTTTTATTTGTGTAACAAGGTTCATAATCTTAACAATTTCGGGTTGCAAAAGTAACCAATTAAGCCCTACCTTCGACGCGAGTTATGCGAAAGCTTCATGAATATATTCGTAACCTGATTTTGGGGGCAGTGGATATCTTTTATCCACTGTTTAGCAAAGTCATGCCCCTACGAACTTTCCGTTATGCTGCCTGCGGCGGTTTTAATACTATTCTAGATATTACACTTTTCTTTATTTCTTACAATTTTATTTTACATAAGCAACCAGTACACATTGCATTTTTAACTATCGGGCCGCATATTGCTGCTTTTTTAATAGGGTTCTGTGTTACATTCCCCATTGGGTTTTACCTGAGCCGTTATGTAGTGTTTCAGGCCACTTCCGTTGGCAAAAGGGAACAGTTACGAAAGTATTTCGTGGTCGTATCGGGATGCTTGTTTTTAAATTACGGGTTTCTGAAATTATTTGTAGATGTGTTTGGGTGGTATCCTACCCCTTCTAAATTGCTCACAACAGTTTTCGTTGTGATGTTCAGTTACCTTACTCAGAAGAACTATACCTTCAGACATGCCATAAGTTAGTACAAACCCTCTATCGTTATTTATCGTATCTGCTAGATATATTTAAGCGTGCGATTTGTTTTCTCATTATTATTTTGTTCGGTATTATTGAACTGCTTTAGTCAGGATGATTCGGTAGGGGTATTACAAAAACCAGAACCTGTTTTTGGCGTAAAGATACATTATGGTGCCATTTATGTTCATACTAGTTTTGTACAGGATGTTGCAGGAGCGCGGCCGTATGGTGTATAGGTTGATATTGCCACCCAACGAAAAGACCACGCTACATACTATCGTTAAGGTGCGTATCCCAAGGCAGGCATTTCCCTCTCCTATTTTAATTATGATAGCCGGATACTCGGCCATTGGGCAGCCGTATCTTATTTTTTAGAACCTGTGTACAAACGATCAGACTATTGACAGTTACAATTAAGAGAATCCGTAGGTTGTACTTATCTAAGTAACCCTTACGATCCTGACAAAAGCCCTGATAATAAAAGTTATAGTCAATACCTTAATCCCTATTTACAATTGGGTATTGGATTAGGCTACTATATTAATAAACAGTTTAACCTCGCCTTGCTGGCTAATTTTCAGCATGTTTCAAATGGGGGTTACACAGAACCCAATAGTGTAAACTGGTTACTGGTAGTATGGGAATATGGCATAATGTAAATACTAGTTTCTTACGTAAATACTAGTGTGTACAAAATAAATTTTGGAAAGGTAGGCCTGTATGGGTGGAGCTGGGACTGATGTTTGTTCCGCAACAGGCCAATAGCAGTAAACTAATGCGCAAAGAAAATTTATGGGAGGGCATTGGTGCAGGTATTTAAACAAATAGTCGCGATAAATGCAATTACAGCAGGTACAGAAATTTATTACAATAAATTTGAAAGGTCTGTACCCGATCCGCCCAATAATAATGCCTCTCCTTATTCTACCGGCATTCATACTGAGCATGCATTTTTATTCGGCAAAGTCATATTCAGTCAACAGATTTTCTGGTATGTATTTAATCAAACCAATTATTTCAGTAACTATTATCACCGCTGGGGGTTAACTTACCAGGTTCATAAATATTGGGTTATAGGTGCAAATTTGAGAGCGCATCCTATGATGCAGATTTTTTTGATATGCGTGTATTGTTTAAGTTTTAGCGTAAATCCCCTTCAGGGTTTTCAGGTTTTATATAAAACATCAAGGTTGCCAGACCTGTCTTCTCGGTATGTACGATCCTGAATAGGTGGTTACCCTCTTTCAGTTTCACGGTAATGTGGTGGTGGGTATCTTCATCCAATGCTGCATATTTTGAATCCCATGCATCTATCACTTCTTTATCATCTATGAATAATTTTACAAAATCATCTCCGGTTACACCTATGTGATAGGTTCCTTCCTTTAAAAACATTTTTGAAACTGCCACGGTAGCAAAAGAATCTGCTGGTAAATTTTTGCCAATAGGTCCCCACCAGGTGTAGTCAATTTTGTTGGCAGTTATGGTTTGTGCAGGAGTTTGGTTAAACAGATTTATAAAATCACCGAAACCTTTTGAAGGATCGTGTAACGCATCCCATTTATACCAATTAATTTCCCATTTTGCCAAGGGATCAAATTCTTTATATTCAAAAGAATGGGGGTTGTTACTGTCTAGCAACCTGCCGAAAATATTTTTAAAATCGGAGCCATTGTAATCTAATTGTAAAGTCCGTTCTTGTTTTGTGGTATCTACTTTTACAATAAGTGTGGAGGGAAAACTATCTGCTCCTTTACTGATGATCTCAAATCCTGTCGATCCCTTTATTTCCCACCTTCCATTTGGCCCGAGAATGTCAAAATGATACAAACCGTTGCTATCTATTTCTTTCAACCATACAAGTGGGTAACGAAAATCATACGGACCCCATTCTGTGATGCGTATTTCTTTTTTTCCTTGCGGCACCCAGGTAAGAGGTAATTGGGTTGCGTTGATGGTTTTTAACTTCTCATCTTTCTGGTATTCCATATCAAGAAACTCCTCATCGCGCGAGGTATCAATATTATCTACCCTATCGCCTATCAGCCATTTGTTATTTACAAACAATTTAGTGTTTCCGCTAAGCACAACAGTATCTGTTCCCATAATATCAAAAGCCGTTTCAATGGCAGTAAAACGGTTGGCGGCTATCCAGTAATTCCTGCTTTCTGTATTTCGAACATTGGCATAAACCCAATCGACAGGTTGCTTTTCCCTAGACCATAATTTTACCGCTGTTCTGTCATTGGTGAAACTGTTTAAAGCGATGTTGATATTCTGGCCGTGTTCAATCGCAATGCCGATGCGGTTATTCTCAAATGTATTATCTGTAATATCCGTATCATAACTATAGCCGCCCCAAATGCCATGATCACAATTGCGGATTATATTTTTCATGATCAGGTTCCGGCTAAAAGTTACCTCTATACCATTAGTGGGCGCGAATGAAAAATCGTTCCCATATATAAAATTGTCATTACATCCGCCTTTACCTGTATCCATTGTAGTTTGGCCTGCCCATAAAAAAAAGCCATCACCGCCATGTGTTGCGGTATTGAATGCAAAAATATTATCGCTGCTTTGCTCAAAAACCAGAATAGCCGCGCTGTCCTGCCCGCGTTTGAACTTTCCATGGCTGTATCCCCTTACATTATAATCAAGCCGGTTATGGTATATTTTATTGTTGCTGCTCCGGTACAAACCAATACCTATGCCTGAGTTAAAAGAAAAATTATTATCGTATACTTCGGCTTTTTCGCATTTCGTCATCATCAATGCACATTGGCCACCCGTAACCGTATTGTTTGAAATGATTGCCTTACTACAATTTTTCAGATAAATAGCTGCACCATACCTGAGCCACTCATCATTTTCATTTTTGTGATAGCTCATCCAATCACTTATATCTTCTCGTTCCAGGTTACTATGTAAATGCTGCCGCCAGTTATAACTGAGATCACAGTTTTCAATAGTGAGATTCTCAACACTATCGGCCAGGATGGCTACTTTATACCCATGTATAAAAGCGTTTTTGATGATGATATTTTTGGAACCTTTTTTGATAAGTATGGCTAAGCCATAAAATTCATTGGGATTTACTTTCTCGTTAGACCCCTGTAAAATAGAATGATTGAAATCAATCGATATATTTTTTCCTTCTATTATGATTAGTGACCCGAAAAGAGATACGCCTGCATTAAGATTGTAATTTGCCCGGGCAATAATTACTGATTCCCTTAAAATCATACCTGCCTGTAAACGCACAGTGGGAATGGTATTCCCAATCAATCCAATTAACAGGGAAGGGATTACTATAAAAAACCTCAGGGATCTTCTACGCATCTTTAAAATTAACGAAAGCTGCCGATTGTTGGGGAGTAGATTACCCAATATTAAAATTGCAGACGAACACTTCCGAAAACCCCAAAATCATTTGTATTTGATTTAAAGAGCAGAGGGTTTAACCCGGGAGGTATATTTCGTAAAGGTGCATTGCGCCACACAAAGTCTATCCGGAACAATTTAAAAATATTTTCAAACCCGGTTCCTATTTCAGTATAGAATCCGCCGCGTAATGAGCGTAAGCGATATTCATTGTAATACTCAATACGGTTGAGTGCCCGGCTTTTATCGGTGAGGTTACCCCACACGCTTTTAAAGTTCCAGAACTGGCGCATATTGGATTTGCGCATAAAAGGCACCAGGTTCAGGAATTTCTTCTCAAGGTTATGTTCGATATTAATACCGGCAAATTTGTCGCTAACATATTCAAACCTGTTCATCAGGTTAAAAGATTGTTTATTATAATAGTATATCTCATTGCCGGGATGGGTTTCCAATAACATAAAAGGGAGAGATTCATCTGTAAAGATTTTCCCGCCATATATTAAATAATTAAGCTTTCCCCAACGGGGTATGCGCACGTTTTGTGAAATGTTGGCATTTAAACGGAGGTACTGATAGTTTGATTGGAACACGTTTCTAATACCCCATGCCCCTCTCACCTCAAATATGGGCAGATTACTTTTTAGTTTTACCTCTTTTCTATGGCGGGCAAACGTTCTTTCGCCGGGTGCATATCTCAATCGTAAACCAGCTTCAGAACTGGCAATCTGATCCTGCTTTGCATGGCTTAATAAAGAGGATGTAGTAGGTAGTGGGTTGAACGTTTCAAAGCTGGTGCGTGTAAAAAATGGTTGTATAGAAAATTTGTTTTTCCATTCTTTGGTAATAGCTATTTTAATTTCTTCCACACCCAGAAATTTCTGGGGGATATTTGGACGGCGTATCAACTGACTGAAAATATTATCTGTGGTAATATCTTCATCATTGTAACGCGTTCTGCCATTATCCAGGTCATGCGTATAAGAACTGAACAAGGTAACGCCATTATCGCGCGGTAATTTATAGGTAACATCTGCACGGCCTTTAAAACGGGCGTCCTTTAAGCCATAAGCAAGGTAGCCATGGAGGCGAAGGTATTTACTGAATTGTTCGGTGGTGCCGAGGTCAAACCGGGTGCGTAAACGTTCCAGCTGATTACCACTGATCCACTTATACCAAGGGCCGATTTCTATATTACCATATTTCTTATGTCCGTCAAAAATAAATGTGAGTGCTTTGGTATATCTGATAAAAGCAGGAATGGTTTTTATCGTATCCATCATCCGGTAAACTTTCTGCTCATTCACACTGAGTTCCTCATGCCGTTGACGGCTCCAGAACTGTTTGTCTTTATCCCTGGCCGATTCATCAACTACCACTTCTTCTTTTTGTCCATTTGTAGTCAGTTTTTTAGTAATGGATGGGTCATTCACCTTAACATCTTTATATGTACTTGTTCTGCGGGCAATGAAGGACAATTTTTCTTTTCCGAAAGGGGTGAAGTCAATCACCGTTTTATCTTTAGCAAACATCCAGGCACTATCCGACCGCAGGCTGAATTCCTGCAGTATGCTTAGCCTGTTCACATAATTGATGTTGGCGGTAGCTGATATGTTAAGGTTAATCCGGTAAATGCCCCAGTTGCCCCCATGTATCCAACAATCACCACTAAATGTGTTTTCCCCCTCTCGTTTAGGTGTGAATAATAAGTGCAGGTAACGTTGCCCCGAGATATATTGGGTATCGGCCCCTTTATAATTATAGTACTTATCACCCACATCACTTAAGGGGCTGATGAACTCTTTGCCCAATGCATTGGTAAAATTTTCATACACATTTACTTTCTGGTTAATGCCGCCAATGAATTGGAGCATGCTTTCATTTTTCATCCCATCAGTTTTGGCTGCTTTGATCTCTTCGCGGACTTTATGGGGATCAGTGGAATAATAATAATCCGATAAAGCTTCTGTCATATATACCGGGAGAAAGGGTTTATGGTCTGAAACACTGTCAATATTGTCTAACAGGAAAACAAAAGGTTTCAGTAGTTTTTTATCTGTGAAATATTTTCGGCTTACATTATTAATATCCAGTTCCATCTTATTGTATAACTCGTAAGAATAGTTCTGGTATTTGTAGGGGTTATTTTTTGCCTTATTAGCAACAATGAACTTCCACCACCGGAGGCCTTTGTTGAATTTACTTTTTACTTCCACTGTATTGGCCTGTTTCAGTTCGCGAAGTATAAGTTCTACATCGGCAGTATCTTTTGTGGTGTTGCGGATGCGTTTATATACATCGGCAAAACCTACATAACTCACCACCAAAGTATCATCAAGGCTATGACTAAGCCGTACGATGAAATTACCTGCACTGTCGCTGGTAGAGCCAAAACCGGCTTTCTTCCAAAATATACTTGCGAATGGAACAGGTTCTTTGGTAAAATCATTGATGACCTTGCCATGTATAAAGCCACGTTGCGACCAAACGGAGGAACACATCAATAGCGTACACAAAAATAAAAACGCTTTACACCGGGGAAAGTCAATTCTCATCAAAATCTCACAAAAGTTTATACACGGGGGTTAGATAAACACTGATTCTATCGTGGATTGGATTTTAGAAGGGTGTTTTAACGGCTTCTGGAGGAGAAGCCTTAAATTCCTAAGGGTACAATTTAAGATCTTTTATTGATTATTCAGACTGTCATAAAAATTCCCTTTTACACATTGTAAACTGTAATAATGTGAATAGTAGGGGCACGGGGCTGACAATTTTGCATTTTCAGCCGGATGGCATGGTGATTGCCTAAATAAATTTAATTATTAATAAGAAATTCAAAATTTATGGGTAAAATAATAGGAATTGACCTAGGAACAACTAACAGTTGTGTGGCCGTTATGGAAGGTAACGAGCCGGTAGTAATTGCCAATGATGAAGGGCGCAGAACCACCCCTTCGGTTGTGGCTTTCCTGAAAAATGGTGAGCGTAAGGTTGGGGACCCTGCCAAAAGACAGGCAATTACCAATCCGCAAAACACTATCAGTAGTGTAAAACGTTTTATGGGTCGCCGTTACGACGAAGTGACCGAAGAAATTAGTCATTGGAGCTATAAAGTTGCCAAAGGTGACAATAATACGGTTCGTGTGGCTATTGATGATCGTCTATACACCCCGCAGGAGATTTCAGCCATGATTCTTCAAAAAATGAAGAAAACAGCTGAAGATTATCTTGGACATGAGGTTACTGAAGCAGTTATTACCGTTCCGGCTTATTTTAATGATGCGCAGCGCCAGGCAACCAAAGAAGCCGGTGAAATTGCTGGATTAACTGTCCGCAGGATTGTAAATGAGCCAACCGCAGCAGCATTGGCCTACGGGCTTGATAAAAAACATGCCGATCAGAAAATCGCCGTTTTTGACCTGGGTGGCGGAACATTCGATATCTCTATTCTTGAATTGGGTGATGGTGTATTTGAAGTAAAATCAACCAATGGTGATACACATTTGGGGGGAGATGATTTTGATAAAGTGATTATGGATTGGTTGGCTGATGAATTTAAATCACAGGAAGCCATAGACCTGCGTAAAGATCCGATGGCTTTGCAGCGTTTGAAAGAAGCCTCAGAAAAAGCAAAAGTTGAATTGAGTTCTTCTTCTGAGACAGAGATCAATCTTCCTTATATCACTGCCGTGGATGGGGTGCCCAAACACCTGGTGGTAAAATTGAGCCGTGCAAAATTTGAACAGTTAGCAGATAAATTATTCGCCCGTTGCTTAAAGCCATGCGAAGACGCATTGAAAGATGCAGCATATAACATATCCCAGATTGATGAAGTGATATTGGTTGGAGGTTCAACTCGTATCCCTAAAGTGCAGGAGATTGTAGAAAAATTCTTCGGTAAAAAACCAAACAAAGGGGTTAACCCTGATGAAGTAGTTGCTTTGGGTGCAGCCATACAAGGTGCTGTATTAACCGGAGAAGTGAAAGATGTATTGTTACTGGATGTAACGCCATTAGGCTTGGGTATTGAAACCATGGGCGGTATCATGACAACCATGATCTCATCCAACACAACTATCCCAACCAAAAAAACAGAAGTATATTCAACGGCCAGCGATAACCAGCCGGGTGTACAGATACATGTATTGCAGGGAGAAAGGCCTATGGCAAACCAGAATAAAAGTCTGGGTATGTTTAACCTGGATGGCATCCCCCCTGCACCACGCGGTGTGCCACAAATTGAGGTAACGTTCGATATTGATGCCAATGGTATGTTGCATGTAAGTGCAAAAGACAAAGGCACCGGTAAAGAACAAAAGATACGCATAGAAGCAGGTAGTGGCTTAAGCAAAGAAGAAGTAGAAAAAATGAAAGCCGAAGCCAAAGCTAATGAAGCCTCTGATAAAGAAGCAAGGGAGAAAGTAGAAAAACTCAATGCCGCGGATAGTATGATCTTCCAAACCGAGAAGCAGTTCAAGGAATTTGGTGAGAAGATATCTGCCGACAAAAAAGTACCTATCGAAACCGCTTTGGAAAAATTAAAAGAAGCGCACAAAAATCAGGATATTGCAGGTATTGATACAGCTATGGCTGAGATGAATACTGCTTGGACCGCTGCCAGTGAAGAAATTTACAAAGCACAGACCGAAACAGGTGCAGCCGGTGGCCCGCAACCAGGAACTGATGCTGGTACACAAGCTAATGCAGGTGCGCAGGCAGGTGGTGAAACGGTTACAGATGCAGAATTTGAAGAGGTAAAGTAAACCGCTGATTACGCTGATTTCAATATGATTTATAGGAAAGCCTCTGCATTTTGTGGGGGCTTTCCTATAAATCATTTGTTTAACAAATAAAGTTGATCGGGTCATCATAGAGTCATCCTTTAATTTTATTATAGATTCAACTCTTTTACTTTCACATTTGTAAATTAATTAACCCGTTTTATGGCTAAACTTTTTGAACCACTAACCATCCGGTCCATCACTTTGCAAAACAGGATCGTCGTATCACCGATGTGTGAATATTCTTCGCTGGATGGTTTTGCAAATGATTGGCATTTGGTGCATCTCGGCAGCCGTGCTGTAGGCGGGGCTGGGTTAATCATTTCTGAAGCCTGCGCTGTTTCACCCGAAGGGAGGATTACAGAATTTGATCTCGGCATATGGAAAGATGAACATACCGTTAAACTTGAACAAATCACAAAATTTATAAAAGCACAAGGCGCAGTACCGGGCATACAACTGGCCCATGCCGGCAGAAAAGCCAGTTGTGCAGAACCATGGAAAGGCGGGCAACAAATACCCGTTTCAGAAGGTGGATGGCAAATTGTTGCACCCAACCCCACTCCGTTTAAAGAAGGGACTATGTTACCTCTTGCTTTAACGAAAGAAGGAATACAACAGGTGGTGGAAGATTTCAAAAATGCAACGATTCGTGCAGAAAAAGCAGGATTCCAGGTAATAGAGATACATGCGGCCCATGGTTATTTGCTGCACCAGTTTTTTTCACCATTAAGTAATTTCCGAATAGATGAATATGGTGGTTTTTTTGAGAACCGTATCCGGTTATTAATGGAAGTTGTCACCGCTGTTAAATCCGTATGGCCCGAAAGCCTGCCATTATTTGTTCGTATCTCAGCAACAGATTGGATAGAAGGTGGATGGGATATTACAGATTCGATAAAACTTTCCCAATTATTAAAAACAGCAGGTGTTGATCTGATAGATTGTTCATCGGGTGGCAATGCCGGTAATGCCAAAATTCTGTTGCAGCCCGGTTACCAGGTTCCTTTTGCCAAAAAAATAAAAAATGAGGCAAATATATTAACAGGGGCAGTTGGTTTAATAACGGAAGCGCAGCAGGCAGAAAATATATTGATGAATGAGGAAGCCGACTTGGTATTATTAGCCCGTGAATTGTTGCGGAATCCTTATTTCCCTTTACATGCTGCTGCACAATTACACCATGATGTAGGATGGCCTGTTCAATATCAACGCGCTAAGAGATAAATCCAGTCGGGTTTTTAGCTTGATAATGATTGTATGGAAGAAAAATTTAGCCGCATGCTTGCAGATCAGTAATTTAATGATTTGTGAACATGCGGCTAAAACAATAGGTTTATTATTTTTATAAAGACACACCACCTGATGCTTCGATACGTTGCCCGGTGATCCAGCCTCCATCTGCAGAGCATAGAAAGGCGATAACGCCTCCGATATCATTCGCCTGGCCAACCCTTCCCAACGCTATCATGGAAGCCATAGCTGCTTTTCGCTCAGGATTGTTTCTAATTGCAGCGTTATTGAAATCAGTTTCTATAGGGCCGGGTGCAACCACATTTACGGTAATGCCTCTGGAACCTAAATCTTTTGCAAGGTATTTGGTTAGCGTTTCTATAGCCCCTTTCATAGAAGCATACACAGAATATCCTGGCACGCAAAACCTTGTGGTACCGGTAGAGATATTGATGATGCGTCCTCCATCAGTCATTATAGGTAAAGATTTCTGTGTAAGAAAATAAACGCTTTTGAAATGGATATTCATAAACCTGTCAAAGTCTTCTTCGGTTACCTGCATAAATGGAATGGTAGCACCGATACCTGCATTATTTACCAGGAAATCAAATGTAGTAACACCCCACTTACTCTGTAATGTTTGTAATACCTGCTGCAGAAATCCATCCAATGAGTTGAAGTCAGCTACATCTAAATGTAAAGCGGCTGCTCTTTGACCACCCGCTTCTATCTGGGCTACTACTGCTTCAGCCGCTTCTTTTTGTGATTGATAGGTAATAATTACATTAGTGCCTTTTTCGGCCAAACGAATGGCCATGTCTTTACCTAATCCCCGGCTTCCACCTGTAACTAATGCGATCTTATTTTTAGTTGTCATAATACTGGCTTTAAAAAGTAAAAAAGGGAAAAAAATTAAGTTAGTTATGGTTCGGGCTAATCTGTTTTTTATGAATAAAAATAAAAAATAAAAAATGGTACACTATTTTTTCTGTTCGCCCGTCTTTCTTATTGTAAACTATTTATTCATTAAAAAAAGGAAAACATGCACTATAATCAGTCATGCGCCGCTAAAGGCGAACAAGGAAGCAGGAACCGGCACCTGCTTATCCGCTCAATGCAAAGAGCTGCCGTAAATATTTACAAGACGGGCAAGAGCTTTGAAATACTGGTATTTGCCCCGGGACGCATCAAGGAACATTTTCACCTTGATGTAAAAGGAACTCAACTCACGGTATCTTATTTACCTCCCGATGGCTTTGCGCGTCGGGATTGGATAAAAAGGGAATATAGCCGTGGGGGATTTGAAAGGGCTTTCACGCTCGACGAATCAATTGATTAAACAAACATCGCCGCAAAATATGTGGATGGAGTGTTAGAGGTTAGCTTGCCATTGATACCGGGAAAACAACCTCAGAAACATGAGATCATGTAAACTAAAAAGTGTTACAAACAAGAGGAGTGGTGGCAACAGGCCATCACTCTTTTTACTTTTCTGCCATCCGTACATATAACTCTTCTACTTTTTTTCTTGCCCAGGGTGTTTTGCGCAGGAATGTAAGGCTGGATTTTATACTTGGGTTACTCTTAAAGCAATTGATGGGGATATGTTGCCCGAGGTCTTCCCAACCAAAATGCGCTACCAGTTCTGTAACGATTTTTTCTAAAGTTATGCCATGCAGCGGATCACTGTGGTTTTGTTCCATACCTGAATATTTCTGGCTGTAATAATAATGCAAATTCTTCTCAATTTTATGGCGGCAAACAAAAACCCCCTGGCTTTTATACCTGGGGGCTAATAAACAATTGCTTCTGTAAAACGATCGTAAATTTCTTAATTTATTTTGAAGCTGATCGGTAAAGTATAGTAACTTTTCACATTATGCCCTTTAATCTGCCCTGGGTTCCACCTGGGCATTTTGCTTACTACATTTAATGCTGCATCATCTAAACCGTACCCGGCCCTGTCGCCTTTTACCATAGGTGTATATACTTTTCCATTTTCATCCACTGCAAAAACAACATCTACGCTACTTTCAACCCCATTCTCTAAAGCATTTTCAGGATACACGATGTTGTCCTGAATGAATTTTGCCAATGCTTTTTGTCCGCCCGGATAAGATGGTCGGATTTCGGTTCTGTTATAAATACCTTCTTTATCCATTTCTATAACCATTTTGGAATATTGCTGCTCATACTCTTTATCCATATCTGTCTGAAAAACCACTACACCTTTACCGCGTACTTTGGCAGGATTAGGTTTTGCAGTTCCCTGCATAACCATTACTTTTTTTACGGAATCTTTATGGACTAAAATGATTGAATCAGCTGTAGTTTTCGCCTGAATGGAATCTGCCGCAGCAGCATTTGAATCTGTGCCTGATTTGCAGGAAACTATTGTGAATATAACTGTAAAGATGCCTAACATAAGCGGCAACAGCTTTGTTTCATTCTTTTTCATTCTTGATTTATTTGGTAATATATAATTTGTAGGTAATACGTGTATAACAATTTTTTTAATAAGTCTAACGAAGATTACTTTTCGGGGCAAATGTCTTATTAACACACCGGATACTGTTACACAACTATGGCAATAAATTGCATAATTCACAGTTTGTATAGTGTCTGGTCAGACATATATCTTTAATTCACATTGTATGGGTATGCACCGGTATTTCATTATTAACAAGCCCTATAATATGGTATCTCAGTTTGTAAGCACGCATGATGTGCGCTTGCTGGGTGATATAAAGTTTGATTTTCCGGAAGGCACACATGCTATTGGTAGGCTCGACAACCATTCTGAAGGCCTTTTGTTGTTAACAACTAACCAGAAAATAACCCGACTTTTATTTCAGGGAGAGATGCCGCATTCACGAACCTACCTCGTGCAGGTAAAGCACCGGGTTAGTGAAGAAAGCCTGCAACGGTTGCGAACTGGTATAGCTATCCGCATAAAAGGCGGCGCTGATTATATAACTACCCCCTGCGATGTTTCAATTGTTGAGCAACCGGAAAATTTATTTTGTTCAGGGTATGAGTTGCGGGATGATGTTCCGAATACCTGGTTGCAGGTTACTTTAAGCGAAGGCAAGTTTCACCAGGTTCGAAAAATGGTAGCAGCGATACATCATCGTTGTAAGCGATTGATAAGGATATCCATTGAAGATATACGACTAGACAATCTTCAGCCGGGTGAAGTCAAGGAGATGGAGGAGGCAGATTTTTTCAGGAACCTGAAAATCTAATGATTACTATTTCGTATCATTCATGAATCCTAAAATTGTGTAAGCCTTCGCTGGTATAGCATTCAAGCTATTTCCCCACAACTCATTTTTGACAACTTCTTTGTAAAAACCTCTTTCATTTAACAAAAAATTGTGTCCTGGGTAGTTCTGTTTACAGCGATATATGACTTAAATCATAAATAGCATTGATAGCTATCATAAAAGAGCGAAGGTTTATTTCTGAACATTTACATTACAAAATCAATTCCTGAATAACCTTTAAAATAATAAACATGAGATCAAAAATTAGTAAGCTATCCATTTTTTTGGCAGTAGCCACCACAGCCATTACGCTTACGGCTTTTAAACAAGTTACAAAACCGTGGCCTGTACCTGAGAAATTTGAGAAAATGAATTCTCCAGTGAAAGCAGAAGCGTCATCAATAAAAGAAGGCAAAGAAGTGTGGACAAAACACTGCGCTTCCTGTCATGGTAAAGCCGGATTGGGTGATGGTTCGAAGGCTGCACAGTTAAAAACAGAACCGGGTGATTTTACAACAACCTCGGTTCAGAAGCAAAGTAACGGTACTTTCTTTTATAAAATTTCTGAAGGAAGGAATGATATGCCAGCCTTTAAAAAGAAAGTAGACGGCGAAGAGGATATTTGGAATGTGATTAGTTATATCCGTACACTTAAAAAATAATTGTACAGATACCCCTGGTATTAATCAGCCGGATATTAACAAGCCTGGATTGGACATATATCAAACCATGTTTTTTATAACTGTTTATTTTTTTTCAACTATCCTTATGGCAAATAATACTGATCAAAATGAAACTACTGAGCAACAGGCCCTACGCCGAAAACTATTGCGTTGGGGCGGATTAGGCTCTATTGCATTATTCGCAGGTTTACAATTCCGAAACATTTTTTCTTTCCGAAAAGCTGGTATAATAAGCTGCGCGCCGGAACCACAAATTGTAAAAATGCTTACCCAGGATGGGAAATTGGTATCGGTTGACGTATCAAAAATCATGGGTGAGAAAAGAAAAAAAATTACTGACAACCAGTTAAAGGAATTTGTGACCAAAAGTAATACCAACCCCGGCGGGTTAATTTAAAATAAACGTATGGAAAATAAAAATGCATCGCGAAGAGAGTTTCTGACCGCCGGTTTACTGGCAGCTGGTGTGGCCACCGGCTGCTCTGTCAAAAAAAATCCATTTGATGGTTATTCGGATAATAGTGTAAAAGCGTCGGGAGAAACAGTAAAGTTGTTATCGGTGGACGGAGAGATTATTGAAATGGATAAAGCATTTTTAAAGCCAGTACCCGATTTGCCAATATCAAATAGTGAAGCCAGAAAAGGGATAGATGGTAAAAAATTCGTTATGGTGATTGACCTTTCGAGGTGTAAAAATGTAGGTGCCTGCAAATCTGCCTGTAACCATGCGCACCAGTTAAATCCCGGACAAAACTGGATAAAAGTACTTCCCATGCAGGATGCTGAACATACTGCACCATATTGGGAACCTACTACCTGTATGCATTGCGATGAGCCCCCCTGCGTTAAAGTTTGTCCCGTAGATGCCACTTTTAAAAGACAGGATGGGATTGTTTTGATAGATAGCGACCGTTGTATTGGCTGCCGTTTTTGTATGGCAGCCTGTCCTTATTCAACACGCGTTTTCAACTGGCAGGAACCCGTTCTTGAAAAAGAAGTTGCTGTACAGCCATACTCATGCGAAACAAGTATGCCGCAAAAGATGGGTACCGTTAGTAAATGTGATTTCTGTCCGGATATGGCAAGAAAAGGGGAGTTACCACACTGCGTATCTGCCTGTCCCAACGGTGTTTTTGCTTTTGGTGATATGAATGAAGATTCGGTAACCAATGGTACAGAAACATTCCGTTTTAGTGAACTCATCAAGAGTAAAGCCGGATATAGATTGATGGAAGACCTGGGTACAAAACCACGCGTTTACTACCTGCCACCCACAAACCGGAATTTTCCGTATGAATCCGGACTCGACAATGTGGCTTCTGAAGATAAAAAATACCAATTAAAATAACTGACCGTGGGAAATACAACTGCTTTAATAAATGAACAAATTACACGAGACCTGCTTCCGCAGAAATTTGGAAAACGGGGAATGATATGGACCGGGGCATTAATAGTAATAGCATTGATAGGCGCTTTTGCCTACTACCGCCAATTGCGATATGGATTGGTGGTAACCAGTATGCGGGATTATGTGTCGTGGGGTATTTATATTTCTAATTTTGTATTCTTTGTCGCAATAAGCCTTGTGGGTTCGTTAATTACAGCCGTATTCAGACTGGCTGATGTGCACTGGAGTACACCACTTACGCGTATTGCAGAAATTATCGCTGTATCAGCCATCGTTTTCGCATCACTTATTATTATTGTGGATATGGGCCGTCCGGAAAGATTTGTGAACCTGTTTATGTATGGCCGTATTCAATCCCCGATTGTATGGGATGTAATTGTAATAAGCACATATTTCGTTATCAGCCTGCTTCTACTTTACCTGCCATTGCTGCCCGATTTAAAAATATTAATTGCAAGGGAAAGTAAGGATGCTAAAGGGTTACAAAAAATGTATCGTTTCCTAGGATCTTTTTGGAAAGGGCTTGCCATTCAAGAAAAAATAAATAATAAAGCAGTTACCATTTTATGTATCACCATTATTCCGGTAGCTTTTTGTATTCACACTGTTACGTCCTGGTTGTTTGCCACTACTTACCGGCCGGGTTGGGATAGTACCAATTTTGGAGCGTATTTTATTTCAGGGGCATTCCTGGTAGGGGCAGGTGGGGTAGTAGTAGCCATGTATGTTTTTAGGAAAGTGTACAAGCTTGAAAAATACATTAATGAAATTCATTTCGATAAGATGGGTAAAATTGTGGTCATGCTTGCTTTATTGTATTTATACTTTAATGTAAACGAATATCTGGTACCTGCTTTTAAAATGAAAAAGCCAGAAGAAGCGCATTTAACACAACTGTTTGCGGGTGAGTTTGCACCTTTATTCTGGTTTGCTATTTGCGTGGGTATGCTTATCCCTATTGCCATTCTGCTTTTTAAAAAGGGACGAAAACCGGTACCCATGTTTGTGGCGGGTATCATGATCGTAATAGGTGCCTGGTTTAAAAGATATCTGATTGTTACACCAACATTGCTGCATCCTTTTTTACCCATGTATAATGTGCCGGAAAGTTACCATCATTATTTCCCAAGTTGGGAAGAATGGGCCATCGCCATAGGCTCATTGGCTGGTGCTTTACTAGTGATTACTTTTTTTGCAAGGATTTTCCCTATCATACCTATTCATGAAACCATAACCGAACAACATGAAACTGCTGAATAATTATAAACTGTTCTTTGTTCTCATCACTGCTTTTTACAATAGTATCGTTTTGGCAGAAGAACCAAAACCAAAACTGCTGGTAGACGTAGTTTATCATCTTAATAATAATACCTTTCCCTTCGTTTCTATTTTTACCAAATCTAAAATTGAAAAGAAATTTATTGCCGTTCCGAATATTTCTGTAAAAGTATACCTGGGGCAGGAAGCGGATGCCAATTTACTGGGGTTAGTAATAACCAATAAGTATGGTAAGGGAATGATTAGCTTCCCCGTTAGTGTAAAGACTTTGTGGGATACCCTTTCACAGTTTAAACTGATAGGCACTTCTGTAGCTGGTAAACAATATGAATCGGTGAGTAATGAAGTTTCTCTAACCAAAGCTAAAATCTACATAG